>JAIRJZ010000038.1 GCA_031260355.1 Burkholderiales bacterium
TCAGTATCCCGACTATCTGGCTGTCGCTAAATCTCGATTTCTTCATGTGAACTTTCCTCTCATCTGTACAGCATGGAAAATTCTACTTTCAATCGGCTCACTTTTGTGGGGGGATTACCGGTAGTGGGAGATATAATCCTCCTTAGGGCGAAGGAGGGATACTTATGCAATGCACCCATTGCGGAAGCGCAAACTGCGTAAAGAACGGTTCTTACAAAGGCTCTCAGCGGTATCTTTGCAAAGAATGCCGCAGAGCTTTTAGCGACAAAGTCCGAAAATTTACTTACGCTGATAAAGAGCGCTTCTTGCAGATGTATTTGAATAATGTAGGCATTCGGAAAAGCGCACTTTTCATGGGGTGTTCTGTGTCGATGCCCAATCGGTGGATACGGGAATTCGCGCAAAATCTGCGCCGGCAGCTACAAGAAGCAGAGGCTCTGCTGGAAGATGGCGAAATACCAAGCATCATCGAGATGGACGAGATCTATACTCGTGTAAAAAAAGGGGCTCAAGAATTCAAATATGGCTTGCTTATTCTAGAAGGGCGGGCAAGGTTGTTGCGTATATCATAGGAACGGCAAGCCAATGTGCAGCGGCGCTTTATCATGCGACGAAAAAGACGGTTGGCAAAATAGCGCGTATCTACACAGATGGAAACAGTTGCTACTCTGATGTATTTGCCAAGATAGGAATATCAGGGTTGCACAGAATAGCGCCGGGCAAATCACAAACACACTTAATCGAGAGCATCAATAGCAGCATCAGAGACAACCTTGCCAGATTTAACAGGAAAAGTAAGAGATACAGTAAAAGCTTTGAGGCGTTGAACGATACGCTGCTATTGTTCTTTCATCGCAAACAGTACAAAATCAATATAAGATGAACAGTCTGCCCCTCGAGGGGGAGGGTGCCCCGAAGGGGCGGGAGAGGGGGGAGAAGCGATTGTCCCCCCTCCCTCTCCCCCAGCCCCTCTCCCTCAAGGGGAGAGGGGTGTAAAGCACGACATGCCGTCGCAGGAATGTATTCATTTAGATCAAAACGGCTCTAGAGAAACGTCAATACGTCTTCCAATATAAAAAATGGGAGCCGAAGCTCCCATTTTTTTCATAGCAAGAAAAACAACGCTTACGGAGTGATGAGCTTCGAGAAGCGATGTGCAATGCGGCCAGTGTACTTCGACCACACGTTGTTGCCACCAACTTGCACCGTGCCGTTATTGAACTCCTGAGCAGCAAAACCAATCATCGGCAAACCGCTGAAGACAACAGAGGTTGGGTTCGTCACCACTGGCGTCGATCCCGACAAATCGAGCTTCGTGTTGGCGGTATTAGCTGTCAGTGTATGGAAAGTGGCCGGCGCCGTCGGCGGCGTGAAGGTGAACTTCGCCCAGCCAGAATCATACGGCATCGGCAACGTCACACGGTTCTGCGCATTCAGCAACGAAGCCGTACCCGAAGCACCAAAGGTCACGACGTTGGCTTCCCAGCACAGCGAGTTGGTGCCCGTCGGTGGCCTCGGCGAGAAGTCACCAGACTGTGTCGGACGACGCTCTTCGCGGTCAAAGCGAGCAATGCTCAGATCATCGCAGGCGCCGCCCTTGATGAAGTTACGCTGGAAGAGGCGATCCACATACCTGATCCCGGTTATCTGGTCGAGGTCATAGTAGTACGACTTGGTCGGGAAGGTAACGACCCAGTCGGTCTTCGAGGCCGTTTCGGTATGCAACACATACTCGTTATAAACCGTTTGGTTCATCAGCACCGCCGACACCGCGTCAACAGGGTTAGGGGTCCAGTCGGTGATGTAAACGTTCTTCCCGTTCACCACAACCGCTACCGCCGGGTCAACTTCGCTAAGGTTCGGGAAGATGCTTCCCGAAGCCGCCCAGAGGTGGCCCGAGTTGTTGAACGCGTCCAGCGCCGTCGCTTCAAACGCCACGTCTTGCGCTTCGTTCACGTTGACCAGCGTCATGCTACCGAACAGCTTGCCGGTTCCGGTCGTCAGATCCGTGTTGACCCAAGCAGGCGTCGATCCGTCGTCTTGAACAGCCGCGCAATTACCCGGACGCCATACACCATCGTACGTCGCATGTTTCACGGCTGTGAACGTGGGGCTAGGATTCACGATGTCGGCCATTTCGATGATTTCGACATAGCCCTCACGGGTACGGTCCAAGGTCTGGTCTTCTAAGTCGCCCTGATACTGCCAAAGCCTGAACTCTTCACCACCAGCGGGAATCATCGGCGCAGTACACGAAGTGTCCGGCGTTGTAATCTTGGCGCCTTCCGCCGTCGGAGTGACAGCGGCAACCCATACGTCTTCAGGCGACAGGTAGAGGTTGAAGTCCAGAACTTCCTGAGAGGCCTTGCCTTCCAAGAAGCGAACCTTGACGGCCTTCGCCTTGTCCGTCGTGTTGACAACCGAGATCAGAGAGTTAAACGCATTACCGTCCGCGTTGGCGCGAACCGTGTAATACGGATAAATCAGAACTTGACCCAACCCGTCCGGGTTGAGGTTCACGGCTTGCGCCGATCCAACCATGCCAATCACACCCAGACCCGCCAAAGCGGAATAGAGTGCTTTCTTCTTGAATGTATTCATAGAGTAAAACTCCTATAAGTTGCTATCTAAAGTGATCACTTTAAGCCCAACAGCAGGGCCATTTTATTACATCTCTTGCTGCCTTACAAACCCAAACCCTCAAACAAAAACCTTTTCTACCGCCTCCCTGTCTCATTTTCGTAACACCTGCCCCTAGTCCGGAAGGTTGAACCAAGCCTCTCCGTCCCGGAAAAACCATTTTTCCCCCGTCGGCGTTACAACGCCCTTCATGGCGGCATGGTCATAAGTCAGGAGAAAACTAACCTCGCAGACGTCTTCCTTGCAAGCTATTTCCTTGAATTCCGCCTTTTTGAAGTTCCCTCTGGAAAAGCGGGCGGTGAATTGTTCCTGAGGCACCAACGCCCGCGTCGAAGGGGAGAGGTAGCTGTACGCCTTGGCATAATCTTTCGCAATTAGCGCGTCCCAGCGTTCCTGAAAGCGCCTTTTGACGATCTCGGCCTGCCGTTCCGGGGTCAGTTCCTCTTTTGAAGAGGCATCCGGGGAAGAGGATGTCGTCACACATCCGGTCAGCGCCAATAACCCGGCCAGCCAGACGCTAACCAGCGCTTTTCCGGCGTATTCCATCATTCTTGCACTTGAGGACTTCATGTTTTCTCTTGAGCTTTGCTTCAAAGGGCTAGAGGATAATCAGCCCTTTCTCTTCCGTCAATAGATAAAAACTCTTTTTTACTTTTCCCCGCACGGCCATATCAGTTCACCGCTGCCTCAAAAACAGCGGTGCTAAAGCGGTTTATTGCCCTTTTATCATTCTCAATGCGCCCGTTGCTCCGCCATTCTCTCTTTGTGGAAGCACGGCGGGGAGACGGTTGGCGCTCCCAAGCCCGGGAACAGGCGCTATTGAAGCCGACGGTTGCGAAGCGGGCGGCGGTTTAGGTGCAGGCGTTACCGCGGGCGCAGGCGGCTGGGAAGCGGCTGGCGGTGGCGGTGTCGGCGCCGGTGTAGCTGGCTGCGTGGCAGCAGACGCCGGAGCAGATGCCGGGGTCGGTGCGGAAGGCGTCGCTGCGGGGGGCGGCGTTGTAGCGGGTGGGGTGGGCGACTGAGGAGAAGAAGCAGCGGGAGCGGTCGGCGTCGCTGTTGGAGCCGGTGCGGTCGGTTGCGAAGTAGCTTCCGATGTGGTCGGCGGCGTAGTCGGCGTTTGCACGGTTGGCCTCGAAGCGGCGGGACGGCGTGTAGGCGGCACAGCAGCAGGGGTCGTGGCAGGTGCAGGGGCAGACTGCTGTGAAGCAGCTTCCGGGGTGGCAGAAGTTGCGGCTGGTGTCGGCGGTTGCGGTGTGGCTGTCGGCGCGGAAGCCGGCGCTGCAGAAGGCATAGGCCGCCGAGCCGGTCTTATGGTTCCCGTCGAAGATGGCTGCGGGGTCGCTGCCGGCACCGCCAATGGCGCTGTCGGCGCAGCCGGTTGCGAGGCGACGGGTTCAGGCGCGGGAGCCGGAACCGGCGTCGGCTGTTGGGAAGACGCGGCCGGTGGCGTTGTCGGCGCGGCAGGCTGCCGCGGAGCCACTGGGCCAAACGAGGATGTCGGCGGCGCGGCAGGCGTCGGCTGTTGGGAAGACGTGGCCGGTGCCGCCGGAGGTGTTGGCGCTGGGGCGACTGCCGGAGCAACCGCAGACGGCGGCCGCGGCGGCGCTTCCGGTGCCACCGCCCTGGGTGGCGGCGGAGGCGTCCGCATATGGCTCGGCGGCACGGCAGGAACGACGTCTTCTTTCACGTTGTCTGGCCTGCTGAGGATCTCCCCTTGCCGCAACAAATCGGTCGGCAGCGCCTTGCTGTCCTGAAACAACCCTTCCAGATTGTCCATCCGGTAACGCAAGTCCTGAATTATCGCACGACGATCTTCGTCGTTTTCAACGACGCGCGGCGTCAGGAAAATGATCAGTTCAGTGCGTGTGTTGCCCCAGCTTTGCGTCCCGAACAACGCCCCCAGCAAGGGAATTCTCGACAGCCCCGGGAACCCTTCGGTGCCGGTCTGTCTGTCATCACGAATCAGGCCGCCGATCACCATCGTACTGCCGGAAGGCACCATCAACTGCGAAGAAACCGACCGCTTCAACAGAGGCGGCGCCCTTCCGTCCGTCGGCGCCGCTCCCTGAATGGCGCTGAATTCGATGCTGGCTTCCATGCTGACGTTGCCGCCATCGTTGATGCGCGGCTTGATCGTGACGATTACGCCCGGCTCGATATAGGTATAGTTTTGCGTTTGATAGCCGTCGCCGGTGTAATTTCCTCCATAAGAGGTAGTCAATATCGGCGTCGGATTGGTCACGTTGATGGTCGCCTCCTGATTGTCCAGCGCCGCGATATGCGGATTGGCCACCACTTTGACATTGCCCGCCTTGTCCGTCGCGGTAAAGAACGCATCAAATTTCGAACGGCTGATGATCAAATTAAATGTGTTACTGGCAAATTTGGCGGCGTCCGGCGTCACATTGGGCCCCAAGCCTCCGCTGGGATTGGTCCCCGTCCCCGTGAACCACCATTGGGAGCCGATGCTGATGTTGTCCGTCAACGTCACCTCTGCCATCGTCACCTCGATCACGACTTGCCGTTGCGGTACGTCGAGCTTTTTCAGCGCCTGCTCGGCCAGCGCGTACTCGGACGGCGTGGCAACGATCAGAATTGCGTTATTGTCTTCATCGGCAACGACTTGAATATCCTGTGCGATTCCCATACCCGCCCCCGGAGCGCCGGGGCGCCCCGGTACCGTTCCCGGCCGAGCCGCTGTGCCTGCTGCCGTACTTGCCTGTTGCTGTCGCGTGGCGGCAGTTGATGCGGTTGGCGTGGCCGGCCGCGTTCCGGTCGTTGCCGTGCGCCCGGTGCTCGTCCCGGGAAGATTGCCCGCGCCCATCATCGTCACCGGTCTCGTTCCCGGCGCGGTAGTCGCCGGTTGCACCCGGGAAGGCGCGGTGTTTTTGCCGGTAAACGCTTGTTGCAACAACGGCGCCAGTTTGTCGGCGCGGGCATACTTCAGGTTATACACGTAGAGCCGCGGTGTTTCCGAGCTCTCGTCATCGTCAAACCGGTCGATCCATGTTTTGACCCCTTCCAATTGCCCGGGATTCGCCGCTATCACCATCAACGAATTCAGCCGTTCGATCGGGATGAATTTCACCGCGCTGAAGAAGCCGCCGCCGTCGGTTGTGTTGAGTGCCGTTTGGATGTCCTGCGTAAATCCTTTTACTTCGATGTTCCTCAGTTTGTAGATGCCGACCGACATGCCCCCCATCCAGTCAACGTCGAACATTTCGATGGTTTCGAGCAGGTGACGCAGTTCCAGTTCGGTGCCGGAAAGAATGATCAGGTTACGCATCTCGTCGGCACGCAAAGCCTGTGCATCTCGGGCAAACGGCTCCAGGATTTTCGTCATTTCCCTGGCGCCCACATAGCGCAACGGCACGATTTGCACCGAAAAGCCTTTCGGCAACGGCCGTTGCGAGCTGCCCAGTTGCGGTGTCACGCTGCCCTTGACGCCAACAGCGGCCGGCAGCACTTTGAAAACGCCCGCTTCCTTGATCATCGTCGCGTTGTTCATGCGCAACAGGGTTTCGAGTGTCGCGTACAGCGCCTCGCGCGGAATGCCGGAGGTCGTCCGAATCGTCACTTGCCCGTTGACGGTCGGGTCGATAAGGTACGCTTCACCCAGAATGTCGCCTAGGATGTTGCGGATCACTTCGCGCAAATCGACCGCCTCGAAATTCAGCACGATGTTGCCGCTGCCTCCGGCCGACGGCGTCACCGCCACAGGCGGCACCACGCCTCCCTCCATCTGCCCCTTGACCATGATGCCGCTGCCTTTGAAAACCTTGGAGCGATCCTCATCGTCGGCGCCGGTTTTGACGCGGTCGGCGGTTTCGGCCAGCGCCTGCGAGTAAGGTGCCGCACTGCTTCTGAGCGTTTCTGCCGTGCGCGCATCGACACCGACCGGCGCGTCTTTGTCGGTAGTCGCACAGGAGGATAGCAACATCACCCCCAAGCAGTAAAAAGCCAGGCGAACCACGCCGCCATCCCAGTTTTTCCCATGGCTCATAAAAAACCTATTGCCTTTCAGTCTGCCGTTCTTTATCAAAATTTCTTTTGCCATCTCACCCGCTCTTGCCGTCTCGCGTTTCGCTCAAGGTCCAAATCCGTTATTTTTCGGCTGTTGTTGATTCGGCTCTGCCAGATTCCCCGGCAAAGGCACCGCCTGCACGGGGGCGGCCTGCGCGGCCTGCCTCGCCGCCGCCGTTGTTCTCCTCACCGACGGTCTTACCGCAGGCTGACCCGGTTGCGGCTGTGCCTGTTGTTGCTGTGCCTGTGGTGGTGGCGCAATGGCCGACGGCGTCACCGCCCCTTTCGGCCCTGTCGCCACTTTCAACAACAATTCCTCTTCCTGCCCACCCGCTGTCAATACCACTTTGTCAGCGGTAATCACGGAAACGTTCATTCCCTCGACGACATCGCCGACATGCACGGTCTTCGGTTTATTGTCCTTGGCGTTACGCAGAAACGCAATACGGGTTTGTCCCTGAATCGCCGTTCCCGACAAGACGAACAGCCCTCGCTCGACTTTGCTCGGCGCTTCGGCGACCGCTTCCGGCGGCGGCGCGGGACGGCGGGTCGGCACGAACAGCGGCCGCTCGACGGTTTCCTTGCGCTCTTGCAGCGAACTCGTTTTGAATTCCGGCAGCAGCGAGATTTCCAACGGCTTGGCAACTGCCGGCTCGGGCGGTTTTTGCCGCGACATCCGCCCTTGGTTCGCTTCCCAAACCAGCGTCACCGCCAGCAACAGCGCCAGCGCGCCACCGATGATGGCCAATGTCCGCAGACTCATGACGCGCCCCCGCTTTCGTTCGGTCGATAGGCCCAGCCCGACACTTCGATTTGCGCGTTGATCTCCGGCTCCTGCCCCGGCGCCGGTTTGAAATTGCGATTGGCGTTCATCGGCCGCAACGTCATGCCGTCAATGACCAGATACGGCGTTTTCGTTTCCAGTGCCTGAAGCGCTTTTTGCAGGTTGGGCGTCGTTGCAAAAAACTGGACGTTGACGCTGATTTTGTAGTAGTCGCCGTCCTCTTTCGGAGCGATGTTCTGACTGGTGGTGACGCGCCCGCCGCTGCTTTCGATCCCCGCCCGCACCAAGTCCTGCAACTCGGCGCCGGCCAGATTGGTGGCGGTGTTCTTGAGAAAGAAACGGCGTCCGTTATGTCGCTTGACCTCTTCCAGCGCCACTTCGACTTGCGGTTTTTGCGCGACCAGGCGCTGGTAGCGCTCCAGCAAATCCCGCTGCTGGGCGATAGCATTGTCGTAGCGGCGGTGCAGTACCAGCGTCGGCGCCACGAAGACGGCAATAACACCGGCAAGCACCAGAATGAGCAAAACAGCGGCCAAACCGCGCGATTGCAACGGCGTCATCGGAGTGACTTTGAAGCTCATCCGCCCCCCTCCACCACCGCATCGTGAGGCACATCGTCCGCATGGCCGTCTTCCGTTTCCTCGGCGTGGTCTGCCGTTTCCGCGGCAGGTACCACGACGGGGGCCGCTACGGGCGCAGGGCGCGGCACTACCGTTCTTGCCGGTGTCGGCTTGGGTATTTGTACCACTGGTGTCGGCGCTGCCACTGCTGGCACCGGTACCGGCGGCGGCACAGCGACGACAGGTGGAGCCGGAGCAGCTACGGGCTGACCCGACTCAGCGACCGGTGGAGTCGGCGGCGGCGCGGCGGGCGCCGGTACCGGCTGGGGCGTTATCGGCAAAATCGGCGGTTGCACAGCCTTGCTCTCTGTCGCCACCGCTATCCGCTCGGGCGCCGGCAACCGCTTGACCTGGCCGCCAATGTCGAACATTTCTCCCCCGCCCCCGCCAGGAATCGAGGTCAGCGGCGAACGCGGCGCCGCCTGCGTCAACAAGCCGGACTCTTCCAGCGCCGTCACCAACTGGCTGGCGTGCGCCGATTCGCCGCGCAAGAAAACTTCGCGGCGCACCTCTTTGCCCGTCGTGTTTTTCAACTCCATCTGCGTCAGCCAAGTGTCGTCAGGCAGCAGTTTGGTAACTTCGTTGAGAATATATACCGCCGATGGATACGCCTCTTTGCGTTCCGGAATGAAATCGTAATCGGCGACCAAGCGGTCGAGTTCGTTGTGTAGTCGGTCAACTTCCATCGCCCGCGTGTGCGCCGCATCGGCCTGTTGCCGCACCTCGATCGCGTAGGCGCGCTTCTGCCAGACCGGCAGCGCCATCGTGGCGATCAACAGCAGCAAGATCAACAACGCGCCGACAAAGACAGCCCAGCGCTGCCAAGGCTCCCATGATGGCCGGTCTTCCGTCGGCAGCAGGTTGAGTTTCGATTCGATGTTCTCGGGAGGATCCGCCGACAACGCCACGATCTCGGCGCCGGCTTCGCGCAGTTGCGCCATGATGGCGTCGGCGCGCACCCGCTGCACCGCCGCCAGCGCCACTTGAATTTCCCCGCGCTCGGCGTTGCGCCCGACGATTTGCGCATCGAAATAAAGCTCGTCACCGCGAAACGGCGTATGCCGGTCAAGGTCGTAAGCCAGCGCCTGCTTCAGATTTTCTGCAAGCGCCTCCGGCAACACCAGCGTCCGCCGCAGAACCATTGACGCCGGCAGCGACAACACCACCGGCGACGCCAACTTGGCAAAAGCGGCTCTCGCCCGCAGTTGCTGCATCTCCGGACCGACGGCCATGTCGAGCGCTGTTTGCTTGACCCGGGCAACGCGTCCGCTCTCCAGACGTGGCGCCCACAATTCCCACTCCGTTTCACCATAGACCACGACCGGCAACAACCGCCGGTGTTGCAGACGCGAACGCACCGTCATCGGCAAAAGCTGGACGAGTTCGTCCCGCCACCAGCGCCAGAAGTTACCCGCCGCAGTGATTATGCTGTTCTGCAATGAGGCCGCCAATGTTGACACCCCGATACCGCTCCTGACCAAAGCCGATCAAATTGAAACATTCTACCTGTCCCCCTTATCCCGCGCCATCCATTGCTGTCATTAAAGGTCACGCAACCTTTACATCTCCAAAAGCCCAAAAAGGCCGGGTTCCCCGCCCATCCACCGCGTCTCTTTCTCCCGCTCAAGCCTCCCCCCACAACAGCGTCACAAACGGCTGCTTCGGGTTGCCGGTACGGCGGATTACCGCTTTGCGCGTGAAGCTCGTTCCATCGTCCATCGTTACCGTCGCCTGGATCCGCCAAGTCGGCGAACGCCCTCCCCCGCCGCCCGGAAACGGTGGCGGCGGTTGACGGTTAGCCAATGCTTCCTGACGGCGCGCCAGATACTCGTCAACCATGGCTTCCGTGACGTTGGGAAAAGACAACAGGACTTCGCGCGGCGCCGTCAGCGGGTTGGCGCTGGACTGGCGGGAGTTGACCGTCAAGAACGGCGACACCCGCGCATACAGCTCCGGCGTCACCCCCAACACCATCCCTACTTCTTCGACCGCCTCGAACGGCGCGTTGGCCGGGCCGTACGGCAACCCGGCTTTTTTGTAATCCGCCGCTTTGGCGCCGCCAATCCGCTTCAACTCCCCCGGCGTGCGCCAATTGACAATCGAATCGACCAGATACGCCGCCGCCTCTTCGTCCAGACCGCCGGTTTTGATGAACAGCCCTTTCAGCAAATCCTCGCGCCCCGTGTTGACGTCGATGAACGCGCCTTCGTCAACCGCCGCCACTTCGATCTGCGCTTCGCCTTCTCTCCATACATGCGACAACCCGTTCGGCTGCCAGGCCTCTTCCAGCGCCAGCCTCGGCGTCGCCAATTCGTACACCGTCCGCTCCACCGCACCATTGGCGATCCAGCGCGCGGCCGCCGCCGACACCGCATTCTGCGTCGCCAGCGCCTCGCTGCGCATCGAAAAAGCAAAACCGCCGGCGATCACCGTCAGCAACACCGTCGTCCACAAGACGATGATCAACGCAATCCCGCGCTGCCGCCGAATGGTTGAGGGGCAGGTCATCATACGTTGACGCATTTCCCGGCCGCTTCGTTCCACTGCCGACAACCCGCTTCCATCCCCTTGCGCAGCTCCGCATAAAGCGTCGGCCATTGGGTGCCGTCTGCCATTTTGACGTCCATCCGGATCATCTGCGGCATTCGCTGCGAATCGTTCCAGGCATTGCTCCATTTCGGCTCCGCGTTCATCGCCTCGCCGGTGATCCCGTAATATTGAAACGTCACGCTCTCGACGCGGTCTGCCAGCACCGACCGTTTGTCAGGTGAAAATTTCAGGTTTATTCGCTCGTCGCTTTTATCAGGAATCGCGTGCTCCAGCACCAGCTTGCCGTACTGCCCTTCGCGTACCACGTGCAGACGCCAAGCCCACAACCCGCCGCCCAGCACCCGCGGCGGCAGCGCCGACACATACGTCATTTGGTTGCGATTGCCCTCGAAAACCAGCGGATATTCGAGCATCTTGCGTTGGCGCAACGGATGCGCGTTCTCCCACTGCGCCCGCAAAAAATCACCGACGAGCCGGATCGATGCCGCATCATCGGCGTGCTGCTCGCCCGCCTCGACGCTGCGCCCGGCCGTTCGGAAGACGCCGAACAAGGTCGCCGAAATCAGCGACAGCAGTAACAATGCCACCACCAGTTCGACCAGCGTGAACCCCTGCGAGCGGCAGCGAAAGGAGCGCATCACGGCCTGCCTTCCGGCCCGACCGAGCCAACTCTGAGCGTTTCCAGCGCAAACGTTCGGTCCTTGCCGGCGACGCCGGGAAAGCGCACATTGACCTGTAACCGGTACAGTACCAACGTCAGCGATTCCGCCGGCTGCGTGGTCTCGCCTTCGAGCGCCATCGGCGTATAAGGCTCGACCCGCAACTCCCACCGCACATCGCCATCCTGACCGCTGGTCGTCGTCGCGCTCAGCGACTGCGCCATCGACGCCTGCGCCAACTGGTTTTGCGCCACCTGCACGGCGCGACTCCACGCGTCCGCTGACGCCGCATTGTTTATCGCGCCGCCGAACAGCTGGAACAACACGGTGCCGACCAGCGCCAACACAACGAACGCCACCAACACTTCGAGAAGCGAAAAACCCCGCGCCCGCGCTGTTTGCCGTTGCCTCATCTTCATTCCAGAATCGCCACGCGACCGGTCAACCAGTCAACATCAACTTCGTACTTGCGGTCGCTGTTCTCGCCGGCGCCTACCGTGATGCGCCCGCCGTTGGAGCCGCCGTCCGGAAAAAACCGGATGCTGCCGATCATTTCGCTGATTTGATCTTCCTGCGCCGTGAACAATTTCAGCACGATGGCTTCCGGCAACTGGTGTTCGCGCGCATCCTCGCCGATTTTGAAACGCCGTTGTTCGAGGTCGAGCACCAGAAACGTTTCGCGCCGCTGCGCCACCGCCTCTGCCCGCACCTGACGCGCCGCCGACGCCAGTTGCCTGGCGGCGCTGCGCATCTCGCCTTCCGACGGTCCGTCACCCAGCAATATCGGCAACGCCGTGCCCATGACAACCGCCAGCAGCACCAACACCACCACCATTTCCAGCAACGAAAAACCGCAGGCGGCGCCACGGCGCCGCACCGACGGAAGGCTCAACGCCGAACCGCCGCCGTTACAGGTCGGCGCTGGAAATATCCTTATCGACACCTTCACCGCCTTCTCTGCCGTCGGCGCCCAACGAAATCACTTCATAAGGCGCGCCGCTTCTGCCGGGCACGACGTATTTGTATTCGTTCTGCCACGGATCTTTCGGAATTTCGCGCTTTTTCCAATAGGGGCCGTTCCAGCGCGTCAGCCCCGACGGCGCGGTAACCAGCGCCTGCAAACCCTCCGATTGCGTCGGATACCGCCCCACTTCGAGCTTGAACAAATCGAGCGTCTGCGCAATTTGCTGAATCTCGATGCGCGCCGCATCGGCCTTGGCCTTTTCGCCTTGCCCAATGAAGTTGCCGGCTACAATCGCCATCACGATACCCAGCAACACCAGCACCACCAGGATTTCTATCAGCGTCATCCCGCTTTGCCGCAACTGTCTCAAACTTCTCTCTTTTCTCATCCTTCTTTCCTTCCTTCGACAGCGCCCCGCGCCATCTGTTTTTCCAACACTAATTTTCCAACATCAACGCACGAGATCGGTCATTCCGATGATGCCGAGCATGATCGACAACACGATCATGAAGACCATCACTGCCAGCGATAAGATCATCACCGGTTCCAGCACCGCCAAAAACCGTTTGACCGCCATCTGCACTTCGCGGTCGTAAATATCGGCCACGCGCGTCAACATTTCTTCCAGGCGACCGCTTTCCTCGCCGACGATGATCATCTGCGTCGCCAGTTTCGGATACCGCCCGGTGTCGGCCAGCGGTTTGCCAAAACCGCGTCCCTCACGCAAGCGCGCAATCACGCCGTCCAGAACTCGCGCCATTTCCATATTGCTCATCGTGTCCTTGACGATCGCCAACGCCGACAACAAGGTGACGCCGTTGCCGATCAAGGTCGCCAGCGTCCGTGCGAACCGCGCCGTTTCCGAGCGGACGATCACATCGCCCAGCAACCACCGTCGCAAAATCCAGGCATCCCAAGCGGCGCGCGTCTTCGGGCTTTTGAGAAACCCGCGCAGCGAACCACCGAACAAAAGCGCGGCGACCAATAACGTCCACCACCAGTTCTTCATGAACGCGCCCAGCCAGACAACGATCTGGGTCGGGATCGGCAACGCCTTGCCCGATTGCGCGAACGTTGTTTCGAATTGCGGCACCACCCAGATCAACAAGATCACGACCGACAACACCGCAACGGCCAACAAAATCGTCGGATAAATCATTGCCGACTTGACCGACTCGCGCAGCTCTTTGTTGCGCTCCATCGTGTCGGCCAACCGCGTCAGCACCGACGATAACGCACCGCCGGCCTCGCCCGCCCGTACCAGATTGATGTAGAAGCGCGTGAACACATCCGGCCGCTGTTCGAGCGCCTGCGACAAGGCTCGACCGCCGCGCACGTTATCGCGAATACTTTGCAGTAGTGCGATCAGCGGCGGCGCTTCGGCCAATGAAATCAAGGTTTCCAGCGCCCGGTCGAGCGGCAGGCCGGCGCGCAGCAGTGTCGCCAGTTCGCGCGTCAGCGACATCACCTGATCGCGCGTCACATTTCGGCTGACGAAAAGGCCGCCGCTTTTTTTGCCCTTCTTCCCGGCCGCCATATCGGCAACGCCGCCGAGCGCGATCGAGATCGGCATCATGCCTTGATCGCGCAAACGTTCGATTACGTCCATTTCCGTCGGCGCGTCGATCACGCCGACAGCGGTTTCGCCTCCGGTTTTGACGGCCTTGTAACGGTAATTCGGCATCGGCGGCAGCTTCCTTCGGTCAGTCCTCGCGGGTTGCCCGCAGCACTTCCTCGATGGTGGTCACGCCGGCCAACGCCTTGCGCAAACCGTCTTCGTACATCGTGGTCATTCCGTCGGCGATGGCCTGCTCCTTGATTTCGCCGGAAATGGCGTGCCGCATCACCAGGCTGCGCACCGCATCGGTCATCAGCAGCACTTCGAGGATACAGACGCGCCCCATGTAGCCAGTGTTCGCACATTCCTTGCAACCTTTGGCGTGCCACAGCGTGATGTCCCGCTGCCAAGCCGGCGCCAGCCGCCGCAAACCGAGTTCGTCAACCATTTCCGGCAATACGGTGTATGGCTCTTTGCAGTGTTCGCACAGGGTGCGCACCAGCCGCTGCGCCTGGATGCCGATCACGGTCGAGGTCAGCAGATAATCTTCCATCCCCATGTCGAGCAACCGGTTGACACTCGACGCGGCGTCGTTGGTGTGGATGGTTGACAGCACGAGGTGGCCGGTCAACGCCGACTGCACGGCGATCTGCGCGGTTTCGAGGTCGCGAATTTCGCCGATCATGATAATGTCCGGATCCTGCCGGACAATCGAACGCAGCGCGTTGGCGAATGTCAGGTCGATCTGCGGCTTGACCTGAATCTGGTTGATCCCCGGCATCTGGTATTCGACCGGGTCTTCGACGGTCAGAATTTTGACGTCCGGGTTGTTAAGGCGATCGAGCGCCGTGTACAGCGTCGTCGTTTTGCCGGAGCCGGTCGGCCCGGTCACCAACAAAATACCGTTCGGCTGGTTCAGCGCCGACAGGAAACGATCGAGCGTTTTCTCGGAAAAACCGAGCTTGTGAAAATCGAGCGCGACGCCGCCCTTGTCGAGGATACGCATCACCACCGATTCGCCGTGCATCGTCGGCACCGTCGAAACCCGCAAGTCGATATCCTTGCCCTGCGAGCGCAGCCGGATACGACCGTCCTGCGGCAGCCGCCGTTCGGCGATGTCGAGGTTGGCGATGATCTTGACGCGCGAAATCACCGCCGCCGACAACCGTTTCGGCGGCGATTCGATCTCATGCAGCACACCATCGATCCGGTAACGGACGATCAGCTTGTCCTCGAACGGCTCGATGTGGATGTCGGACGCCCGCATCGACAACGCGTTGGTGATGATCAGCGACACCAGCCGGATCACCGGCGCTTCCGACGCCAGGTCTTTCAACTGTTGCACATCGGCGTTCAACCCGAACTCGTCGGTTTCGATGCCGATATCGCCGACAATCTGGCCGACCGCCGAACGGCCGGCGCCGTACAGCCGCTCCAGCGCCGCCTCGACTTCCGACGGCAAAGCCGCCCGCGACACGATGCGCTTGCCGGTTGCCAGAGCAAACGCTCCGATGGTGAACGCGTCACCCGGATCGACCATCGCCAGCGTCAACTCTTCTTCGCTTTCGTGCAGCGGCAACACCTTGGCTTCATGCAAAAAGCGCGTCGATATTTTCTCTTCGAGAATCGGCAGCTCCGGGAACTGATCGGCGCGCACCAGCGGCACGTTGTATTGTTCCGCCAGCGCTCCCGCCACATCGATCGGCGCCACCAATCCCAGCGTGATCAGCAGATTGGCAAATTTTTCGTTGGGGGTGTCCTGATACAAACGCAGCGCGCGCTCCAGCGCCATCGCGTCAAGCTTGCCGCGCGCCACGAGTCTTTCGCCCAGCAACTTCTGCGGCGGCAGTGGTGGTGGCGGTTTGGGTTCGGACGCTTGTTCTTGCACCGGTTCAGGCTCCGGCGCCAGCGTTGGCTCCGGGTCTGGGTCTGGTTCCTGTATCGACGCCCACTCCGGCGCCCATGTCGGCTCCGGATCAGGCTCGTACATCGGCTCCGTCTCCGGCACCCATACCGGTCTCGGCTCTGGCTCTTCTTGCGCCGACTCCGTATCAGGTCCATACGCCAGCGCCATCTCCGACATCCATACCGGTTTCGACTCCATCTCTGGTTCGGGAGCCTGTTCTTGCATCGGCTCAGGCTTTTGTGCCGGCTCTGCCTCCGGCGCCGATGCCGTTTCCGGCTCCGGAACCCCCTGCGATGAAAGAAGGGGCAGGATCAAAACGGTTGTGGCTTCCTCTTCGGTGTCCACGTTGGCGCTCCCGTCGGCTTGAGAGAAGGATTCATAGTTTTTAATCATAGCATGAAGCCTTGTTTGCTACGTACCGTTGTTTCACCGGTAGTGACAACGCGTCACGCGATTTCAATGTGGCGAAATCCGCCACCGCAAAAGCCGTGACAAAGCCGTAACATTCCCGCCGCCCCTCCGGCTACCGGATCGCCGCGAAAACTTTCTTCGCTGCCGCCACGGTGGCGTCGATGTCGCCGGGCTGGTGCGCCGATGATACGAAGCCCGCCTCGAACGCCGACGGTGCGAAATAAACACCTTCGCTCAGCATGCCGTGGAAGAAACGGTTGAAACGCTCGACATCACAGGCCATCACCTCCGCATAGCTGCCCGGCACCCGTTCGGCGAAATACAGCCCGAACATGCCGCCCTCCGATGTCGCCGAAAAAACAACATCGGCTTCTTTCGCCGCCTGCTGCAACCCCTGTGTCAACACTCGCGCCGTCGCCGCGAGCTTGTCGTAGAAGCCGGGCGCATCGGTCAACGCCAGCGTCGCCAACCCCGCCGCCATCGCCACCGGATTGCCGGACAGCGTTCCGGCCTGATAGACCGGCCCCAGCGGCGCGATGCGCTCCATGATCGCCCGCTTGCCGCCGAACGCCGCCACCGGCATGCCGCCGCCGATCACTTTGCCCAGTGTCGTCAAGTCGGGAACAATGCCGTACAACCCCTGCGCGCTACCGGGATGAACGCGAAAGCCGGTCATCACCTCGTCGAAAATCAACACCGCACCATACTGCTCACACAGTGAGCGCAAGCCCTCGAGAAAACCGGCTTTCGGCTTGACCATGTTCATGTTGCCGGCGATCGGCTCGACGATGACGGCGGCGATCGCTTCGGGCGCTTCCTTGAACGCCGTCGCTACGGCGTCGAGATCGTTGTACGGCAGCACCACCGTATCTTGCGCGATTGAAGGCGGCACCCCCGCCGACGACGGTTGTCCAAACGTCAGCAGTCCCGACCCGGCTTTCACCAACAGCCCGTCGCTGTGCCCGTGGTAGCAACCTTCAAATTTGATCAGCTTGGCACGACCGGTGTACCCTCGCGCCAGCCGTAGCGCCGACATCGTCGCCTCGGTTCCCGACGACACCAGCCGAACCATCTCCATGGACGGCAAGCGACGGCACAGACACTCCGCCATCTCGATTTCGATTTCGGTCGGCGCGCCGAACGACAGCCCGTCGCACGCCTTGTCGCTGACGGCGCGCACGACCTCCGGATGCGCATGCCCGACGATCAGCGGCCCCCAGGAGCCGACGTAATCGATATGCTTGCGGCCATCGGCGTCCCACAGATAAGGCCCTTCGCCGCGCACAACGAACGGCGGCGAGCCGCCGACCGAGCGAAATGCCCGCACCGGCGAGTTGACGCCGGCAGGAATGGTTTTCTGTGCGCGCTCAAACAAGGTTTCGTTTCGGGACATGAGGTTTCCTTTTTTCACTGTCAGGCTTTACGGGTGGTCTTCTTCGCCACCTTTTTGGCAGCCACTTTAGCGGCGGTTTTCCTGACCGCCGTTTTCTTGGCGACCGTTTTCTTCGCCACGGTTTTTTTCACCGCCAACTCTTTCACGGCTTTAACCGCTGTTCTTTTAGCGGTTGTCTTTTTCGTCACGCGTCTGCCGCCGCCGGCGTCTTCCTTCGCCGCCAGCAGACCGAGTGCCTCTTCAAGCGTCAATGTTTCGATGTTGTGCGCCGCCGGCACCGTGGCGTTCACGCCATTGTGTTTCACATACGGACCGAAACGTCCGCTGAAAAGCTCGACCGGCACGCCGTCGTCGGGGTGTGCGCCGAGACTACGCAACGGCTTGGCCGCTCGCGACCCGCGCTCTTTGCCGCCTTCGCCGCGCGGCTCGAACTCGAAACCGATCTTGCCGTCGGGCTGCACGATGAGATACGCCGAAAACGGTCGCTTGGTACGCATCGAAACGAATTGCAGCAAGCCGGTCTTGCCGCTCTTCAACAATTTTTCCATCTGTTCGCGGACGATTTCCCGTTGCAGAATCGTCCGCCCCGAACGGAAATCGCAAGTCTTGTCAGCGCCGGTTGTCTTCTCGCACACATAGGCGTTGCCGCGCTCGAAAACCCGCGCCTTGCATTTCGGACAATCGCCGAGCGGCGACTGATCACCGAAATCGACCGGCTCGCCGTTATCGGCTTCGTCGCCGTTGCCGAAATCGAACACCACTTCAGAAGCGTCATTCATTTTCAGCTTCGCCGAAAACGCCCGGCCCAGTCGGCTGCGAAAACCTTCGAGCGGCCCGATCTCCCGCGTCTTCAGCAGAATGTCAGCTTCGATCGCCTCCAGTTGGCGTCCGCCCATGATTTTCCAGAAACCGAAGTCGCAAGCTTCGTTGACGCACTGGAACTTCTTGTATTTTTCATGCACCTCGTCGCCGCACTTCGGACACGGCTCGTGCAGCGTCGCGAAATCGCCGGGGATTGTATCGCTCTCGTAATTCTTCGCCTGTCCGACGATGCGCTCGGTCATCTTGACGATGTCGCGCATGAAGGCTTCGCGCTTGATCTTGCCGCGCTCCATCTCACCCAGTTTGTATTCCCACTCGGCGGTCAACTCCGGCGAGAACAGTTCGGGAATGCCCAGCCCGTGCAACAGCGTCATCAGCGAAAAAGCCTTGGCGGTCGGAATCAGCTCTTTTCCTTCGCGGTATGCATAGCGTTCCTGCAACAGCCCTTCGATGGTCTGCGCCCGCGTCGCCGGCGTCCCCAATCCTTTTTCGCGCATCGCCTCGCGCAACTCGTCGTCTTCGATCGCCTTGCCGGCGCCTTCCATTGCCGACAGCAGCGTTGCTTCCGTATAACGCGCCGGCGGTCGCGTGACTTGCGCCGACACTTCGACCTTTTCGGCAAGCGGTTTCTCGCCTTTTTTCAGCGGCACCAGCGATGCCTCGTCACCCTGCGCCTCCTTGCCGTACACCGTCAGATAACCGGGGCTGACCAGCACCTTGCCTTCGGTTTTGAACGCGTCCTTGCCGACGCGGCTGATTCGCGTCGTCAACAAAGATTCTGCCGGAGGATAAAAGATCGCCAGAAAGCGACGCACCACCATATCGTAAAGCTTCGCTTCCAACTCATTCAGCGCCTTCGGCGTCGCCAGCGTCGGAATGATCGCGAAGTGATCGGAAATCTTGCTGTTGTCGAAAACGCGCTTGCTCGGCTTCACCCACTTTTGCTTCAGCACTTCACCGGCCAGCGCTCCGTAAGCATTGCTGTCGGCCAGCACTTTGAGCGTCGCCTTGACGGTACCGATGTAATCTTCCGGCAGCGCCCGCGCGTCGGTACGCGGATACGTCAACACCTTGTGTTTTTCATAGAGCGCTTGCGCCAGCGACAACGTCGTCCGCGCCGAAAAACCGAAGCGGGTGTTGGCCTCGCGCTGCAACGTCGTCAAGTCGTAGAGCAGCGGCGAATTCTGCGTTGACGGCTTCGTTTCTTCCTCGACCGTGGCCGGCTTGCCGAGGCAACGCGCGGCGATGTCTTTTGCCGTCGCTTCGTTCCACATCCGTTCGGCGCGCAGCTCCGGCGCCTCGTCCTGCTTCTTGAACGTTTCGTCGAACCAGCGCCCGGTGTACTCGCCGGCCTGCGCCTGAAAAGTGCCGATCAGTTCCCAGTAATGCTTCGGAATGAACGCCCGGATTTTTTTCTCGCGCTCGACGAGAATCGCCAGCGTCGGCGTCTGCACCCGGCCTACCGTCGTCAACTGGAAACCGCCCGATTTCGAGTTGAACGCCGTCATCGCCCGCGTGCCGTTAATGCCAACCAGCCAGTCGGATTCCGATCGGCAAGTCGCCGCGTCGGCCAGCGGCAACATTTCCTTGTCCTTGCGCAGCGACTCGAAGCCCTCACAAATCGCCGCTTTGGTCATCGATTGCAGCCACAGCCGATGAACCGTCTTGTCGGCTTTGGCGTAACTCACGATGTAGCGGAAAATCAGTTCGCCCTCACGACCGGCGTCGCAGGCATTGATCAGCGCCGTCACATCCTTGCGCTTGATCAGTTTCAACAGTGTTTTCAGCCGGTCGGCGCTTTTCTCAATCGGCTTTAATTCGAATTTCGACGGAATCGCCGGCAAATGCGCGAACGTCCACTTGCCGCGTTTGACTTCCTCCTCCTCCGGCATCCCGATTTCGAGCAGGTGGCCGACCGCCGAAGAGAGAACGTATTCGTCGCTCTCGTAATAGTCGCCATGACGGGTAAATCCGCCCAGCGCCCGCGAGATGTCGGCAGCGACGGACGGTTTTTCGGCAATGATCAGGCTTTTGCTCATGATGTCCAGAAAATATCGGAAAAAGTTCGGCGGCCACCCCAAGCTTGATTTCGACCGCTTCAGCCGTGCGATGGTACGGAGGAAAAGCCGGTGAAGCAAGCGGTTCCGGAAATCAGGAATCAGGCGCCGGAAAATCGAGCCTCCGGATTGTGGCATTCCGGTAAACGCCGGGATGCCGAAAGCATCTCTTCCGACAGATCAGCGCATCGCACCAAAAAACCGCTCACGGAACCACTGCGCAAGCTGGCGCTCTTCGATCGTCCCAGCCGCCAGCGCTTCGGTGATCCGGACGGCTTCAACAGGATCAAAGTGCAGTTGATACCCGTTGTCTGCCAGGAAAAGCCGTGCCACGACCCAGGCCGTGCGCTTATTGCCGTCCATGAAACCGTGGTTGCGCGCCAAACCATAGGCATAAGCGGCAGCCAAGTCGGCAATGTCCGGCTCTCCATAAGAAACAAGCTGCTGCGGCCTCGCCAAAGCGGCTTCAACGGCATTCCGGTCTCGTATTCCGCTCCTTCCGCCATGCTCGGCAAGTTGTCGGTCATGAACGGCATAGACGACTGCCGCGCCGACCCAGCGCCAAGCGCTCACTTTGCCAGCGCCCGCAGGATTTCGCGATCGTCGTGCATGATTCCCTCTGCCAAGGTCATCTGGCGCTCGAAGTCGGGGCTGTACGGCGTCAGGCGATAACCGCCGTCGGGTGTTTCGGTCAGATAAACCGTATCGCCTTTCTGTATCCTGAGGCGAGCCATCGCCTCTTTGGTGAGGATGAAACCGGCAGAAGCGCCTACTGTTGTGACTTTGAAGCTAAGCATAAAGCCTCCTATATAATCATTATTATATAAAAGCCTCCAGAAAATCAAGAAAACCGGAGCTTGCCGCACATGGTGCCGACGATTTCCCGTTCCCGCGCAAGAAATTGACGGTGAAGTAACGCCTATTCATCGCAGGGGATGCAAAACGCTTTGCTCCCTCTGCGGCTCAACACCATCAACCGCGGGTTTGCCAGCGCCCGCCGGGTAAAGCCGCTACATGCTCTTGCAGCTCGAGCACCACCAGCTCCGCCTGCAAGGCATCGGCACTGCGGCCGGTGCGCGCCACCAGAGTATCGAGATCGACCGGATCATGGCCGAGCGCCGCCAGCAAACCCGTTTCGTCGGTAGTGCTCTGGTTCTCCGCGGTTTCCTGCGTCCCGGTGGGTGTCATCGGTGCTGCTGGCGACGGCGGCGGCCGCCGCAACGACGGCAGCTCGTCGAGGATGTCTTGCGCCGTTTCGACGAGCTTGGCGCCTTCACGAATCAGTTTGTGGCAACCTTTGGAAAACGGCGAATGGATCGACCCCGGCACAGCGAACACTTCGCGCCCCTGTTCGCCCGCCAGCCGCGCCGTGATCAGCGACCCCGACGACAGTGACGCTTCGACGACGAGCACGCCCTGCGCCAGCCCACTGATGATCCGGTTGCGGCGCGGGAAATTGGCCGGTAGCGGCGGCGTACCCGGCAAAAATTCGGAAAGGATGCCTCCTTTCGCGGCGAGCTTGTGCGCGAGCGCGTGGTTGCGCGCCGGATACACCCGATCCGGGCCGGTGCCGATCACCGCCAGACTGGAACCCGTGCCTTCCAGGCCGCCCTCGTGAGCAGCCGCGTCAATGCCCAGCGCCATGCCGGAGATGATGGTCACGCCCGCCTGCGACAACGCGGCAGCGAAAGCGCGAGCATTGTCCTGCCCCTGCGGCGTCGCGTTGCGGCTGCCGACAATGGCCAGCGCCGGGCGCGACAGCAAAGCTCTTTGGCCGACGAAAAAGAACACCGGCGGCGCGTCGTTCAATTCGAGCAATGCCGACGGATAATCGGGGTCGTCCCAAGTGATCAGTTGATGCCCCTCTCCGACCAGCCAGTCCCGCGCTACCGCCAGCCGTTCGGAATCGGGCGTCTGCAAACGCGCCAGCGTCGCCTTCGGCACGAAGGGTGTCAGCCCCGCCGGTGCCGCCGCCAGCACCGCCTCCGGTGTGCCGAATTCGCGCAGAAGCCGCGCCAGCACCGGCGCCGACAGCCCCCATAACGCCAACGCCACCCACGCTTGCGCGCGGGTGGCGTTGTTGGTATGACTCGTCATCCGTCGGGCTGGCTTACGGGTTACGCGCGAAGTCGCCGACGTTTACCGGATCGGTCGTGTTGAGCGTCATCGCATACGAAGCATTGTCAAACACGCGAAAGACGAAGAGCAGCGCGATCCGCTCATCGGGCACTTTGATCCGGTTCGGCTGCTGATACCAGGTCGTATTGTCAAAGCCGCGAATGATTTGCTCACGAGCGGTGTTCGGGCGCGGGTCGGCAATCGGCTCCACCTGCCGGTACACCGCCAGCACGTTACCGACTTCGACGCCCTGCTTCTCGCCCTGATCGATCACGACGATTTCGCGGCGTCCCATTTCGGTTGCGCCACGGAACGAGGAAACGATGAAGGCTTCGACTTGGTGAGCCGGCGCATGCGGCGCGTAATTGACCACCACTTCACTCGGCACCGGTACCAGCCGGTCACCGATACTGATTTCTTCACTTGCCGAAAGAATCCGCAGCGTACTTGCTTCGTTGACGTCACCGCCGAACCGTTCAACTTCGGCATTTCCAAGGTACCGGTACTCGACCCCCAGCAACTTGCCGCCGATGTCACGAATTGATTTGCCCGGACGGAAGAGGTTCCAGCGCGTCCCTTTATCAGGCGTCACGCCGATCGCATAGACGAGGTCGTTGGCGCCTCGCAAGATACGACCGCGCTCGCGCCCTTCGACGATTTCTGCCGCTTTGGCAAGCCCGTCAATACCGGCAATGAACGAGCGGGTCAGAAACGGTTCGATATCGCCCGACGGAATGCTCGGAATTTCCGCATGCGGCAGCGATGATACGCGCACCGTCGGCGAAAGTTTTTCGATCGACAAACGCGGTTCGCCGCTACCGTCGCCGCCTCCGGTCCACGACAAGACGATCACATCGCCCGGATAAATCCGGTGCGGGTTCTTGATCTGGTCTTTGTTCATATTCCAGATCTCGGGCCAGCGCCACGGTTTGTCCAGATATTTTCCGGCGATGCCCCAGAGCGTATCGCCTTTGACCACCGTATAGCGATCCGGCGCATCGCCACGAACGGTCAGCCTTTCGGCACCGTCCGTCGTCTGCGCGACGGCACTCCAGCTCAAACAAACTGCTGCGATCAGAGCAAAGGCCTTGGCGGCCGTGTTAGACTTTTGGCGCATCATGAAATCCCCTCTCAATGGGAAAGCGGGTGTTGATTCCCGAATAAACTACCACAAAATAAGGACTTGCAACGCATTTTGCATGCAAAACCTGCATTGTTTTCACGGAGTGTTGTATGGCCTTGCTTCCCGTGCTCGAATACCCTGATCCCCGGTTGCGAACCGTCGCCAAACCGGTGGACGAAATCACACCGGAAATACGGCAGTTGATCCGCGACATGGCCGAAACCATGTACGCGGCTCCCGGCATCGGGTTGGCCGCCACGCAGGTGGATCACCATCTGCAAATCATCGTGATCGACCTTTCCGAGACCAAAAACGCGCTTCTGGTACTGATCAACCCGGAAATCATCGAAAGCGATGGCGACATTTACGGCGAAGAAGGTTGTTTGTCGGTTCCCGGTTATTACGATGAAATAAAGCGTGCCGAAACCATCACGGTTCGGGCGGTGAACGAAGAGGGTCAGAGCTACGAGTTCGACGCCGACGGTCTGCTGGCGGTATGCATACAGCACGAAGTTGACCATTTGCACGGGAAGGTCTTCGTTGACTATTTGTCGCTGCTGAAACGTTCGCGCGTTACCGCCAAGTTGCGCAAACAGCGGCGAATAACCATGTAACTTCGCCTTTCCGCCTCCTTTCTCGCCCGTTTCGCGCCCCCCCCGATCACCTCTACCTCCATTCCAAAATGCGCCTCGCCTTTGCCGGTACACCCGATTTTGCCGCCACCATCCTTTCCGCACTTATTGACAACGGCTTCACTCCGGAGTTTGTGCTCACTCAGCCTGACCGCGCACAAGGAAGGGGTTTGAAGCTGACCGCCTCGCCAGTCAAACAACTCGCCTCGGCTCACACCATTCCGATATTTCAGCCGCCGACGCTGAAAACCGCCGACGCGCGGGCGCCGCTGCTGGCGCAACCGCTCGATGTGCTGGTGGTCGCCGCTTACGGTCTGATTCTGCCGCCGCCGATTCTCGAATGGCCCCGCTTCGGCTGCTTGAACGTGCATGCCTCGCTGCTGCCGCGCTGGCGCGGCGCGGCACCGATCCAGCACGCTATTCTGGCCGGTGACGCCCAAACCGGCATCACGCTGATGCAAATGGACGCCGGTCTCGATACCGGCGCAATGATTGCGACGCGGGAAGTGCCGATCAGACCCGACGATACCGCCGGTAGTCTGCACGATGCCCTCGCCGCCACCGGCGTAACGCTGGCTGTCGATGTTCTGCGCCAACTAAAGAACGAAGGCGCTCTGCCCGGCGTCCCGCAAGATGGGGCGCTGGCCACCTACGCCGGAAAAATCGAAAAAGCGCACGCCCGCATCGACTGGGCGCAAGACGCCGCCGCCATCGAACGCGCCATTCGCGCCTTCAATCCCGTTCCGGGCGCACATACGCTGTTGCGCGGCTCCCCTCTCAAACTCTGGCGAGCCGCCGTTCTGCCGGGGATGGACGGCGCGATTCCCGGCACCGTACTGGCGGCGCACCCCCAAGGCATCGACATCGCCTGCCGGAGCGGCATTCTCCGAATCCTGGAATTACAGCCCGCTGGCGGCAAGCGGCAAACGGCAGCGGCTTTTTTGGCGGGACATTCGTTGCCGCCGGGATGCCAAGCAGGATAGGTCACGGCAGCGCCTTGGCGCCGACCATGACATGCGTGTTAACCACACGCTCTATCCGGTTTATTTCGTGAAAAACACCGGTTTTTTGAATTCCTGCCGTTGACCTCACCAATCATCTCATCGACAATTGCTAATATCTATATAATATACTTTCTTACAAGAGGGGGCTTTTGTAACAATCATGCGACTAAATACTTTTACCGACTATTCGCTGCGCACGTTGATTTATCTGGCGCTCAAAGATACTTCTCTGGTGACGCGCCGGGAAATCGCTGGTGCTCATGAAATCTCCGATAACCATTTGATGAAAGTCGTCAATTTTTTATCGCGCCAGGGCTACATCGAAACCACGCGCGGCAAAGGCGGCGGTATGCGGCTGGCGCGCGCACCGGAGAAAATCAACATCGGTAAAGTGGTTCACGATTGTGAATCCGATATCCCGCTCATCGTCTGCTTCAAATGCAACAGCCGGACGCAAGACAACAACAGTTGTCGGCTGAACGGCGTTTGCGCGCTCAAGGGGCTTCTGAGCGAAGCGCATCAGGCCATGTACAAAACGCTGGAGCGCTACACGCTCGCTGACCTCCTCGTCAAAAAAACGGCGATGCAGCGGCGGCTGGGGTTGAAAGTCGGCTGATCCGCAGCCGATGACGCTTCTTTGTCTGTCGTTGCATCAGGTTTCTGACCGCTGAAAGCGGTACAGCGCCAGTTGCCCGAACACGTTCGGCAGAAGCGTCACCGGCGCGTCGCTCGCCATCACCTGCCGCGCCAGCACCCGATAACCGCGCGCCGCCAGAAAGTGGTCGAAATCGCGGACAGTGCACAAATGGATGTTCGGCGTGTCGTACCACTGATACGGCAACGATTCGGACATCGGCATCCGGCCGCGCAAAATCTGCCAGCGGTGCGACCAGTGCCCGAAGTTCGGAAAAGTGACGATCGCCTCGCGACCGACACGCAACATGCCTTCGATCAGCCCCTCCAACCGGAGCACTGCCTGCAGGGTCTGCGACAAAATCACGCAGTCGAAACTGTTGTCAGCAAAATCGGCCAGCCCGCCTTCGAGATCGCGCTGCAACACGTTGATACGGTTGGCGATGCTGGCCTTGACGCCCTCGATCGAAATTTCGACGCCATAGCCCGTCACCTGCCGGGTTCGGCGCAAATACGCCAGCAAACTGCCGTCGCCGCAGCCCAGATCGAGCACCCGCGCGTTGGGCGTCACCCAGTTTGCAATCAACGAAAAATCGCTGCGCACCGTCGCCGAAGCATTCCCTTTTTTGAGTTCGTTGTTCATCACACGCCCTCCCGTTCGCCGAGTTCGGCGGCAACCCGCTCATAATACGTTCGCACCGTCGCGTGGTACTGCGCGTCGTCGAGAAGAAACGCATCGTGTCCGTGCGGCGCATTGATTTCGGCATACGAGACATCGCGCCGGTTGTCGATCAGCGCCCGCATGATTTCACGCGACCGCGCGGAAGGAAAACGCCAGTCGGTGGTAAACGAAATGATCAGAAACGCGCAACGCGCATCTTCCAGCGCTTTCGACAAATCGCCATCGTGCGCCGCCGCCGGATCGAAATAGTCGAGCGCCTTGGTGATCCGCAAATAAGTATTGGCGTCGAAATAGCCGGCGAATTTCTCACCCTGATAACGCAAATACGACTCGATCTGAAACTCGGACGCGAACGAAAACTTCAAGCCTTCGCGCAACTGCCGCCCGAACTTCGCTTCCATCTGCTCGTCCGACAAGTAGGTGATGTGCCCCAGCATCCGCGCCAGCCGCAAACCGCGCCGCGGCCGCATCCCTTGCCGCGCATAATGGCCGTCAAAAAAATCGGGGTCGGAGAGAATCGCCTGACGCGCCACTTCATTGAAGGCAATGTTTTCCGCCGACAGTTTCGGCGCGGAAGCGATCACCAGCGCATGCGACAATTGCGTCGGATAACGAATCGCCCAGCACAGCGCCTGCATGCCGCCGAGCGAGCCGCCCATCACGGCGGCCCAGCGGCCGATACCGAGATAGTCGGCCAGCCGCGCTTGTGCATCGACCCAGTCCTCGACCGTCACCAGAGGAAAGTCGGCACCCCACGGTTGCCCGGTGGCCGGGTTGATCGACACCGGCCCGCTCGAACCGAAACAACTGCCGAGATTGTTGACACTGACCACAAAAAAGCGCGTCGTGTCGAGCGGTTTGCCGGGGCCTACCATGTTGTCCCACCAGCCGACCTTGTCCGGCGCCTCTTCGTAATAACCGGCAACATGGTGGGACGCATTCAGCGCATGGCAAATCAACACCGCGTTCGAGCGGTCGCTGTTCAGCGTGCCGTAGGTTTCGTAGGCGAGTTCGAACGTGTCGAGCGTCGCCCCGCACGCCAGCGGCAACGGCGTTGTGAAATGCGCCCGCCGCGGCTCGACCGCGCCCACCGAGTGCGCTACCCCGTCCATTCTGGTTGCCAGCGAAGATACCATCATCGCCTCCTCATTACGAAACCCTCAACAAAAAACCCGACCAGCGTTTCGGCCAATCGGGCAGTCATCGGTTTCTCTCTGCGCCGTTTTAGCCGGATTTATTGCGCGCCCGCAAGCTGGTTCAAATCGGCGCGTTCTGCTCTTTTTTATTATAACGCGGCTTTGGAAGCGCGCACCTCCCCAAAACGGTCGGCAGAAGGCGAGCCCACGGTGGCTTCATGATACTATTTTCATAACGCAAGGGCGGTCGCGGAAATTTTTTGAGGGGAACTCCATGAATTTGAAAACAATGCTGTTTTTGTTGCTCGTTTTTTTTCTCGCCGCGTGCGGTGGCGGCGGCAGTGGCAATAATAACAACGGTGGTAGCGGTGATAACGGCGGCGGCGGTAACGGCGGTGGCGGCAACGGTGACGATGGTGATCGTGTCACCGTCAAAAAACTGTTGAGCCGCGTCATGGTGAACGGCCTGGAACAGGAAAGCCTTCAATACGACAACCTGAACCGCCTTGTCGAACTGAATTTTCCGGATGTGGGAATCAGAAAATTCGAGTACGAGGGCAATGACCCGCGGCCGTCTTTGCTGGTTGACCCTTCTCCCGGCCTTGCCTACATGTACAGCCGATACCAATACGGCGTGGAAAATATTGACGGTGTTCCCACGAATTATTTTCAAACGCAGTCATTGAATGCGAACGGCGTTCCTTTCTCGATGATTTGGCGTTACTACCTGAACGATCAGAATCGGATCATCGCCGCAGGTACCTTTGTCGGCGGCGTTTTCTCTCCTCTTCCCCTGTCCTACCTCTATGACGACCATGGCAACCTGATCAAGGAAACGGCAGGTAACGACGCCACCTGGGAATACACCTACGACAACAAGAAAAGCCCCGTCTCAGAGGCGGCCGCGCCGCGATGGTTGTTTGACGACTTGTCCTCTGCCAATCTTTTTGCCAGCCCCAACAACCCGCTGACCGAAACCTATACGCTTTACCCTTCTCGTATCCACAAGGCTTTCCGCTACACCTACGATAGCGACGGTTATCCGACCGAAGTTACGGTAACCTCCGAAGCGTTCAACGACGCGGTCGGAGCGCGGATTCCGCTGGGGACGGTTGTCAAGACTTTTGAATACATTCTCGCCCATTAGGGTCTGTTAACACTATTTCCGCAGCCGCGAAGGGCAGATTTGGCTTGCCCTTCAAGGCGCGCGACGCAGCATGGGTCGGCCACCCTTGCAAGGAGCGTAACGCCGAAGGGCAGGGCAAGGCCGCCCTTCCCCTTGGGTTGCAAACCCGAGGGGGCGTCTGCGGCGTTGCGGTCGCTTGCAAGGCTCACGGCATTGCTGCGCGACCACGCCTTGCTTCCACCCCCTCGGGTACGCAACGCGATTTGCGGAAATAGTGTTAACAGACCCTAAACCGATGGGGGCGATCCCGTGCGCGATGCCTTTTCTCGCCGGCGCGCCCCTCCGCAAAAACCCTGAAAGTTCCATGAAAAACCCGTGCGCCCGGTTTTCGTGTCCCGAATACGATGTACACTTGCGGCATTTTTCTTCTCCGCCCCCCGAGTCATGAACGCGACAGCGCCCGTTTCTTCCCCTTCTCTCGGCCACTGGCTGATCGCCACGCGCCCTTGGTCTTTCCCGGCGTCCAGCATGCCGGCGCTGGTCACTTTCGTTTATGTCTTTTACTTGAGCCGGCACGATGCGCTGGACGTCAACTGGCTGCTGGGCGTTCTGGCCATTATCGGCGCTGTCGTCTTTCAAATCAGCGGCAATCTGATCAGCGATTATTTCGACTACACGCGCGGCATCGACCGCGAAGACACTTTCGGTTCCAGCCGTTTGCTGGTCAATCAGACTTTCCGCCCGCGCACCATTCTCCGGTACGGCATCGGCTTTATCATCTTCGGCGCGTTCCTCGGTCTTTATCTGGTTTCGCAAACCGGAGGGCCGCTGCTGATCATCGGCTTCCTCGGTTTTGTCGGCGCCGCTTTTTATTACCAATTCAAGAGTCGGGCGCTCGGTGATGCGCTGATCTTTCTGGTTTACGGACCGCTGATCTCCGTCGGCGTTTTTTATGTGATGACCGGTCTGCTGGATTGGCGGATTGTCGCTCTGTCGTTGCCGATCGCGTTCATTACAGTCAATATTCTGCACGCCAACAATACCCGCGACATGGCGCACGACAAGCGCGCCGACATCAAGACTTTCGCCATGCTGCTGGGTGTCCGAAGGTCGGTTTTCAGCTATAAATTGCACGTCTTTCTGACGTATCTGCTCATGGCGGCACTGGTCATTGCGGGAATCCTTCCCTGGGTGACGCTGTGCGTGTTTTTGACGCTGCCGCTGGCCATCGGCAACTGTCGGGCGATGGAACAAGCCCGCGAAGAACAACCGGAAAACATTCGCGACCTCGATGTCAGAACCGCAAAACTGCAACTGGCGTTCAGTGTCCTGTTGTCGGCGCTGCTTTTCGTGTCCGCCTGGTTATGAGCCGCGTGGCTTTTCCCATCGCCGTCGCCGCGGCGCTCTGGTTCGTCATGTTCTCGCCGTGGACGGCGCCGCATCTGAACTTCTGGTGGTCCATGTTATTTTCGGGATCGGCGCTGATTGTCATGAGCGCCGTTTTCGGCCGCGACTGGTTGCCGCAATTCCGCTTGAGCTTTCGGGCGGTGGCGATCGGCCTGATCTCCGCTGTTGCCCTGTGGGGGGTGTTTTATCTCGGCAACGCCCTGTCAACCCTGCTGTTCTCTTTTGCCCAACCGCAGATCGGCGCGATCTACGGATTGCGCGACGGCAACAGCCATTTGTGGATTGCGCTTCTGCTGTTGTTCGTCGTCGGCCCGGCGGAAACCATTTTCTGGCAGGGGCTCGTTCAGCGCGCCTTGATGACGCGCTGGGGCGATCTGACCGGCTTTGCTGTCACGACACTGATTTACAGCCTGGTTCATCTGTGGTCGTTCAACGTAATGCTGCTGATGGCCGCGGCGGTATGCGGTATCTTCTGGGGCGGGCTGTACATGCTGCTGAAACCGCGGAATCTGTGGCCGCTATTGATTTCCCATGCGGTCTGGGATGTGATGGTGTTCATCCTGTTTCCGATCGTGTAAGCCCACGATCGGTCGCAGCTCAGCCGCGGTTCAGCTTTTCGATCAGCGCCTTGACTTTTCCCGGCTCTTCCGCGCGCACGATACGCGCCACCGCGCGCTGCAAAACGCCGACATTGGCGCTCAGCACCCGTTCCTTGACCGCCAGCAATCCGTTCGCCGGCATCGAGAACTGCCGCAAGCCCAGGCCCAGGAGCAGCCATGTCATCTCCGGGTCGCCGGCCATTTCACCGCACAAGGAAATCGGCACTTCGGCCTGATTGGCGCGTTTCAGAACTTGCGCCAGCAACCGCAACATTGCCGGATGCGTCGGGTTGTACAGATAGGACACCGCCTCGTCGGTACGGTCAACGGCCAGCAGGTATTGCGTCAGGTCGTTCGTACCGATCGACAGAAAATCAAACTGTCGCAAAAACGGCCCCAGCGCCAGCGCCGCCGACGGCACTTCGATCATGGCGCCGATTTCCAGCGCGCGATCAAACGCAACGCCTTCTTCATCAAGCCGTCGTTTGGCTTCCTCGACCGCCGCCAACAGCAACCGGATTTCATCACCACCGCCCAGCATCGGCACCAGCAATTTTATTTTGCCATAAGCCGAAGCACGCAGAATGGCACGCAACTGGGTCATGAACAACGGCTGTTCCGCAAGACACAGCCGGATGGCCCGCAAGCCCATCGCCGGATTCGGCGCGACCCGCGCCAGACTGTCGATGCCGCCCCGCATTTTATCGGCGCCGAGGTCGAGCGTGCGCAGCGTTACCGGCCGCCCTTCCATGCCTTCGACGACATGGCGATAAGCCTCAAACTGCGTCTCCTCATCGGGCAACGCTTCCCGATCGAGGTAAAGAAATTCGCTGCGAAACAAACCGATTCCCTGCGCTCCGGATTCGCGCACCTTGTCGATGTCGTCGAGAACGTCGATGTTCGCCTGCAGGGTCACTTCAACGCCGTCGCGCGTCCGCGGTCGCCGCCGTTTCAGGGTTTTCAGCGCTTCCTGGCGCGCTTCCTGCGCTTGTTGCCGTTTCCGGTATTCGGAGAGAATGGCGTGGTCGGGGTTGACGATCACCGCTCCGCAAGTGCTGTCAACAATCACCAGTTCGCCTTCGCGCAGCAGCTTCCGGGCGTGGCGCGTCCCGACCAATGCCGGTACGCCGAGACCGCGTGCGACAATCGCCGTATGCGACGTGACGCCGCCCAGATCGGTAATGAAGGCGGCAAAAGGGTGGCGTTTGAATTGCAGCAAATCCGCCGGCGACAAATCGTGCGCCACCAGAACCATGTGCGCTTCGTCATCGCTTTTCGGCAAAAGGCCGGGGCGTCCCATCAATCGCTTCAGAATCCGCTCGACGATTTGCATCACATCGAACTGGCGCTCGCGCAAGTAAGGGTCTTCGATTTTCTCGAATTGCGCAACCCAGGAATCCATTTGCTGCACCAGCGCCCATTCGGCGTTGCAGCCGTGTTCGGCGATATAGGCTTTGACATTCGCGGCGAGTACTTCATCGTTAAGCAGGGTCTCGTGCACGTCGATGAAGGCTTCCATTTCTTCGAGCCGGTCATCCGCCGCCATCTCGGCGCGCAAGGTTTTCAGCTCATGGCGTACGTCCTGAACAGCGCGTTCCAGCCGCCGCACTTCTGCTGACGTCTGTCCCGGCTCGATCGCGTAGTGCGAGACTTCGAACGTCGCATGGGAAACGAGATGCGCGCGCCCGATGGCGATGCCGTGGGAAATGCCGATACCGTGCAATGAAAAACTGGCGGTCATGCTACGGCGACACAACGCTGTTTTCGCCTCTCAGAATCCGGCTACCGGAAAATCCGCCGTGCGGCCGCTTTCCCTTTCCCCGAAACCTGAAACTTGAAAACATCACTCCCCCTCGCCAAAATAATCGTTGATCAGCGCTTCCAACGCTTCCAACGCTTCGTTTTCTTTTTCGCCGCTGGTTTCCAGCATCACCTTGGCGCCCTGACCGGCCGCCAGCATCATCACGCCCATGATGCTTTTGGCGTTAACGCGCCGGTTGCTGCGCTCCATGAAAATATCGCAAGGAAAACGCGAGGCGAGTTGCGTCAGCTTGGCTGCCGCCCGGGCGTGCAGACCCAGCTTGTTCGGAATCATGACTTCACGGCGCGGCATCGCAAACATCGCCTTGGTCGTCTTGCACGCACAGCACGCCCTGATGGCCACCGGACAATGCTTTTTCCACTGCCGTTTCCAATCCGACCTCACGGTAGGTCAGCGCCCGCACCAGCATCGGCACGCTGGCGCCGCACACCAGCACCACCCGCTGCGGCTCGACCAACCGTTGCGCCACCCGGTAAGGCGTCGCGCCACAAATGTCGGCAAAAATCAACACGCCGGCGCCTTGGTCAAGCGCTTCCACCTGTGCTTTCACCTGCTTGAAAAGAATTTCGGCATCATCGCTCGACTGTGCCGACAACGCCACGCACTGTGCCGGACGCCCTCCCATAACATGCGTCAACACCTCCAGAAACGCTTCTGCCAGAGGAGCATGCATCAACAAGAGGACACCGACGGGCGCCGGCCGTTTTTCTTCGGATGACTTCATGCGGCCATGGTAACTTCAGTTATGGAAGCCTGGGCAAGAACCCCCAAAGGCGTTCCCACGCGAAAATCTGCTTCAAGGATAACACATCAGCGCAAACGCCGCGCCCGCCGCGACGCCTTCGTCATCCCGCGACGATTTCCTCGAGTCTGTCCGCCAACAATCCTGCCGTGTCGAAGCCGGTCTGCTCAGCGATTTCGGCGAAGCAGGTCGGGCTGGTCACATTCACTTCGGTCAGAAAACCGCCGATGATGTCGAGGCCGACGATCAACAGCCCTTGCTCCCACAGCAACGGCGCCAACGCTTCGGCAACCTCGGCTTCCCGCCCGGTCAACGGCATTGCCACGCCATCGCCGCCCGCCGCCAGATTGCCGCGCGTTTCGCCTAGCGCCGGAATCCGCGCCAGCGCGTACGGCACAACCTTGCCGCCGATGATCAGCACCCGTTTGTCGCCGTCGCAAATAGCGGGAATGAACCGCTGCGCCATCACCGAACGGGCGCCGAACCCGTTCAGCACTTCGATGATCACGTTGCGGTTGGGGTCGTCGGCACGCACCCGGAACACCGACGTTCCGCCCATTCCGTCGAGCGGTTTCAGAATCGTATCGCGGTGCTCGTCGATGAACGCCTGCAACGCAGCGGGCTGCCGCGTCACCAGCGTCGGTGTGATGTACTGCGGAAACCGCAGAATCGCCGCTTTCTCGTTGAAATCGCGAATGCGCTGCGGCTTGTTGAATACGGCGACCCCAGCGCGCTCAGCCACGTCCAGCACATAAGTGGCGACAACATATTCCATGTCGAACGGCGGATCCTTGCGCATCATCACCGCGTCAAATGCCGTCAACGGCATTTTTCCCGGCGCTTCTTCGCGATACCAATCGGCGTTGTCGTCGAACACGGCGATTTCCCGCGCCGAGGCCAGCGCCTCGCTCCCCGTTTCGCTGCCGGCAACCATCAATTCGCCGATCTCACAAGCGTACAACCGATGCCCGCGCTTCGCCAGCGCCCGCATCATCGCCACGCTGGAATCCTTGTACGCTTTGAGATTGGCCAGCGGGTCGAGAACGAAAAGAAGGTTCATGGCGCTATCCTTTCTTGATGGCTGTTTTACGTTCAACCCCTTACTTGCCACAAAGAACGCAAAGATTTCAAAACGCTAAAGCTCTCGTTCGGCTACTCCGGTTTTCGCAGGAATGGCCGCTTTTTAACACCGAACGCCCGAACCTCTTTGAAATGGCCTTCATGCCAGAGCGCAAAAACTCAAAGGGGTTTGTGCTCTTTGCTTTCTTTGTAGTCAAATAATATTTTTACTCAACCGTCACGCTCTTCGCCAGATTGCGCGGCTTGTCAACATCAGTGCCGCGGAGTACCGCCGTGTGGTACGCCAGCAATTGCAACGGCGCGACATGCACGACCGGCGATAACAGGCTCGCGTGTTCCGGTACGCGCAACAGATGGATGCCGTCGCCAGCGGCAAGATGGCTGTCGAGATCGGCGACGACGTACAATTCAGCGCCGCGCGCCCGCACTTCCTGTAAATTGGATTTGAGCTTTTCGAGCAACGCATTGTTCGGCGCTATCGCCACCACCGGCACGTCAACATCCACCAACGCCAGCGGCCCGTGTTTCAGCTCCCCTGCCGGAAACGCCTCGGCGTGGATGTAGGACGTTTCTTTGAGTTTCAGCGACCCTTCTTGTGCAATCGGATAATGCAGACCCCGACCGAGAAACAATGCGCTCGCCTTGTGCGAAAACGCTTCCGCCCACGCAATCACTTGCGGCTCCAACGCCAGTGCCGCCTGTATCGCCGACGGCAAGTGCCGTAGTGTTCGCAGCCAAAACGCTTCCTCTTCGGCAGCCAGCCGGTTGCGTCCTTTCGCCAACGTCAGCGCCAGCAAGAAGAGGGCCACCAGCTGCGTCGTGAACGCCTTGGTTGACGCAACGCCGATTTCAATGCCCGCGCGCGTGATAAAACGCAGCTCGGTCTGCCGCACCATCGCGCTGGTCGCGACGTTGCAAATCGTCAACGTATGCGTGTGCCCCAATTTTTTTGCATGATTCAACGCCGACAAGGTGTCAGCGGTTTCGCCCGACTGCGACACAACGATCACCAGCGCGTTCGGGTTCGGCACACTGTCGCGATAGCGGTATTCGCTGGCAATCTCGACCTGGCACGGCATTTGTACCAACGACTCGATCCACTGCTTCGCCACTTGTCCTGCGTAATGGCTGGTGCCACACGCCAGAATCAGAACGCTGTCTATCTTGGAGAAAACTTCTGCCGCGTTTTCGCCGAACAACAACGGCGTCACCATTTCCACACCTTCAAGCGTATCAGCGATGGCGCGCGGTTGTTCGAAAATTTCTTTCTGCATGAAATGCCGGTACGGGCCAAGTTCAACCTGCGCGGTGCTTGCTTCGAGATACACGGTTGGTCGTTCGACCGTTTCCTCGTTCCGGTCGTAGCAAACGATGGCCTCGCGCGTCAGGTCGACGACATCGCCCTCTTCGAGGTACGCGATGTTCTGTGTCTCCGGCAACAGCGCTACCGCGTCCGACGCCAGATAAGAACCGTCGTCGTTCCGGCCAATCACCAGCGGACTGCCGAAACGCGCGCCGACCAGCCGTCCCGGCTCACGCGCCGACACGACGGCAATCGCATAAGCGCCGATCAACTGCCGCACGGTTGCCTGTACTGCGCGGCGCAAATCGCCGTGCGCGTTGCCGTGCCAATGTTTGTGCACCAAATGCGCGATCACTTCGGTATCGGTTTGCGAGATGAACTCATAGCCTTCCGCCTTGAGCATCTCTCGCAATACCTCGTAGTTTTCGATGATGCCGTTGTGCACCAGCGCAATTTCGTTGTGCGAGGTGTGCGGGTGGGCATTGGTTTCGCTCGGCTTGCCGTGCGTAGCCCAACGGGTGTGCGAGATGCCCGTCGCCGCGTCAACGCCTTTCGCTTCTGCCTGCGCAACAAGATCGGCCACTCGCGCCGTGCTCACCAACCGCTCAAGCGTTTTTGTCGAGTGCACCACCGCCAGACCGGTTGAATCATAACCGCGGTATTCGAGGCGGGCTATGCCTTCCAGAAGCACGGGGGCAATATTGCGCTTCGCTACGGCGCCAACGATTCCACACATGGTTCAATCCTTTTTTTTGGCCGGTCGCGGCCAGTTTTCTTTGACGATCGGTCGCGTCCGCGTGAAGGTCAATGCGTGTGCCTCGGCATTCGAGGACAACGTGCTGCCTGCCCCGATGGTGGCGCCTTCGCCGACCGTCAGCGGCGCCACCAATGCGGTATTCGAGCCGATGAACGCATCGTCGCCGATGGTTGTTTTGTGTTTGCTGACGCCATCGTAATTGCAGGTAATCGTGCCGGCGCCAATGTTGACGTTGGCACCGATCTCGGCATCGCCCAGATAACTCAAATGGTTTGCCTTGCTGCCGGCGCCCAGCGTGCTTGCCTTGATTTCGACAAAATTGCCGACATGCGTACGTTCGGCCAACCTGGCGCCGGGACGCAGACGCGCATAAGGGCCGACTACCGCTTGCTTGCCGACTTCGGCACCATCGAGGTGCGAAAACGGCGCCACCCTGACGCCATCAGCCAGTGTAACGTTGCGCAGCACACAGTGCGCACCGATCTCCACATCATCGCCCAACGAGACCTCTCCCTCGAAAACACAACCGACATCAATGCTGACATCGCGGCCATGGCGTAAATTGCCGCGCAGATCGAAACGCGCCGGATCGGCGAGCGTAACGCCTTGCCGCATCAGGGCTTCCGCCTGTCGCTGCTGCACGATACGCTCAATCGCGGCAAGCTGTGCGCGGTCATTGACGCCGCGTGTATCGCGTTCGTCTTCGGCCTGCACGGTTTCGACCGACACGCCTTCGCGCACCGCCATCGCCAGAATGTCGGTCAGGTAGTATTCCTGCTGGGCGTTGTCGCAAGTCAGTTGCCCGACCCAGCGTTTGAGGTGCGCGGTCGGCGCCGCCAGCACACCGACGTTGATTTCATCGATGCTCTTTTGCGCGTCATTGGCGTCGCGCTCTTCGACAATCGCCCGCACGTTGCCGTTGGCGTCGCGCACGATACGCCCCAGCCCTTGCGGCGACAGCGTTTTCACCGTCAGCCAGGCCAATGCGCCCCGCGCCGCAGCCTCACACAATCGATAAACATCGTCCGCCGCAATCAGCGGACAATCGCCGTTCATCACCAGCGTCAGATCGGCGTCGGGGGATGCCGCCAGCGCCACCCGCACCGCGTCGCCGGTACCGCGCGGCGGCTGCTGCTCGACAAAAACCAGATCGGCTTCTCCGGCAAACGCTTCCCGTACCGCTGTACTGCCGTGTCCGACGACGACCGCTACCGCTTGCGGCGTGACGCCGCGCGCTGTCATCAGCGCATGCGACAGCAATGGCCGTCCCGCCAGCCGATGCAATACTTTGGGCTGCCGCGACACCATTCGCTTGCCTTGGCCGGCCGCCATCACGATGACTTGAACGGAAGAAAGTGGTTTCACGCGTCGTTTGCCCGCAGCAGCGGCTCAAGAAATAACGGCTTGATGATAGAACATTTTGCTGTTGGCGGGGGCGATGAATTCTGACAAAAGAGGGGGCGCGCGCCCGGGAGCATCGGCGCAGACGAGCTTGCGCCCTCCAGCAATCCTTCTTACTCCGATCGCACCGTTTCCTCTGCTCTCTGTTTTTTGGCCGCCGCCCGCTCTTTGAAATAGGTGACGATAATCGGAATGACGGAGACGATGACAATCCCGATCACGAAGAACGTCAGATTGTTCTTGATGAAGGGTATGTTGCCGAAGAAATAGCCGAGGTAAACCAGCGAACAAATCCACAGCACCCCGCCGGCAATGTTGTAGGTCAGAAACCGCGGGTAAGGCATCGCCACAACGCCTGCCAGAAACGGTGCGAATGTCCGCACGATCGGCACAAAACGGCCAATGACAATGGTCATGCTGCCATATTTGTCATAGAACATTTGTGTGCGCACCAAATACGCCCGCTTGAACAAGCGCGAATCCGGCCAAGTGTAAACGCGTTGTCCGATCTTGCGGCCGATAGCGTAATTGACCGAATCCCCAAGAATCGCCGCCGTCATCAACAGGACGACGATCAGATGCACATCGAGCATGGTGCTCGCCGCCACGGCGCCGGCGACAAACAACAGCGAATCACCGGGCAGAAACGGAAAAATTACAAATCCCGTTTCAGCGAAAATGATCACGAAAAGCAGCACATACACCCACGTGCCGTACTGCGCCACAAAATTCGCCAGCGTCTGATCGAGAACGAGAAGAGAAAATAAAAACGTCGTCACCATCGCCAAGCGTCCGGAGATTGCGTCTCGGGATTCACGCGTCCGGGCTTTGCCGGAGCCGGATTGCGGCGATCAAATCCCTCTCTCCTGTCGCGCCAGTCGCTGATGCCTCGATCATGGCAAGATTTTCTCGGCTTCCAGCCCTTCTTTTTTAACCTCGGGCTTCACCAGATTTTCGCGCGAGACGCCAAGCCACATCACCAGCGACGCCATCACCAACGCCGCCGAATAGATGCCGAACAGAATACCGATGGTCAGCGCCATGGCGAAATAGTGCAACGCCTCACCGCCGAAAATCAGCATCGAACACACCACCAACTGGGTCGAAAAGTGCGTGATGATCGTTCGCGAAATGGTAGCGGTAATCGCGCTGTCGATCACGTGCGCCACACTGGCCTTGCGCATCTTGCGAAAGTTTTCACGAATCCGGTCGGCGATCACCACCGATTCGTTGACGGAGTAACCGAGTACCGCCAACACCGCCGCCAACACCGGCAACGAAAACTCCCATTGGAAAAACGCAAAAAAGCCGAGAATGATCACGATATCGTGCAGGTTGGCAATAATCGCCGAAACCGCAAAACGCCATTCAAAACGCAGCGACAGATAAATGACGACGCCCACCACCACAAACAACAGCGCCAGCGCACCGTTTTGATACAGTTCTTTGCCGACCTGCGGGCCGACAAAATCGACGCGCTTTTGCACCGCGCTGCTGTTATCCGCCCGCAACGCCGACATCACTTGCTCCGACAATTGCGCGCTGGAAGCGCCTTCTTTCAGCGGTAGCCGGATCAGCACCGTATCCGCCGTGCCGAAACTTTGCACCGTGTATTCACTCAGGTTCAGGGTGTCGATCGCAGCGCGAACCCGGCCCAGATCGGCCGCCTGGCTGTAGCCGATTTCCATGACGGTGCCGCCCCGGAAATCAACACCGAAATTCAACCCTTTGTACCCCAGGAAAAAAACCGCCAGCAAAAACGTGACCAACGAAATGATGTTGAATTTCAGCGCATGCCGCATGAACGGGATGTCGCGTGTAAACCGGAAAAATTCCATGATCCGTTATTCCTGAAAAGTAACTTGCAGAAGAGGGGGTCGTTATGTTGCCGACCCGTTTCCCGTGCCTTTTTCGAGTTCGGCGCGCCGCACCCCGTCGGGTGCCGCAAAATTGGCCGCCAAAACTTCGACCGGTGGCTTCCATACCTGCCCGATCGAAATTTTGTCGAGTTTCTTCTTGTGTCCATAAATCAGCGATACGATACCGCGAGAGACGAACACCGCCGAAAACATCGAGGTCAAGATACCCAGACAGTGCACCACCGCAAAACCGCGCACCGGCCCGCTGCCGAACATGAGCAACGCCACCCCGGCAATCAGGTTGGTAACGTTCGAGTCGAGAATCGTGCTCCAGGCGCGCTCATAGCCGGCATTTATCGCCGTGTGCGGCGAAGCGCCCCAGCGCAACTCTTCACGGATCCGCTCGTTGATCAGCACGTTGGCGTCGATGGAGATACCGAGCGTCAGCGCAATCGCCGCAATCCCCGGCAACGTCAGCGTTGCCTGTAGCGCCGACAGCAACGCAACCAGCAACATCAGGTTCACGGTCAGGCATACCGCCGACACCGTCCCCATCAACATGTAATACGCGCAAATAAACAATATCAGCGCGATGAAACCGCCCAGCACCGAGTTAAACCCTTTGTCGATGTTTTCCTGACCGAGCGACGGGCCGACCGTCCGTTCTTCGACGATCTCCATCGGCGCTGCCAGCGCCCCGGCGCGCATCAGCAGCGCGATATCGTTCGCTTCCCGCGTCGTCATCGCTCCAGAAATCTGCACGCGACCACCGCCGATTTCTTCGCGGATCACCGGCGCCGTGATCACTTCGGATTGGTTGCGCTCGACCAGCAGGATCGCCATCCGCTTGCCGACATTCTCGCGCGTCACATCCTTGAAAATTCGTGCGCCAACGCTGTCGAGGTTGACGCTGACCGAAGGCTGATTGGTCTCGCTGGTAAAGCCCGGTTGTGCGTCATTGATCCGGTCGCCGGTCAACACCACTTGCCGTCTGACCAATACCGGGACAACGCCGTTGCGTTCGGTGAAAAGGTCGCTGCCGAACGGCACCTGCCCACGCAGCGCCGCTTCCAGCGCCCCCGGGTCGTCGTTGACCATCCGGATTTCCAGCGTCGCCGTGCGGCCGATAATCGACTTGGCGCGCGCCGTGTCCTGAACCCCGGGCAATTGCACGACAATGCGATCCGCCCCGGCCTGCTGAACGATCGGTTCGGCAACCCCCAACTCATTGACGCGGTTGCGCAGCGTCGCCATGTTTTGAGTGACCGCGTTGTCCTGAATCCGCTTCTGCTCTTCCGCCCTCAGCATCGCCACCAGTTGCAAATCGTCGCCTTCGCCACGCGCCGTCAGCAACAACTCGGGGTTCGATCGCCCGATCTGGACGCGCGCTTCTTCGCGGGTTTGCGTATCGCGAAACCGGATAACCACGGCGTTGCCTTCACGCACAATCCCGCGGTTCTGGATTTTTTTGTCGCGCAACACCGTCCGCAAATCCGTCGAATAGCGGTCCGCCGCTTTTTCGAGCGCCCCTTTCATATCGACTTGCAGCAGAAAATGTACGCCGCCGCGCAGATCGAGACCCAAGTACATCGGCTTGGCGTTGATTTTCTCCATCCAGGCCGGTGTTGACGACAGCAGGTTCAGCGCCACGATATAGTCATCGCCGAGCGCCGCCTGCAAGGCATCGCGCGCATGCATCTGGGTATCGGTGTTCGGCATCTTGAGCTTGACGCCAACCGGATCGACAAAACCGTCGCCGTGAGCGATGTTGGCTTCCTTGAGAATGCTCTGCACCCGCGCCAGCAACGCGTTATCGACCTTGACGGTGGCCTTGATCGACGACACCTGTACCGCAGGAACTTCCGGAAAGAAGTTGGGCACGGTGTACAGCGCGCCCAGCAGCACGGCGACAACAATGATGAAATACTTCCAGGGTGGATAACGGTTCATGATCGGAGGGCGTTTTTCTCAGACGCGTCCCGCCACGTGGTCGGGCGAACAAAGCCTGTCAATAAAATCGAAGGCGCCGAGCCGCTTCAGCCGGAACGGCGCCGTTCACGAAACAGCGGTCAAAAATCCTTGATCGTGCCTTTGGGCAACAACTGCGTGACGGCCGAACGCTGCATCAGCACTTCCGTATCCCTGGCGATTTCCAGAGTCAGCGTTGACTCTTCGATCTGGATGATGCGGCCGATCATGCCACCGGCCGTCGCCACCTCCTCGCCTTTCTGCAGAGCGAGAACCATGGAGCGGTGCTCTTTCACTTTCTTCTGTTGCGGACGGATCAGCAGGAACCAGAAAACGACAAAAATCAAAATCATCGGCGCCAACGACATCAACAAATTTCCCTCTTGCTGAGCGCCGTCAGCGGCTTGCGCAAACGCGGAACTGATAAACACGGAAACCTCCTCCATTACATGAAATGACCGAAAAGCCTACGGCAACACTTCCGCCGCTTTCCGCCGCAGTTTCGCCTGTCCCTGCCCGAACCCACGCGGAAAATCGAAGTAGTTTACCACGAGGGGTTTCCGGAGCAGTCGCCGCCTTCCCTCTCCCGCTGGCGAGAGAGGGCGGCCGAAGGCCGGGAGAGGGTCATTTCGTCGCGCCCCTCTCTCCTTCAAAGAGAGAGGAGGAAGCGCGTCCTTGCGAAAGAACGTCATCCCCGCGCAACCTTCCCTCTCCCGCCTACGCGGGAGCAACGGAATCAGACCCCAAAATCCCCTCGCCCACCTGCTCCTCCCTCCTTCCCCCGCGTGCGGGGGAGGGCCGGGATGGGGGAGAGGGTGGTATTTCAAGCGCGAGAGCCCTTTTGTCCCCCTCTCTCCCGGCCTCTCTCCCATAAATGGGAGAGAGGAGAAAACGGCATTCGCGAATGGCAACGGCAAGAATTGCGCCGCAGAAACGTCCCTGTTGCCATGCAAGCCTCTTTTCGTGCAAAATTCTGTAACAATCGGCTTGAATCATCCGCGCTGATAGTTTACGGCTGGCGGGTCGCCGTCATTATTCTCTTTCGGAAAGGAAGCACCATGTTTTCAGTCTCCGCAAAAGAAGAGGATGTCCAGTCTTTCCACGGACATTTTTCTCTCCGCTATCTCCTCCTCGCGTTTTTCTCACTGTCACTCCCCCTGTCCGCGTCGGCGGCAACCAACGTCCTCTATCTGGACGCCGACGGCGTCTCGCAGATCGCGCCGACCGCGACAGATCTCACCGGTGCCATCACCACGCTGAACGCCGGCTGGTATGTGACCAATTGCAGCGTCACCAATCCGATCGCCTATTCCAACACCATCACCATCTCGGGCGATGTTCACCTGATCCTCGCCGATGGCTGCGCGCTGACCGTGAGCACCGGCGCCGCTGGTAACGCCGGCATCCGGGTTGCCGGCGCCAACAGCCTGACGGTTTACGCCCAGTCCACGGGCGCCGGCATGGGCAGCCTGGCGGCCACTGGCAGGAACGGCGGTGCGGGGATCGGCGGAAGAACTCCGGGTGAAACAGGCGGAACGGTGACGATCAATGGCGGAACGGTCACCGCGTCCGGTAACAGTGGCCTCAGCGGCTCTACTGCCGGAGCCGGAATCGGTGGCGGCGGTGCCGGTGACGGCATAGCGCAGGGCGGCGCTGGCGGAACCGTCACGATCAACGGTGGAACCGTCAACTGCATCGGTGACAGTGCCAATGGCTTTAACGGTGCTGGAGCCGGAATCGGTGGCGGCGGTGGCAGTTCCGGAAGGTCGGGCGGCGCAGGCGGAACCATCACGATCAACGGTGGGGCCGTCAACTGCATCGGTGGCAACAGCTCGACAGGATTCGCTGGAGCCGGCATCGGCGGTGGCGGTAGCGGTGGCGGTAGCAACGCATATTATGGCGTAGCCGGTACTATCCTGATCTACGGCGAAAGCACGAAAGTGACTGCCCAAGCCGGAACAACAAGCGCAACCGGCGTAAGTGTTGCGGCACAGGACATCGGCGCAGGCGGCGGCCGCTTGGCGGGAGCAGCGGGCAATGTGTTTGTCGCGCTTCTGCCAGCCAACCTGCAAAACGGTTCGGGCAGCATCGGCAACGCGGTGACGTTCTCGGCTTCCCCGCCCTCACCCGGCACCGTTACGGCAGAACTGCCGGCACCGTTCAGCACGACCATGGATTTGCTGACCGGCCTGACAACACCCAGGATGCTGTCGGTCATCACAACATTGAGTTCGGACAGCGTTACCTTCGAACTGGCGGACTATCCCCCCGCGCCGAAAACGAGAGCCGAACTTATGGATCCAAACGTGTCAGTTTATTTCTTTTTGAGAGGTGTCGCCCAATCCGTCCCCGCGCTGACTCCGGCCATGCTGGTGTTGCTGGCACTGGCGCTGGGATTTGCAGGAGTCCGGCGTAGGTCGTAGGGTGGACAAGGCGAAGCCGCAGTCCGCCAGAAAACAACGAGCATCAGAATACGCCCCCTCGCCCGCTTGCAGGTGAGGGGTAGGTGAGAGGGTGAAATCAACACCTTTCCCTCTCTCCCATAAAGTGGGAGAGAGGGAAAGGTTCTCATGTAAGAACGTCAAAAACCTCCAACCCCCTGCCCGCGCTCCTGCCGAAACCGCGTCACAAAAGACGCCAGCGTGCCGCCCTCGATTGCCTCACGCATCTGCCGCATCAGGCCAAGGTAGTAATGCAGATTGTGCGTCGTTGCCAGCCGCGCCCCGAGAATTTCGTTGGTCTTTTGCAAATGGTGCAGGTAGGCGCGCGTATAGTGACGGCAGGTAACACATTCGCAGGTTTCATCGACCGGTCCGGTGTCGGTGCGGTAGCGGGCGTTGCGAATCTTGATGTCGCCGAAGCGGGTAAACAACCAGCCGTTGCGGGCGTTGCGCGTCGGCATCACGCAGTCGAACATGTCGATTCCGGCAACGACCCCGGCCACCAGATCTTCCGGTGTGCCGACGCCCATCAGATAGCGCGGACGGTTTTCCGGCAGCCGCGGCGCGACGTGATCGAGCATCCGCAGCATGTCCTCTTTCGGTTCGCCGACCGATAAACCGCCGATGGCGTAGCCGTGAAAACCGATGTCAGTCAGCGCCTGCAACGACTCGTCGCGCAAATCTTCATACACCCCGCCCTGCACGATACCGAACAGTGCGTTCGGATTGCCGCCATCGATAAATGCTTCCTTCGAACGCCGCGCCCAGCGCATCGACAACGCCATCGAGGCCGCCGCTTCCGCGTGCGTCGCCGGATACGGCGTGCATTCGTCGAACGCCATCACGATGTCGGAATTCAGGACGCGCTGGATCTCCATCGACACTTCCGGCGTCAGCAACAACTTGTCGCCGTTGATCGGCGATTGAAAAGCCACGCCTTCCTCGCGAATTTTGCGTAAAGCCCCGAGGCTGAACACCTGAAAACCGCCGGAGTCGGTCAGGATCGGTTTCGACCAGTTCATGAAGCGGTGCAAGCCTTGATGCAGACCGACCACTTCCAGTCCGGGACGCAACCACAAATGAAACGTGTTGCCGAGAATAATTTGCGCGCCGTTGTCGATCAACTCGTCGGGCGCCATCGCTTTCACCGAGCCGTAAGTTCCGACCGGCATGAAAATCGGCGTTTCGACGACGCCGTGCGTGAGCTGCACGCGCCCGCGACGGGCGCGCCCGTCCGTACGCAAAACCTCAAAAGCGAAGCTCATTTTTCTCCCCTCTCCCCTTGCGGGGGAGTCGTCAGAGGAGAGGGAATCCCATCCCCACTACCCCATCCCCTCCCTGATCCTCCCCTTGAAGGGGAAGGAAAATTTTCATCTTGAAGAGAAGGGCTTTCCTTCTCCAGGAGCATGGCGTCTCCGTAACTGAAAAAACGGTATTGCGCATGAACCGCGTGCGCATAGGCGGCTCGCATCGTCTGATGACCGGCAAACGCCGCCACCAGCATCAGCAGCGTCGAACCCGGCAAATGAAAATTGGTCAGCAGCCGATCGGTCACCTTGAAGCGATACCCGGGCGTGATGAACAACGCCGTTTCGCCGTGACCGGCTTGCAGTGTTCCCTTTTCATCGGCCGCCGACTCCAGCGCCCGCAGACTCGTCGTCCCCACCGCCACGACACGACCGCCGCGCGCCCGTGTCGCCTCGATCGCCGCTACCGTCGCTGCCGGAATCTCATAGACCTCGCGGTGCATCACATGTCGCGACAAATCCTCGTGTTGTACCGGCTGAAACGTGCCGGCGCCGACATGCAGCGTCACCATCGCCCGTTGCACGCCACGCGCATCGAGCGCCGCCAGCAACGCTTCATCGAAATGCAGTCCCGCCGTCGGCGCTGCCACCGCTCCCGGCGCCCGTGCGTACACCGTCTGATACCGCGCCTCATCGGTGTCTTCGGCAGTGCGGTGAATGTACGGCGGCAGCGGCATTTGTCCGTGTTCGTTCAACCAAGCCACCAGACCGCCCGCTTTTTCAAACGTTGCCTCGAACCGCACCTCGAAAAACCTGTCCTGCCGACCCAGCACGATCGCTTGCGCGTCGGCCAATTCAATTGCCGCGCCCAGCGCCGGCATGTGCGACGCCCGCAACTGCACCAACGCCCGGTCTTCGCCGGTCAGCCGCTCGATCAGCATTTCGACGCGGCCGCCGCTGCCTGCTTTTTTTCCGAACAACCGCGCCTTGATCACCCGCGTATCGTTGAACACCAGCACATCGCCCGGCGCCAGAAGTTGCGGCAAATCCTTGAACGTCATGTCCGTCAGCGCCGGTATATCGCTCTTCTCCCTTGGAACAACATGCAGCAAGCGGCTGGCCGTCCGTTCCGGCAACGGATATTGCGCGATCAGCTCTGGCGGCAGATCGAATTCAAAATCGCTGCGGGTGTACGTCCGGCGCAAAGGCTTGTCGGGAAAAGTCATGATGGAAAAATCGTGAGATTGCGGCGTATTTTACAGGACGGCAACAAGACGATCGCTTATCCGTGTGGATTAGGAATCCGGGCGGCAGATTGCCGCCCCTACAACACCCCCGACACGATATTCCGTAGGGGCGGCAATCTGCCGCCCGAAAAAAGGCGCGTAACCCTCCCGATTACAAAAGAAGCTTTGCCCGTTAATCCTGGGATCTTTGGCGATGCTCCGCATTGGGAGATACAATCACCGGACTGTGCCGCCTCATGACCTGCTCAACCCTCGACCTGTTTCGGGAAACAAAAATGCTTGAAAAAGTCAATTTGCTCGAAGCCGCCAATCAAACAAAACTGTTCCAGTATTTGAAAATCGGGCAGCTCAACAACCACGCACTCCATGTGTTGCAAGTTGAAAACAGAACGCTGGATTTTCACGTTCATGAGCAATCGGACGAAATGTTTTATGTTCTTGAGGGGCGATTTGACATAGAACTGGATGACGGCTTCGTGCCTCTGGAAACGGGCGATATGGTCATCGTTCCCCAAGGCACCCGCCACCGGCCTGTGGTTAAAACGCGGGTCAAATGTTTGTTGATGGAATTGGACGGCACGCTGAACGCCGACAATACCGGCGGGAGTTATTAATGGTGAAGAAACCCCATCCCCACCCTAACCCTCCCCTTGAAGGGGAGGGGGTAGGCGCACCTGTAGCAAGCCCCGACACCACCCTCTCCCTCAAGGGGGGAGGGGAGTTACGCTACAGCCGCCATCTGCTCCTGAACGAATGGGGACAGGAAGCGCAAGCAAAATGCGCCGCCGCCCACGCCGTGATTGTCGGCGCTGGCGGTCTGGGTTCTCCCGCCGCGCATTTCCTCGCCGCCGCCGGCGTCGGCACGATCACGCTGTGCGATGACGACGATGTCGATCTGACCAACATCCAGCGGCAAATGCTTTACGCCACCGCCGACATCGGCAAGCGCAAAGTCGAAGCGGCGCGTGACCGTTTGCGGGCGGTCAATCCTGATATCGCCCTACACGTCCGCGATGCGCGAATGGATGAAGCAACGTTGTGCGAACTCGCTCGCGCCGCCGATGTCGTGCTCGACTGCACCGATAATTACAAAACGCGCCACGCGATCAACCGCGCCTGTGTCGCCGCGCGCGCGCCGTTGGTCTCGGGCGCCGCCATACGCTTCTACGGACAAGTCACCGTATTCGATCTGCGCAACAACGACTCACCGTGCTACCACTGCCTGTTCGGCGAAAACGAATCGCTCGAAGAGGCGCGCGCCGCGACGCTGGGTGTTTTGGCGCCGCTGGTCGGCATCGTCGGCACGACGCAGGCGGCGGAGGCATTGAAACTGTTGACCGGCATCGGCGAACCGCTGACCGGGCGTTTGCTGATGGTCGATGCGCTGACGATGCGGTGGGAGACGGTGAGGGTGAAACGGAGCCGGCGTTGTCCAGTGTGTTCCGGACGGGAGCCGAATTAGGCTCACGCGGAGGCGCGGAGCCCCCCCTTTCCCCGCTTTTCTTGCTCCGCGCAGGAACAGAAAGGCTCGCCGATCTCTCCGTGATGGGCACGTTACGCTTTGCCCACCCTAAGCCTCTTTGTAAAAGATTCCAGCGTGGCATAAGACAGCTTTAGTTGCTTCGCAAATGCAGCAACCCTTTCTTCAGAAAGATCAGCGGACAAAAACATTTGGCCGTTATTACAAAAGGCGTCGCACCATTCCAAAAGAGGCGTTTCCCCTTTATACACAGACAAATGATCAAGAACCTCTGGTTCCGCATGGTGCTCAGACAAAAGAGCAAGCTCCCTGAACAGGCCTTTGTCGAAAATGCACCTGATTTTTACCGAAACGCCAAATGTCCCCGAGGGAGCCAAAAACTTCCCGGGCTGCAAACGTTTCAAATAACAATCAACAACCTCCTCTTCCATTGATGTACCTTCAACAAAAAAGGTTGTTGCCTCTGGGAATGCGTCGGGTAATATTTCAAAGAATTGGGTGATATCAACTGGGCCTTCGATTACCCAGCCATTGTTCTCGTCCATGTTTCCGCCCACCCCAGCAACAACGCCCGCTGCGCCTCCCAGCCTTCCTGTGGGCGGCGCTTGAAGCCGGTCTTCACAAAAAACTGCCAGCGTCCGGCGACATAGGCGATCAACACCGCTGCCTGAGCGCCAATGTCGTGCTCACGCGGTAGCCGGTCGGCCAGTTGGGCGACGCGCAGCGACTGGCGGAAAGCCGCTTCGATCCGCTCGAAAAGCTGGTTGATCCGCTGCTGCAAGCGTTCGTGTTCATGCACCAATGCTTCACCGGTCAGCACGCGGGTCATGCCCGGATTTTTTTCGGCGAAACCGAGCAGCATCGAAACGATTTGCTCGGTTTGTGCCTTGCCGTCCTCGTCGTCGGACTGGATTTTGTTGATCAGGGAAAACAGGGTGTTTTCGATGAACTCGATCAGCCCCTCGTACATCTGCGCCTTGCTGGCAAAATGGCGATACAGCGCCGCTTCGGAAACATCGAGCTGCGCCGCCAGCGCGGCGGTGGTGATTTTTTCAGCGCGCGGATTTTCCAGCATGCTCGCCAGCGTTTGCAGAATCTGTCCGCGACGTTCTCCCTGCCGTGCTGCCATGTTTTCCCCTCTCCGCTCTTCTCGCTCTCCGCCTCGTTCCCTTTGCCGCTCTATCCCGCTCGCGCGTCAACTGTCGTTTGCTTCGGAATAAATCTTGGTGCCGACGCCGCTGTCGGTCAACAGCTCCAGCAACAACGCATGCGGCACCCGACCGTCGATGATATGGGCGCTCTTGACACCGCGCTTGACCGCGTCCAGCGCCGAACCGATTTTGGGCAGCATGCCGCCGTGAATGGTGCCGTCCTCGAACAACGCTTCGATCTCGGCGGCGGTCAGTCCGGTCAACAGATTGCCTTTTTGATCGAGCACGCCGGACGTATTGGTCATCATGATCAGCTTTTCCGCCGCCAGCCGCTCGGCGAGTTTCCCCGCCACCAGATCGGCGTTGATGTTATAGGCTTCTCCATTGGGGCCCATGCCGATCGGCGCCACGACCGGCACAAAATTGTGCGACACCAGCAAGTCAAGCAACTCCGTATCAATTTTTTCGATTTCGCCGACCAGCCCGATGTCCAGATCGAAGCCGCTCAGTTTGTCCTTGAGCTTCATTTTCCGCGCCCGGATCAATTTTCCGTCCTGTCCGGTCAGTCCAACGGCGCGACCGCCCTGACGGTGAATCAGCGAAACGATTTCCTGATTCAATTCGCCGAGCACCATTTCGACGACGGTCATCACGCGTTCGTCGGTGATTCGCATCCCCTGCACAAACGCGCTCTCGATCTTCATTTTTTCAAGCAGTTCGCCGATCTGCGGGCCGCCGCCATGGACGATCACCGGGTTCATGCCGATCAGTTTCAGCATCACCACATCGCGCGCAAACCCGGCCTTAAGCGCAGGTTCGACCATCGCGTTGCCGCCGTATTTGATGACGATGGTGCAGCCGTGAAACTGTTGAATATAAGGCAACGCCTCGGCAAGCAAATCGGCCTTGAGAGAAGGAGAAAGTGTTTCTGTCGTCATGGTGGCCATCACCGGCAGGAAAGGAATTGACGGAACCCTTTATGGTCGGGCTCTGATTGTACCCGAAGGCACGTTCCGCCGCCTGTCTTCTTGAGACGCTGGCATGATGTTATGCTCAACTCAGGTTACCCAATCATGGAAGCATGATGGCGCGGTTGCTGCGTAACCGTTCAAAAACCGCCGACGGCGGTTATCTGGCGCGCGCCCGCCAAGGATTTCTACTGAACTCCCGAGGTCTGCGAAAAAATTCTTACGCTTTGCCGTCGGGCGACGCCGCCCGATCCGCCGCGTTCCGATACTCGGGAATCCAGCATTTCAGCCACCCGCTCAGCGTTTCAGGAGCAGGCAACGTTTGGCTGTCTTCGCAGCGTGCGATGATCTCTTCAATGAGGCCGCCGGGCACTTGCCGCGCTTGCGCCACTTTGATTTTCGGGTGCGGCGTCGGCCGTCCTTCTTCCCCGTCCGCCAGCAATTCTTCGTGCAGCTTCTCGCCGGCGCGCAGGCCGGTGATTTCGATTTTGACATGTTCGGGGTCGGCTCCCGACAACCGGATCATGTCGCGCGCCAGATCGACAATCCGGATCGGCTCGCCCATATCGAGCACCATGATGTCGCCGCCCGCCCCCTGCAACCCCGCCTGCAACACCAGCCCCACCGCTTCCGGAATCGACATGAAGTAGCGGGTGATTTCCGGATGCGTCACCGTTACCGGTCCGCCGCGAGCGATCTGCGCCTGAAACTTGGGGATCACGCTGCCGGCGCTGTTCAGCACATTGCCGAAACGCACCATCACGAACTGCGTGGCGCCGTTTTGCAACCACTGGCACACCATTTCGGCAAGCCGTTTGGAGGCGCCCATCACCGACCCGGGATTGACTGCTTTATCGGTCGAAATCAGGACAAATTTGGCCACGCCGGTCGCCGCCGCCGCCCGCCCCAGCACAAAGGTTCCGTAGGTATTGTTGCGTACCGCCTGCCAGGCATTGCCGGCGTCTTCCATCAGCGGCACATGTTTGTACGCCGCCGCATGGAAAATCACGTCCGGCCGGAAGCGCGCGAGCAACGCCGATACCAGCGCCGCATCTTTGACGTCTCCGACCTGCGCCACCAGTTTGATTTTCTCGCGCGCCGACGCTGCCAGCTCGCTGCGGATCTCGTAAAGCGCCGCTTCCGAAACATCGAACAACACCAGCGTCGCGGGCTTGTAGCGCAGAATCTGCCGACACAACTCCCCGCCGATCGAACCGCCGGCGCCGGTCACCAACACGACCCGGTTGCCCAGCCAGTCAACCAGCCCGGGCGCATCGAGCAGCACCGGCTCGCGGCCAAGCAAATCTTCAACATCGAGATTGCGCCAGGTGGTCAGTTGCGTCCCGACCAGCAGGTCTTCGTAAGTCGGCACCGTCAGCGCGGTGACGCCGGCCGCCAAACATTCTTCGCTGACTTGACGGCGAATCCGGTGGTTGGCCGACGGCAACGCCAGCACCACTTTGTAAACGTTGTAGCGTTTCACCCAGTGCGCCAGTTCGTCGATTCCCCCCAACACCGGCACGCCGTGCACACGCCGGTGCTGCTTGTTGGCATCGTCGTCGAGAAACCCAACGATGCGCCATTCGCGGCTGCCCGCCAGCGCCTCGGCCAGCCGCACGCCGGCGGCGCCGGCGCCCAGCACCAGAATCGGCTCGCCCAACGCGGTCAGCGGGCTGAACAGCCGCGCTTCGCGCCACATCCGGTAAATGACGCGGCTGCCCGCCATCAAAAAGGTCAAGACGATCGGATAGAGCAGCAGCACCGTGCGCGGCACATTGGCCGGTGTCTGCGTCAGCATCAGCGTCAAAGGAATCGCCAGCGCCCCCAGTCCGGCCGATAGCACGATCCGCTTCAGGTCATCGAGACTGGCGTAGCGCCACAGTCCGCGGTAAAGCCCCATCACAATACAGACGACCGCTTGCACCGGGATCACCCAGACCAGCGTCCGCCATAACCCCTCCCAATCCATTGGCAGCGACCACAGCGAAAAGCGCAGCCCATAGACCGCCCACCACGCAATCAGTGCAGCGGCAATATCGTGAACAAAGGCAAACCATGCCCGTCCGCGGGGAATTCGCGTCATGAGACTTTTATTCTCTTACCTTCCGTTTCCGCCAATGATAGTCGATGACCGCGAAGAAGCCAAAATGAACCAGCGTCCATGCCGACAGCACCAGCGCCCCCATCTCCGGTGCCTTGACCGCGCAAAACCCCGCCGTCGCAGCGCACCCCGCCATCAAAGCCGCATAAAACGCCAACGTGCCGCGGTGGCCTGCCCCCATTTGCAGCAACCGCTGGTAATAATGCGTTTTGTGCCCCTCCCAAACCTTTTCCCGCCGCCACAGCCGCCGCAGCAGCGTCACCGTCGCATCCAGGACGAAAGGCAGAAACACCAGCACCGGGAACCACAGCCCCCAAGCCTGCTCGGCCACTCCCCACCAGCCGAACAATGCGCCGAGAAATCCCAGCGGTACGGCGCCGACGTCCCCGATGAACATCCGCGCCGGCGGCAGGTTGACCGCCATTAGCGGTATCAGCGCCGCCATCCCGACCAGCGGCAGCCACCACCAGATCAGACCATGCGCATAGCCGGTTCCGGCATACGCCGCCAACCCGACCAGCGCCATCGTCGCCGCCAGACCGTCGCTACCGTCCATGAAATTGAAAAGATTGCACATCCAGACGGTTGACAACACCAGAACAGTGCCGCACACCCACCAGGGGAGCGCCGAGAATTCAAGCGCTTTTTCGGAGGTGAGCGCCCACAAACCCGCTGCCGCCACCAACGCCGCCGCCGTTTGAACCAGTAACCGCCAACGCGCCGACACACCGCGACAATCATCCCAAAACGACACTGCCGCCACCGCCGCCCAGCCGCAGAAAAACGATGTCGCAAGCATCAGGCTTGGGGCAAACGCCTTTTCCGAAGCCATGCCGGACAACACGATCCAACCCGCCCCGGCCAGCCAGCCGCCCCATAACATCAGCGCTGCCACCCGCGGAATCGGCTTGTCATGAAGTGTCCGGGCATTGGGCTGCGCATGTGGTAAAAATGCCACAGTCTTGACCAATGCCGCTCCCAGCGCCGATGACGTCAGAAACGCGACCAGCAACGCACAAATCAGGTTGTCCGCTTCGATGCCCATAGCCCTATCTTCTCCATTGGTTCATCAAAATATCGAAAAATTCAATCATGATCAAATGTTATGCGGAAAATCTTCTTTTCCCGTGGGTCGCCCCCCCGTTTTCCTTCAGAATCATGTTGCGGATGAACAACATCTCTCTCAAGACCCCATTTTGCCCCCCTCTGTTTCTTGCCTCCCCCTTGCCGCTCTTGGCACAATGCAATCAACTTCTCGGGGATCTCAGAGAAGGTTTTTTTGATGGCAAGCGTATAACGCAGGAACCTTGCCGATTTTATCTGTTAGAGGAGAGATTTTCATGAAAAAGAAACTCGTCGCGATTGCTGTTGCCGGCCTTCTGGCCGCCCCGTTGGTGCAAGCGCAAACCGCGAATGTCACGATTTATGGTCGTATCAACATGGACCTGGATTTCATCAGCTCCAGCCAAGACAGCAGCCTCGGTAAAGTCCAGCGGGTCAGCTCCAACGCGTCCCGTATCGGTTTCAGAGGAACCGAGTCGCTGGGCGGTGGTCTGAACGCGATTTTCCAAATCGAATCGCAGTTCCAAGGCGATGGCGTTTATGCGGCCGGTGGTAAGCCGGGTTTGCTGGGTTCGCGCGACACGTGGCTCGGTCTGCAAGGTGGCTGGGGTGCCGTCAAAATCGGTCACATGCTGACCCCGTATGATGCGATCCAACCCATCTTCGGTAATGCGCCGAACGGTGGCCCGGTGACGATCCTGTCCACCGGCGGTCTGTGGGGACAGTGGAATATGAGCAACGCCAACGGTGGTTTCGGTCAGCGTTTGGAAAACGCGGTTCGTTACGACTCGCCGAAGGTTGCCGGCTTCCAGGGCATGCTGCAGTATTCGACCAAAGAAGCAGCGAGCAACAATGGTTGGAACGGTGGTCTTGGCCTGTTCTATGATAACGCCGGCCTGCAAGTCGCCTTCGCGTATGAAACCAATCAGGAATACCGTGCGGTTGATCGTAATGACAACGCATACACTCTTGCCGCCGCTTACAAGTTCGGCGCCTTCCGTCCGGCAGCGGTCTATGAATACCTTGAGTATGAAGTCGCCAACGGCAAGCTGAAGCGTCACATGTACGGCGCCAGCCTGACGATGGACCTTGGTCCTGGCAAGCTGTATGGCGCGCTGCTCTTTGCCGACAAGGGCAAAGGCGCGGCAGGCGGCGCTATTGGTAACATCCGTGAAGGAAAAGATACCGGCGCCACGATGTACAACCTCAGCTATACCTATGACCTGTCGAAGCGGACTTCGGTCTATGCCGGTTACGTCTATATCGACAACAAGGACAATGCAACCTACACCTTCGGTATGAATGGGCACGGCACGGGCGTAAAACCGGGCTTGACCCAGCAAGGTCTTATCCTTGGCGCTGTGCACAATTTCTAAGACAGCACGCGTAAAGAATTCCGTTTCTGACGGAACACCAACAGCAGCGGGCCTCGAAAGAGGCCCGTTTTATTTTTATTGCTACTGTTTCTTTCCGACGCTCCTCTATCGCGCGGGAGCGAATCATCATTCACCCCGACATCCCCACCGTCCGTTTGAAGCCGGCAAGTCTTCCGATGCATCCTCTTTGTAGGGGAGAATAACCATTCGCCTATCATTCGCCTCTGCGCGTTCCTGCCGCCCGTTTGAAGTCGGCAAGCGCCGCGAGCCGCGCCGCGCGAAGCGCTGCCGGAAGTTCGACCGGGGCATGGTTGCGGGCGATTGCCGCCGCATCGATATTCTGCAACGCCCGTGCCGCGCCTTCGATAAAACGCGCCGCCGGAGGAACGCTATCCTTTGCTCCCCTCTCCCCCCCGACTAGAAGCGCCTCGGGGGCAAGCTCTTGCGGGAGAGGGGCAGGGGGGGAAACTGAAAACCCATCCCCACCCACCCCTTGAAGGGGAGGGCTTCCTTTCTGCGCCCAATCCCGAACCCCGGCATCCACGACCATCGCGTCGATCAGCCAGCGCAAGCGCTGCGGACGCCGCAACACATCGGCCGCCATCAGCATCTTTAGCAACGCTTCCTCAGACAACTCGGGTGCGCGCAACACTTCGCCGTGCCACTGCGTCACCAGTTGCGCCGCGTCGCCGCATTCCGCCGGCACTTTCAGCCGCGCCGACAACGCCCGCGCCAGCGGTGCGCCGCGTTCTTCGTGGCCGCGGTGGCTCGGCCATTGCGACGGCAGCGTCGCGCCTTTACCCAGATCGTGGCACAGCAGCGCGTAACGCACCGGCAACGCTTCGTCGCGCTGCGCGGCAAAGTCGAGCACCTGTTCGACGTGAATGCCGACATCGATCTCCGGATGGTGTTCGGGTTTCTGCGGCACGCCGTACAGCGTCGCGACTTCCGGTAGGACTTTCTCCAGCGCGCCGCAAGCGCGCAACACTTGCAAAAAGCGCGACGGCTTTTTCGCCATCAACGCCCGTGCCGTTTCCTGCCACAGCCGTTCCGCCGCCAATGCCGACAACTCGCCGCTGTCGGCGATGCGCCGCATCAGCGCCAGCGTTTCGTCGGCGACGATGAAATCGAACCGCGCCGCAAACCGCGCCACCCGCAACACCCGCAACGGGTCTTCGACGAACGCCGGCGACACATGCCGCAATACACCGTTGCGCAAATCGCGTTCGCCGCCGTAAGGGTCGATCAGCGCGCCATCCGCCGCCCGCGCCATCGCGTTGATGGTCAGATCGCGGCGGCAGAGATCGTCTTCGAGCGTCACCGCCGGATCCGTGTAGAACGTGAACCCGTGATAACCGCGCCCGGATTTTTTCTCGGCGCGCGCCAAAGCGTATTCTTCCTGCGTTCGCGGATGCAAAAACACCGGGAAATCGCGTCCGACCGGCCGAAACCCTGCCGCCAGCATCGCTTCCGGCGTCGCGCCGACCACCACATAGTCGCGGTCGGCCACCGGCCAGCCCAGCAACGCGTCGCGCACCGCGCCGCCGACTTCGTAAACGCGCACCGCCGCCGGCAACCGCGCCAGTACCGGGTCGTCAGTGGTTTTCATCGCGCGTTTTTCGGTCATCACGGGATGGAACGATCAAGACTTCGTAACCAGCGCGGCGCAACTTCCTCCAGCGCCGTCGGCGTGACCCCCAATTCGATCAGCGCGGTCGCTTTTTCATCGGGGCAAACGCTGTCCTTCTGCATCGACAGCCATTGATCGCGGGTCATCAACTGTCCGGGCAGGTGTTCGAGCAGCCATGCCTGCAAGGGCGCCAGCGCCGCCGGCGTCGAAAAAACCGGACGCGGCGACCCTATCGTTTTTCCCAGCCAGCGCAGCAATTCGTCGAGTCGGTAAACACGCGGCCCGCCCAGCGGCAATGTCTTGCCGACGGTCGAGCCCCGCGACAATGCGCGGCAAAAAGCGTCGGCGACATCGCCCACATACACCGGCTGGAAGCGCGTCTGTGCCGACGGTACCGGCAACAGCGGCAGTCGCGGTAACCAGCGCGCAAACAGGTTGAGAAAGCCGTCGTCAGGGCCGAAAACAACACTCGGCTGAAAAATCGTCCAGTGCAAATTCGATGTCCGCACCGCCGCTTCGCCCTCGCTCTTGCTGCGCAGATAATCGCTGGGCCCGGCCGGATCGGCGTTCAGCGCGCTCATGTGCAGCAGCCGCGTCACGCCGGCCTCGGCACAGGCCGCCACCACTTCCTGCGACAACAGTACATGGGTGCGGACGAAAGTCTGCCGCGGCGTTTCGCGGAGGATGCCGACCAGATTGATGACCGCCGCGCTGCCCGCCAACGCCTTCGTCAGTGGTGCCGCGTCGTACACATCAATCTCGCGCACATCGAGATCGGGCAGTGTCCACAGCGATTTGGTGTGTTCGCGCGTCCGCGTCAGCAAACGCACTGCATACCCCGCCCGCGCCAGCCGCACCGCCAGCGTCCGACCGATGAAGCCGCTGCCGCCCAGCACCGTAATGATTTTTATCATGGCGCGCCCTCTTCCACGGCTGCCCGATCCGCCGGCAGTTGGTCGATCGCCGCTGTTTCGGCATCGACAACACCGCTCACAAGCTCCTGCGGCGGCGGCAAACGCGCCCATGCCAGCGCTTCCCGCAACAAAAACGTCTCGTTGCGCTGCTGCGCATACGCTTTGGCGTTGGCCAGAACTTTCTTGACGTAATCGCGCGTCTCATCGAACGGGATCGACTCGACCCAGATATCGCCTTCGGTCGCCGTCCCGCCTTTGGTCACCGCTTTTGCGCGCCAGGATCGCGCCCGGCTCGGCCCAGCGTTGTACGCTGCCGCCGCCAGCGGCAACGACCCGTTCAGCCCATCGAGGCAATGCCTGAGATAAAACGCCCCGAAGTCGGCGTTGACGGTAGCGTCGTTGAGGCGCTCAATCCGGTAATCGGCCACGCCCCTTTGCTTCGCGACCCAGCGCGCCGTGCGCGGCATCAGTTGCATCAACCCGATCGCGCCGGCGCTCGATACGATGTCGGGCACGAAGCGCGATTCCTGCCGCGCCACCGCGTAAAGCCAGTTCTCGTCAACGCCATGCGCCGCGCCGGCTTTCTGAAACGCGTCGGGAAACGGGCGCGGATAACGCAACGCCGAATCGGCCAGCACCGTCATTCGTTCGGCAGCGGCGATCGAGCGGTCGAGCAAGCCCTGCTGCGCCATCGCCTGCGCCGCCACCTGTAACCCGGTATCGTCGAGCGTACGCACCAGCGCCCGCCACTCGACCAGCATCTCGGCGCGCAAATCGAGTGCCTGGAGTTTGATGATCCGCTGCACCGCGTCGCGCGTCAGAAAATCGCGTGTCGCCCCTAGCGGCACCAGCGCAGCAAAGGTAGGCGTGAGTGGTGCGTAGCTTTCATCGGCACCGACTGCCGCCAATCGCTCGTGCGCCAAAAAACCGTAATACGTCGGCTGCCCGGCCAGTTGCCGGTACAGTGTCTGCGCCTGTCGAAGGGCTTCCTCGTCCTTTCGCTGCTCCAGGCAACGCGCACGCCAGTAGCGCCACATCTCGTCGTCGCGCCTCACCGCCGGCAACGCCTCGATCGCCATCAACGCCGCTTCATAATCGCCCGCTCGCAACGCCGCCCGTATCCGCCAGGGTTGCTGCGTTTCGTCGAGCGCCGCATCGCCGGCCTCATTGAAGAAACGGTGGGCATCGGGGTGCAGATTGCGCGCCGCGTGGTACGCCAGTCGCACATTGCCGTATTCGCGATCCGCCTTCGGCCACTGGTCGCGCACCGCCACCCAGGCGCGGCGCGTTTGGTCAACCTCCTGACGCGCCGCCCGTTCCAGCGCGTAGAACAACAACTCGCGCGCCCCTTTTTGTTGGGGCGTCGGTTTATCGCTCAGATATTTCAACGGCTGGCGCTCGGCGCGCGCAAACGTCCGCTCATCGGAACGCTGCGCCGCCGGCAGTCTCTGCCACAACGCCCGCGCCAGCGGCATGTTCGCCGCCTGCACCGCCAGCAGATAACGCGCCCGGATGTCGTCATCGGTCAGCAGCTTTTTCGCCTGCATCGCCTCGAACACCGGCGCACAGGATTCCGGCATGGTTCTGCCGGTCAACCACAGCGCTTTCCCTGCCGCCAGCGCGCCGTCGCCATCGCGCTGAAAGCGGTACTGGATGCCATAACAAGAAAGCTCGGCATCTTCCTCCATCGGCGGGTAATCGATCGCAAAAGTCGCCCAGTCCTGCGCTTTCCCCAGCGCCTTCAGCCAAGCGCGCTGCAACTGTGGCGCCAGCGGCGTATCGGTCGCCTGCTTGAGAAACGCATGAATCTCGGCTTCGAACTGCCTTGGCGGCATTTTGTCGAGCGCAACGCGCAGCCGCCAATAAGCAACGTAGGGTGCCAACACATGGTCGGTCGGATTCAGTCGGTCGAACGCCGCCAGATCGCGTGCGTCATAAGCCACCTTGGCGGCGATGATCGCGGCATCGCCAGCCAAGACCGGTTTGCCGGTCTGCGGTATGCCCGTTGCCGCCAAACATCCCGCCAGCAACGCCACCCCCGCTTTTGCCGACCACCGCGCTCCCGAAAAAAACTTTTGTTGCCGCATCGCTCTTACCTTTTCACCTTAGCTTTAATAACATGCCATTGTCTGAAAGGCAAACCGGCGGTGTTAGAAATGTGTTCATCAACACAGGTAGAATGCGTTATTGACCTTTTTTATTTCACTTTTCTCCTTCATTTTTGTTTTCCCCTTTATGACGCCGACGCCGACTTCTCTTCTTTCCTCCGCTGACGACCTTCCCGGCAACGGCATTGACGATGGTTTCGGTGAACCGCTCGATGTCGAAACCAGGCCGCTGGATCATTCGGCAGCGCCGCTGCCGCCCGGCAGTTGGTTGGCGGTTCTGGGCGGTGGTCAGTTGGGGACGATGTTTTGTCGGGCCGCGCAGCGGCTGGGCTACCGCGTGGCGGCGATCGACCCCGACCCCAACGCGCCGATTGCCGCCGTTGCCGACAAGCTGTGGACAGCGCCGTATCAAGACGAAAAAACACTGCAAGCGATCAGTGAATTGGCGCAAGCCGCCACCATCGAATTCGAGAACATCCCCTACGCGGCGCCGGCGCATCTGGCGATGCACATGCCGGTGCGCCCCGCCGCCGACAGCATTGCCATCGCCCAAAGCCGCGTCCAGGAAAAAATGTTTTTCGCGCGCCACGGCTTGCCGGTCGTTCCGTTCATCGTGCTGCACGGCGGCGACGATCTTTCGTCTCCGCTTCCTCGGCACCTGTTTCCGGGACGCCTCAAAACCGCGCGCCTCGGTTACGATGGCAAGGGACAATGCGCCATCACCGCACCCGAGCAAATCGCCGACGCTTTCCGGCAACTCGGCAATGTTTCCTGTGTGCTCGAACAACAGGTGCAACTGAAGTGCGAAATTTCGGTGTTGATCGCCCGCGATGCGCAAGGCAATACCGTGTTGTGGCCGGTCGCCGAAAACATTCACCGTGACGGCATCCTCGATGTTACCCTCGTGCCGGCGCGCGTCAGCGCCGCCGTCGCGCAGACCGCCTGCGAACACGCGCGTCGCGTCGTCGAAAACATGAATTACCGCGGTGTGCTGTGCATCGAGTTTTTTGTTGATGCCGAGGACAACCTCTACCTCAACGAAATGGCGCCGCGCCCGCACAACTCCGGCCACCACACAATCGAATCGTGCGTCACCTCGCAGTTTGAGCAACAGGCGCGGATCATCGCCGACCTGCCGCTCGGCGACACCTCGCAAAAAACACCGGCGGTAATGCTCAACCTGCTCGGTGACTTGTGGTTTCCCGATGACGCTCCCGGCAATGACACGCCGCGCGAACCGGACTGGAACGCACTGCTCGCCGGCAGCGGCGCCCATCTGCATTTGTACGGCAAGAAAGAAGCGCGGCGCGGCCGCAAAATGGGGCATATCACCTGCTGCGCCGCGACGTTGCCCGACGCTTTGCATACCGCGCAGCGTTTGCGTAAAGCGTTGCGTCTGCCGGAACTGGACAGCCTTTGCCCATGATCGCCACGCTTTATTTTCTACTTTCCCTCAAAGGCAGAGGGGAAGAAAAGTGTGCACGGTTGAATGGAAAACGCTCTCTGAGGCGGTTTTGATTCAAGCAAACACCTCTGGATTCCCGCTTTCGCGGGAATGACGGGAATGGCAGGTATCAGACAACGCCCGCAGTTGAAACATCCGCAGTTGAGAAAACCCTTGTTGCTATCGAGAAAAGCCGTGGATGGTTGCGTCATTCCCGCGAAAGCGGGAATCCAGAAAAACTTCTTCCGTATCGTTTAAATCAAAAATGCAATAAATGAAAAACGTCACCGTTTACCTTGCCCAGCACTGGCCGGAGTTGCAACAGCGCCGCCAAACGCTCGGCGAAAACGCGCTGCTCGCCGTCTGCCTGTGTGCCGAATGGTGCACGGTCTGCCGCGATTTCAAGAAGGCGTATCACGCGCTGGCGCAACAGCATCCGGAAACGCTGTTTGCTTATCTCGACATTGAAGACGACGAAGCGTTTATCGGCGCACTTGAACTCGACGACTTTCCGACCCTTGCCGTGTTTCGCGGCGACGCACTCATCCATTTCGGCGTCGTCAAAGCAAAGGGTGACAACATCGTTCAGCTTTTGCGAAGGCTAGTCACAGCGCCATCGCTGACCCCGCCGCCGGCGTTGCAGCCGTTGTGTGATGCCGTTAAAACTTGTTAACCGCAAAGAACGCAAAGATCACAAAAAACTTTTGGAGCTTCAGCGCCGTCATTCCGAAGGCGGGAATCCGGCGTCGTTGATTGCGCTCACTCCGTCATTCTGCGCGGAGTGAAGCGAAGTCGCAGAATCCACAACGCAAAGCGCATCTGGTTTCCAAACGCAGCGCTCTCAATAAATGCGCTGCGCGTGCGACCCTCAACGGCACGAACAACCACAAACCCCATCCCAAGCGAAAGCGCCGCCCTCTCCCGCATGCAGGCGAGGGGAGAAAAGCGTCTGCGCGAAAGAAGCGAAATTTTCTTTGAGATCTTTGCGTTCTTTGCGGTTAATTTGCCTCCAACACCCGCACCGCTTCAACGAGGTAACGCTGCCGGTTGTCCCGCGCCAGAGCGTCGAACGGGTAACACGTCACCAGCGTCAGCCTTGCTTCTTCGGTCGCCAGCGGCAACGAGAAGTCGGCATCGACGACACGAATGCGCCAAACGCGATAGCGAAACGTTTTTCCCTGCGCGTTTTCGACCTCGAGCACATCGCTGACCGCCAGCTCCTTGAGAAAACGGAAATGCGTATCGCGGTGCGCGATGATCACGCTGTTGCCGCCGCCTTCGCTTTTTTCTTCGGCACCCGGCATCGCCGAATCTTCGCGCCAGCCCGGGCCCCAGGCGATGGTGCGGCCATTGGCGCCCCGCAATATCAACGTCCCCTCTCCCAGCGCCGGCGCCGATAACCGCGCCACCGGCACGGTATCGGCCCACGGCCATGGCTTGACCGCCGCCTGCGTTTGTTGCGTTTGCGTCCAGGCACGCTCCAGCAACACCTGCCCGAGCCATGCCTTGGCGTGGATGTAACCGGCGTTGCCGAGCCACCACAGCCCCAATGCCACCGCCAACCACGCCGCAACCTCCCGCGCCCGCCTGCGCGTTTTCCGGAAAAAGCAACCGGCCCGCCATCTACCGCGTCTCTCTTCTCTCGTTGACGGGCCGGTTATTCGGCTCTCGGTGGAAAACAACCGAAAGCACTCGACAGGAAGCAGCAGCCGTTCGTTCATGACCGAATCCCCTCTCCAACAATTTCTCTGCCCGGAATCTGTCGCATCCTCTCTCCCGCAAGCGGGAGAGAGGAACAGAGCGCAGCATGCCCTCGCAGGAAGGTGTTCACTTGAATCAAAGCCGTTCTAATACCCATGACGCCCAACCTGTCGCCGCTTCAGACCCAAAGCCAACCCCAACGCCAGCGCGCCACCCAGCAATTGCCAGGTTGCCGGTGTCGCGCCCGCCGGCAAGTTCGCCATCGACGCGACCATTCCGTGCGGCGCCGCCGGCGCCAGCGCCGTTTTTTCCATCACCATGTCGGCAGGAAGGCTCGGCGTCACATCAACGGCCACCAGGCTGGTGAAGCGGCTGACCAGATGGTGCTTCAGCGCCAGTTGCACGGCTTCATCGCGCACCGTCTCCGAGCCGCCTTGGCGACGGCTTTCATCGAGCAACGCCTCGATCTTGCGGCGCGCCCACATCGCGGCGATGCCGGATGTCGGTACCGCGTCGGTGAGCGCCAGCGTACTGTGCCAGCCTTTTCCCTGTACCGCGCCCTGCAATGTCAGCGTGCCCCGCTTCGTGCTCGCCGCCGCTTTGCCGATGATGATCACCGGCTCTCCCTGATACAAATCGCCGATCGCCGCCGGCCACCTGTCAACCGCCATCGGCCACTGCGCTTTCACATCGGTCAACGCCGGCGATTCCAGTTTTTGGAACAGCGCCGCCATTTTTTCGCCGACCTCGTGAAGGTCGCTGATGAACGTGAACGTACCGCGACCAAACTCCGCCGCGCGATTCATGAAGTAAGCGTTCGGCGCCGACCCAATGCCGACGGTGAACAGGCGCCGCGCGTTCAGTCGCTCATGGATCAAATCGAACAACTGCTCCTCATTGTCGATCGCGCCGTCGGTCAGAAACACCACTTGCCCGATCATGCCCGGCGTCGGCGGCGCTTCGAGCGCCCGCTTCAGCGCCGGGTACACTTCCGTGCCACCGTCGGCGCGCAGCTTCGACACGAACAAATGCGCTTTTTTGAGCGACATCGCGTCAACCGCCACCGGCGCAGCGAACAGCGGTTTCGTCGTCAAGTTGAATTCGATGACGTTGAAAAAATCGCCCGACTGTAACCGCTCCAGCGCCATCAGCAACGCGTCTTTCGCCTGCCTGATCGACGCGCCTTCCATCGAGCCGGACGTGTCGATAATGAAGGTGACTTCGCGCGGCAACCGAACGGTTGTCGTCGGTTCGCTGGCCGGCATCAGCATCAGATACCAGTAGTCCTCGCCGGCAAACCGTTCGGTGAACAACGCCGCCTGCGGCGCTTGTCCGGTTTGCGGTGTCCAGGTCAACTCAAAATCGCGGTCGGCGGGAACGGTGTCCTCTTCCAGCGTCACGCGATAACGGCCATCGCCGAGGTCTTTCATCGCGATGTCGTGGTACCGGCTGTGCACTTCACTGATCGGCGCGCCGGGCACTAACGTGATATCGAAGCGCACGGGGTTTTCTGTACGCGCATCCGCCTCTACATCGCACGCGCAACCCGGCAACCGCGCCGTCTCATCCTCCATAACGCTTTGCGTATCGCCTTCAGGTGCCATCCCGCCGGGACTGTAGCGCGGCGTGATCGCCAATGGGAAGCGCCATGAAAACACGCCCTGATCGTAACGCAACGATTGCTGGTATTCGATTTCGACGACGATCTCGTCGCCGGGGCCGATCGGCGCGACACTGGTGGTAAACAAATTGGGGCGCCACTGTTCGACCAGCGCCGCTTTTTTGCCCTCCTGCTTTGCCTGCTCGTATATCTGCCGCGCTTGCTGGCGCTCCTTGATTTGCCCCTGAATCCGTCGCTCGCCGATCTTCATTTCGAGATGATCGACCGCCGCCGTTTCCGGCAGCGGAAATGCGTAAACGGCTTCGCGCACGGCGTTATCCGGATTTTTGAATGTCTGCGTTACTTTGACACGCGCAATCAGCCCGCTTAATTCCGCTTGCACGACCGTGCCCAGCAGCGGCGCCGCCACCCGACCGCCGACGCCATCGCTCAACAGCAGTGCGCCGTGCTGAAGATCGTCACCGGCAATCGGCGATGAGCCGCTTTGCGCGTACGCGTTGCCGGCAAGAAACAAAATCGCTGCCATCAATACCAGACTGGCGACCAGCCCGGTCATCAACGCCGCGCCGACGAATCGCAGTAAATCGCGCAGACCGCTCCGGCGCATCGCCGGAAAACGTTGGGGGGGCAAAGAAGAAACAGCGGCAGCAATATCGGGGGAAACGGCGGACATGAGGTTCTCCTTGAAAACGATTGGCATCTCGATGCCGTCATTACGCCCGCCAACCCTGACGGTTTCGGTCGCCGCTGCGGTCAAACCGCTGATCAATCATGGCAAAGTGATGGCAATGCACGAAAACCGCGCCCGCCGCTTGCCGCTTCGGCTATAGTGCGGTCATTGCTGTTTTGGAGAACCCTATGAGTCGCCACATCGCCCTGATCGAAGACGAGCCGGCGCTGCGCGATAACTGCGCCGAAGCGCTGCGCCGACAGGGCTACAAAGTTTCCACTTACACCAACCGCGCCGACGCACTCGCCGCCTTCGCCGCCCGGCTGCCCGATCTGGCGCTGATCGACATCGGTCTCGGCGACGAAGTTGACGGCGGCTTCACGCTGTGCCGCGAACTGCGGGCGCGCTCGGAACGGCTGCCGATCATTTTTTTGTCGGCGCGCGACAGCGATTTCGATATCGTCGCCGGTTTGCGCATGGGCGCCGATGATTACGTCACCAAGGACGTCAGCCTGCCGCATTTGACCGCCCGCATCGCCACGCTGTTCCGGCGTAGCGATCTGGCAGCGTCGCCGCCGGAAGCCGACGATGTGCTGGTGCGCGGCGCACTGCGGCTCGATTTGCCGCGATTGTCGGCGCACTGGCAAGACACGCCCGTGCCGCTCACCGTCACCGAATTCTGGATGGTGCACACGCTGGCGCGTCATCCCGGCCACGTCAAAGACCGCGAAAGCCTGATGAAGGATGCCCGCATTTACGTCGATGAGGCGACCATCACCTCGCACATCAAACGCATCCGCCGCAAGTTTGCCGCTATCGACCCTGCCTTCGATCACATCGTCACCGTTTACGGCATGGGCTACCGCTGGAACCCGCAGGAAACATGAGCCGCTCCGCGACCCCCTCTTCTTCTGCTTGCCGCTTCGGCATCCGGCTGCAACTGTTGCTGGCGCTGGCGGTGCTGCTGATCCTGCCCTGGCTTGGTTACGAGTACCTGCACGAGGTCGATCGCTTTCTCAAGAGCGGTCAGGAGCGAACGCTGCGGGTGACCGCCAAAGCGGTCGCCACCGCGCTGTACGAGCGCCCCGATGTCTTCCGCGCCGACAATCTTGTCTCGTTGCCGCAGGCGCAACGCGACGCCGACGCCAGCGATTTCCCGGAGGTGCCGGATATGCCGCCGAAGCTGCCGACGCAACCGTTGGTCGTCACCCCGTTGTCGCTATCCCCAGCCTCACCGCCATCGCCGTCGGCACCGCTGCCGGACGCCTTGCAACGACAACTCGAAAACGCGCTGGCGCCGCTGGTGCCCGCCAATGTCCGGCTGTGGGTCATCGACCGCGATCTGCATGTGCTGGCGCGGCTCGGTTCGTTGCACCGGCTGATCGACGAGCGGCCACCGCAGCCGTTCGCGTGGAGCGATCCCTGGCCGTGGCTGCACGCCCACCTGGTGAAACCGATTTACATGCGTCTGGTCGAACAGCCGACCGAAGATTTTATGGACGAGCCGGGAACACAGGCGCTGGCGTCGGCGCGCGAAGTCGAGGGCGCGCTTTCCGGCATCCCGATGCTCGGTCAACGCCCGACCACCGACCGCGCCGCCACCATCACCGTCGCCACCACGCCGATCTGGACCGGCGACCATGTCGCCGGCGCCGTCATTGTCGAAGAAACCACCAACGGCATTCTTGCCGCCCGCAATCAGGCTTTCGAACGGTTGTTTTCGTTGTTGCTCGCGGCGGTGTTGTTGATCGCCGCCGTGCTGATCGCTTACGCCTCGCGCTTGTCGGCGCGCATTCGCCGGTTGCGCAATGAAATCGAGCATGCCGTCGATGCTCGCGGTCGCGTGCGCGCCATCGCCGCCAGCGCCCGCACCGGCGATGAAATCGGCGACTTGTCACGCAGCTTTTCGGAGGTGCTCGGTCGTCTCGAAGAGGCCGCCGTTTACCGCGAGCAAATCGCCAGCCGTTTGTCGCACGAGTTGCGTACTCCGATTGCCGTTGTCCGCAGTTCGCTTGAAAACTTGCGCGAACCGCTGTCCGACGATGAGCGCTGCACCTATCTCGAACGCGCCCAAGGCGGGTTGGCGCGGCTGTCGCACATTCTGGCGCGGATGACCGAAGCCTCGCGTCTCGACCAAAGCATCGTCGATGCCGAACGCGCCGAAGTCGATCTGGGCGCGTTGCTCAAAAGCAGCGTCGAAGGCTACACGCTCGCTTATCCCGGCCGCCCCTTTTCTCTGCGCGTTCCGGAGGAACCGTGTCGCCGTTTCGTCGCGCCCGATTTGGTCGTGCAAATGCTCGACAAACTGATCGCCAACGCACATGAATTCGCGGCGCCCGGCACCGTGATCGACATCAGTCTGCAAGCCGCCGGCAAAGGCGCCGTGTTGCGCGTCGTCAACGAAGGGCCGCTGCCGCCCGAAGGCGACAACGCCTCGCTGTTCGAGCCGATGGTGTCCGCCCGCCCGGGCAAACGCAGCGACACACCGCATCTCGGGCTGGGGCTTTACATCGTCCGGCTGATTGCCGAGTTTCACAACGGTTCGGCGCGTCTCGCGCCACGCGACGATGCGCTCGGCGCCGTGGCAACGGTGGCTCTGAACAGCGCCCCGCCGCTGCCAACCGTAGCCATTGCGCCGTAGGTTGGCGCACACCGCAAAGCGGAATCGTCCGGCATCAAGAAATCGTCATTCCGGCGAAGGCCGGAATCCAGAACCTGGCTCCCCGCTTTCGCGGGGATGACGGTATCGGGCATTGTTGTGCCTATTGTCGTCTTTTCACCAAAACACCCGTCCTCCCCAGCGCCCCGCCGATGCCATGAATCGTAAAAGGTTTTGACAATTGCGGTAATATGTTCAGCTATGGCGCATGTTTCGGTTTCGTTCTTTCAAGGTACCGACGCCCATGGGGTTTTTCCCATGAGTCTTCCCTATATAGTGGATCGCTTATACAAATAGACATATAATAAAGCATGACCTATAGCGCAGACCTGCGAGCACGTGTGCTCGATTTCATCTACTCCGGGGGGAGTAAAGCCGAGGCAGTACGCC
>JAIRJZ010000040.1 GCA_031260355.1 Burkholderiales bacterium
GGCGTACTGCCTCGGCTTTACTCCCCCCGGAGTAGATGAAATCGAGCACACGTGCTCGCAGGTCTGCGCTATAGGTCATGCTTTATTATATGTCTATTTGTATAAGCGATCCACTATAGGTGCGCGCTGTCGGGAAGTTTGTCGTCACATCCCTCATATTGATCGCGACGGGCACCCCCTGAGGACAGCTCATCCCGATGTCGCTTGGCATACCCATACTGCCATCGCATCCCGGCCAACCAACCTTCGTCCAGTTGGTAGTATTCGCGCTGTTCATCGACGGGAAGCTGTGCATCTGACCGTTCCTGTCTTCGTAAACCGGCGGAAGATAAGTCACTTCCGTGTTATAGGCCATCTTATTGAAACCTGCCGCCATCAACGGCGGCGGAAGCAGCTTTACCGCTGTTTCTGCTTTGGACACGCCGAGGTTCGGGTACCCTGTGCCCTGATCGGGGTACGGATTGGGATAGGGGTATCCGCAAACGTCCATAACCGAGCAATGGGGATCAGACGGCAAACAAACCATAACGCCGCCAATCACCCCATCACCACCCCGCCAACACGCTCTGGGAATATCGCCGAGTCCCTCCAGCGCATGCGCCCACGTCATACTCCCTGAATCGTCCGCAAGCAGCAGCGCGTTCTGCGGAATGTGGCTCTTGACATCAACAAACACCGGGCTGTCAGCAATCCTGACCGGCGCATTCGGATTTGCCGCAAAGGCAGAGACAGCGAATATAAACGCTGCACCAAGCAACGAAGTGGCAGAAGTTAAAAACCATCCTGATCGTTTCATCACAAACTCCTATCAGCTTCTCTATCCTGAAAAACCCTCAAGCCTCACTATCACAGGGTAACAAACACTTGTGCAAAAACCGCCGTATTCTTGGAGCCGTCAATGCGAACAGAAACGCGGCTCACTAATGTCGAACGTCCCGGGCCTTCCTCGTCGACCTGCCCATCCATACGTGTTTTGTATCCGCCAGAGCCCTCCCTGTCGGCAAATAAACAGTTGTCCGCCGTTAAAGGAAGGTTTGGATCAGAACACATCCGCTCACAAAACATTCTCACCCTCATACCGGAAATATTGGTGACGCTTTCTCCGGACTGTGGCTCTGAGTGTAAGAGCGCTCCCGGAATACCCTCTTTGCTTTCACCGGCCTGCTTGCTTGGTAAACAAGCAGCACCACCAGCAATAACCTGCTCTATAGCCATGTGTGCCGCCGCTTCCGCCGCTTGGCGAAACGAAAGATTGTTGACCACTTGGACAGAGGTATCGCTTGAACGTAACAGCGCCGTTGACACGAGCAACATTGCCACCAAAGCGAGCAATGTGATGATCAGCACCATCCCCCGCTCTGAGTGACGTGCTTTTTGCATCCCCGACCCGCAAGAAAGCTGATTCATTTACATTCTCCAATTCCAGACGGTGTTCAGCAGAGGGGTCGTAGTCTCATATTTACGGTACCGCCATCCATACGCCTGACCAGCTTCCGATACAAGCAGATCTATTCTCATTCCACCAGGTTGGTTGTCACAGGTCATCCCAACGGAGCAATCCTGGAAAAAAAATTCCTCCTTGATCACGTCTGTTCCTGTGTCATTCCTCAACTCAATGTCTGGCTCAGCCGCGCGCACGATTAATCCAAATCGTATTGCTTTTATGTTTTCTGCCGGTAATGCAGGAGTCGCTCCGATAATTGCAGCCAACGTCGCACCATCGGGCGTCATCCATCGAGTGATGACATCGCTATCGTCGTCTGAGATACCGTACTGCGCTTTAAAAGCAACGACGTTCGAGGCTATGGGGACAACACGCGCAATCTTCCAGTTGTTATGACCTGCCGAAGCGTTAACTTCCCAAACCTCCATTTGCAGTGTTTCATTGTTGTCAACATAGAAACGCCGTCTGGCCACACCGCCCAAATCAATCAGGGAATCTCCGGCGTGCACAACACCGTCCAGAAGTTGATTTGTTCCGACTGTAATGTTTACTATTCCGTCCCCAGCGTTTGTAACGTTTGCCGCCACAAACGCAGCACAATCGATTGTTGATGACGGCGCCACCAGAACGCTTCCCTGCGCCAGCCCCAAAGGCGCCCTCAGAGAAAAAACGTTCGGTGGTGTGACTGCACTTACAGAGATCGGCTTGTCAGTGAAATTTCCTGTGCCGTAAAAAACGAAAACGTCATCTACCAGCGTATTTACCACATCAGGGATAATCGCTACGGGAAGCGGATACAAGGGGAAAGGCGGACTGCCCGCCTCGTTGGTAGGAAAGGTCGGAACCGTTGTACACGCACGAAGGACACCATAGTTACTCATAACCCCTGAGCCGGCGTTACCCAGTTCATGGCTAAGAACAAAGGTCGCATAAAGCCCTGCCATTTGCGCCTCGTTAACCGTTTCTACCGCACGATAGTTCCTTTCGACATTTTCGTAGATACGATAGGTGGCATAAACCGCCAGCAAGCCAACAGTCACGCCGACCATCAGCTCAACAAGAGAAAACCCTCTTTGCCCATTAACTCGCCACATTTCTCTCTCGTCTTTCCATGACATTTATCAACATGCATCCAACCGCTTCACCTTCAGTTATTCCCGATAACGCTGGTCTGCATATACTGGCGAACATCATCTTCCCCTGGTCGTTGCCAAGTTACTGTGATATCCACAAGCCTCGTTTCCGGTGGCAACGCTACACCTATATCGGCGCCCGTGTAGAAGCGCACTTCAGGCACATCGCCCTCCGGCAACTTCGCTGCTACTTCTGCTTTAAAATGGTCAAATTCGTTTCCGCTATGAAAGTCGCCTTCTATACCGCCCGCACCGCCTGCGTTGGCACGAGGCGTCATCGCTTTCATCTTCCCCACGTAGGCGTTCACCATGTGGATGGCCTCTGCCCGATACTGCACGTCCCCTGAGTTTTGGAAAGAGCTCGCCTGCAATCCGACTATGGCCAACATCCCGCAGGAAAAAATCAGTATGGAAACCAGCACCTCCAACAACGTGGCGCCTTCCATTTTTTCAGGCCGCTTTTCCGATTTCTGATTCAAACGTCTCATCGCTTCCACCTCTTTCCGGATGCTCAAATCCCTCATGGACATGTTTTCGGGTCTGATCCCGGAGGACATGGACATGCTTTCGGGTCTGATCCCGGAGGAAATGCCGGGTCGCATACCCGCACCGCGTTTCCGCTGACAACAACCCGAAACGGCCTACTCCCCGTCCTCCCGCTGACATCAAATTGATTCGGCGGCGTTCCTGAGCCTGCCGTCAAGTTGTTGGGGCGCACTGTACCCAGACCATCAAACGTTACGATCGTATCTGCCGCTGGCGTCGATAGTACGTTGACGGAAGACCAGTGCGGCGCCGATTTGCTGGCGTTGACGCCGCGCCACTTGTGGCTGTATGAGTGTCTCGGTCACCCTGCTCCCAGGTATTCGCACATTCCGGTCGCCGCTACACCGGATGGTCAAAAACTGTCGAAGCAGACGCGGGCGCCGCCGCTGCCAGAAAATCCTCTGCCGGCATTGCTCGCCGCCTGGCGTTTTCTGGCGCAATCACAGCCGCCGCAACAGCCATCAACCCCCGGCGCTTTTTGGGACTGGGCAATCGCACACTGGAACCGAGACGCCGTTCCCCGTGTCATCTCGTTACCGGTGTCTGGGTAACACCGGCGGTATGACGGGAGCGAGCGCGTATAATTGCGCCTTTTCCCGACGCCCGACGTCATTACGAATGAGATTTTTATGACCACACTGGTTGTAGTACGCAAAAACGGCGAAGTCGTCATCGCCGCCGATTCGCTGACCACTTTCGGCGATACCAAACTGGCAGCGCCTTATGATCAGAGCTACGAAAAAATTCTGTACCATCGCGGCAGTTACATCGCGCTGTGCGGTTCGGCCGCGCATCAACTGGTTTTCGAAAGTCTGTTGAAGCAGAACCCACTCGATTTGTCGAACAAGATGGCAATCTTTGAAAGTTTCCGCAAGCTGCACCCGCAGCTCAAAGAACTGCATTTTCTGAACCCGAAAGAAGAGGATGACGATCCTTACGAGTCGAGCCAGATGACCGCGCTGGTTGCCAACACGCAAGGTATTTTCGGCATTTATTCGATGCGCGAAGTGTTTGAATACACCCGTTTCTGGGCTGCCGGGTCGGGTCGTGATTTTGCTCTTGGTGCGATGAGCGCGGTGTACCCGCACATCGACAGCGCCGAAACCATCGCCCGGTTGGGCATCGACGCCGGCGCTGCCTTCGACAAAAACACGGCGTTGCCGCTGACGCTTTATAAAACCCGCCTGCAAACCTCCGAGTAGCATGGTCGCCGTGTCCTCCGAAGACGTTGCCGTCACCGCGGTGCGAGCCGACAAATGGCTGTGGGCGGCACGATTTTTCAAGACCCGCGGATTGGCGGTCGAGGCAATCGACAAAGGGCATGTGCGGCTCGGCGGCGAGCGGATCAAGCCATCCCGCTCACTGCGCGCCGGAGATACGCTGACGGTTCACAGGGAAGGACTGGCATGGACTTTCACCGTCCGCGCGCTCAGCGAGCGCCGTCTGTCGGCGCCGTTGGCAGCGGCGCTCTACGAGGAAACCGCCGACAGCCTCGCCGCCCGACAAACATTGATTGAACAGCGGCGCGCCCAGCCTGTGCCGCGTTTCCACGGACGTCCGACCAAGCGCGACCGTCGCGCTCTTGAAGATTTTCTGAGCGAGCCGTGATTCTGGTCAAGAATCTATTTCAAAAGATATCAGGAATCAGATATAAAAAATCATCATTCCGGCGAAGGCCGGAATCCAGAGAAAGAAAGCCTGGCTTCCCGCTTTCGCGGGAATGACGAAAAATGGCGAGCGCAGCGATGTAGGTTGGGATGAGCTTGCGAATCCCAACACATCATCGTTTCCCAAAAGAAAAAACATCCTCTGTCTCCGCCGCCCAATCCTCCGGCAACCAACCCCGGCGGATGTCCCTATGTATTGAACTATACGGCCATTCCGAAGCTCGCACGGCATAACCATGTTTGACCGGATTGGTATAAATATAGCGTGTTTCACCTTTCGGACTGCGTTGCGCAGCTCTTCAATGTGATCCACCAGCAATGTACGCTTGCGCTCGGCCAGATTATCCGTGAAGGAATAGGTGCCGCCTGCTTGCCATGCGCGCCTGTATTTCATGCGCTATTTTTCTTCCCGCTGTTGGGATTCTCAAGCTCATCCCAACCTACATAATTATAAAAAAATCTCCTGCCTCTTCAGGCAGGAGATTTTTACAGCGTTAATTCTCTTTTTCTCTTTATTTTGCAATGATGCCTTTCGTATCGCGCGCGATCACCAATTCCTCGTTGGTCGGAATCATCATCGCCCGCACGGTAGCCCCGGGCGCGGAAAAATCAATGCTTCGTCCCCGCTGCGCGTTTTTCTCCGGATCGACTTTCACCCCCAGGTAACCGAGATACGCACACACTTTTTCACGGAGAAGCGCGCTGTTTTCACCCAGACCGGCGGTGAAAACCACCGCGTCCACGCCGTTCATCGCGGCAGCGTACCGGCCGATATAACCGGCGACCCGGTAGTAGTAGGATTCCAGCGCTTCGTCGGCGAGCGTGTTGCCTTCTTGTTTTGCTTGAAGAATGTCCCTGAAATCGTTGGACACTCCCGACAAACCCAGCATGCCCGATTTCTTGTTAAACAGGTCAACAACCTGTTGCGCGGTCAGCTTTTCCTTCTCCATCAGGAAGGGAACGACGGCGGCGTCGATGTCGCCAGTACGGGTGCCCATGACCAACCCTTCCAGCGGCGTGAAGCCCATCGACGTATCGACGGAGTGCCCGCGATCGATCGCGCAAACGCTGGCACCGTTGCCGAGATGGCAGGTGATGATCTTCAGCGTGTTGTAAGGACGCCCCAGCACTTCCGCCGCTTTCATCGAGACATATTTGTGGCTGGTGCCGTGGAAACCGTACTTGCGTATTTTGTGCGCCTCGTACAACGCATGAGGAAGCGCATACAAGTACGCTTTTTTCGGCATCGTCTGATGGAACGCCGTATCGAAAACCGCCACCTGCGGAACGCCCGGTATGTTCTGCTTGCAGGCGCGGATTCCGGTGAGGTTCGGCGGATTGTGCAGCGGCGCCATATCGAAGCACGCTTTGATCGCTTGCTCCACCGCGTCGTCGATCAAGACGGAATCGCTGAAATATTCGCCGCCGTGTACCACACGGTGTCCCACAGCGCATATCTCACCGATATCCGAAATCACCCCACGGTCTTTGCACACCAGTGCTTCCAGCATGATCTTGATTGCGGCGGAGTGATCCGGCATCGGCGCATCGACGGTAAATTCATCGGCACCGCGCTCGTGTTTCAAGCGACCGTCGATACCGATACGCTCGCAGAGACCTTTGGCCAGCAAAGTCTCGTCATCCATGTTGAGCAGTTGGTATTTCAATGAGGAACTGCCGCAGTTGATGACCAGAATTTTCATATGTGATGTCTCCTCGTTTGTATCCGTTATTAACCCTGCGCCTGAACGGCGGTGATCGCGATCACGCCGACGATATCGTCAGCAGAACAGCCGCGAGACAAATCGTTGACCGGCTTGGTAATCCCCTGCGTGACCGGCCCGTAGGCTTCCGCTTTCGCCAGCCGCTCGGTCAGCTTGTACGCAATATTGCCCGAATCCAGATCGGGGAAAACCAGCACATTCGCTTTTCCGGCGGCGGGATTGCCCGGCGCTTTGCGAGTGCCGATCGAGGGCACGATCGCCGCATCCACCTGAAATTCGCCGTCCACTTTCAATTCCGGCGCCGCCGCTTTCACGAGACGCACGGCCTCCGTCACTTTGTCCACATCGGCGTGTTTGGCGCTGCCCATGGTTGAATGCGACAAGAGCGCCACCACCGGCTCGGCTTTCACCAATTGCCTGAACGAAACCGCCGCGCTTTGGGCGATCATCGCCAACTCTTCGGCAGACGGGTTTTGAACCAGCCCGCAGTCCGAGAAAACAAAGACGCCGTTCTCACCGTATTCGCAATTGGGAACCACCATCACGAAGAACGAAGACACCAGCTTCACGCCCGGCACCGTCTTCAGTATTTGCAGGCTGGGGCGCAACACATCCGCTGTCGAGTGAACCGCGCCCGACACCATCCCGTCGGCGATGCCTTCCTTCACCAGCATGACCCCAAGATACAGCGGATCGTCGCGCAATAACGCGCCGGCCTCGGCAAGCGTCATCCCTTTGGATTTACGCAGTTCCGCCAGTTTCTCCGCCAGTTCGCCCATCCGCCCGTAGGTGGCGGGATCGATAAACTCTGCGCCTTCCAGATTCAAGCCTTCGGCTTTTTCCATGATGGCTTTACGGTCGCCGATCAGGATGATGCGCGCCAGCTTTTCCGCCAGCACGGTATGAGCGGCCTGCAAATTCCTCGGCTCAAAGGTGAAAGACTCCGGCAATACGATGGTCTTCACATCGGCCTTGGCACGTTGTTTGATGCTATCGAGAAAACGCATGGGGTCGCTCCTTTCGTTCATTGAATATCTTTGACACTCACAAATACCCGCGTAAGACAAAACCGCTTGCCGTCCTTTTCCGGTTGCAACGGCGCTGTGACGAGCCTCCGGCTCAGGCGCCGCACCGACTTTCTACACTAGCGCAGCCGTTCATGGAAATCAACCGCATCGGCTTTATGGATTCCCGCTCTGAAAAAAGTCAGTCGCTACGGTGATTTTCACTGCACGAAGCCGACAGTACGGGCTCTTTTACAGGCAATAGCCAAGCTGCGCTTGCTTTGCTCCCCTCCCTCTCTCTCCGCCTTCGGCCACCCTCTCCCGCAAGGGGGAGGAAAACAACGCTTGTTTGCGCAAAAATGTGCTCACTCAAACAGAAAACGTTCTAATTTTTCTCTCCGCTTTTGTCGTGCGTCTCCATTTGTCCGCGTATCCGTTCCAGAAAGCGCCGGTGGGTCAGCACCCAAACAATCGCCGGAACCACCGTCGGCAAAATCAACGTGCCGAACTGGTAGGCAAACGCCACGAATTCGCGCTGCAACGGCGAGAAGCCGACCTGTGCCGCGACGAAAGGCCCCGCCGAAAAAAGGATGCTTTTGAGAAAATCCGCCGTCAAACCCCACGCGATGAACGGTACGATAATGAGGTAGCCGATCAACATTTTCTTCCAGCCGCCTTTTTCGCGCGCGGCAAGCACCAACGCCGCCAGCATCGGCAAGCCGAACGAGTACAGCAACGCATTGACTTCGGCGCTGACGACGGCGCCGCTGGGCATCGCCTCCCCCGGCCGCAGCGACGTCACGAACACGACCTCGCGCGACTCCATCAAAACCTGCTTCACCAAATCGCCGAAAGCGAGTTCGGTGAACGCCTGCGCCAGCAGTTTGGCCGGAAAAATCAGAAGGGGCGCAGCAAAATACCAGACCGCAAACATCAGCGGCAACCAGGCGAAAGTAACGAGCACGAAACGCAGCAGCGGCGAGCGGCTTTTCGACGCTTCCTGCGACGTCTTGTCTTCCGGCGGCATCATCGAATCACTCTTCATGCGGTTTCCGCCGCTCGCGGCGCTGCTTCCGCAACCGTTTCAGCGGCGGTTGCGGTTTCTCCGCCCGGCGCCGGCGGCCCGCTGCCGCCATCCTGATGTTTGCCTTTGCCCCTGCTTTCCGGCAGCAATCGTATCCAGATGAGAAAAACGATCAGCACGTCGAGCATGATCAGCGCCTGCCAGACATAGAGGTGCGCCCATTCGAAAACGGTATAGTTCCATTGCCCCAGATAAAACAGGCTGATCACGCGCACAACGTTCAGCGCCTGCACCGCTACAAAGCCGCTGAGGATGCCGAGGATTTTGTGTTTCCACGGCGACGGAAACGCCAGCATCGCCGACACCAGCACGATGGTCGCCTCGATCCCGTTGCAGCCTTTTTCAATCGAAACGCCGAAACCGTTGCTGAGGTTGCGCATGACCCGCCCCGTCGCCTCGACCTGACCGTCGAACAAGGTAACGAGCCAAGTTGAAATTTTGGCGAGCGCGATTGTCCACGGATCGACGAACCAGCGTTCCGCCCACGGCGTCAACTCAAGCCCGAAGAGAACCGCGAGGATGATGAGGAAAAGAATGAAAAAACGTATCATGGCGCCATCTTACCAGCGAACACGGATTTCAGGATCGCGCCAGCGGTGGGTTGGAAGCGAAGTAGCGCTTTATGCCCGCCGCAATGGATTCGGCAAAGCGTTGTTGGTGTTTCGCATCCGCCAATTTGGCCTCTTCTTCGGGATGGGAAATGAAGGCCGTCTCGACCAGAATCGAGGGAATATCCGGCGCTCTGAGCACCGCAAATCCAGCCTGCTCCACTTCTTTCTTGTGCAAGACGTTATGCGTTCCCAGCGCGGCCAAAACAAACGCGCCCGCTTTTAAACTGTCGTTGATCTGCGCCGACTGCGATAAATCGAGCAGCGTTTTGGCAACGGCAGCGTCCTTGCCGCCGATATTGATCCCGCCGACCAGATCAGCGCTGTTTTCTTTTTGCGCCAGCCAGCGGGCTGCCGCTGACGTCGCTCCGCGCTCCGATAGCGCGAACACCGAGGAGCCGCGCGCGGTGGTGTTCGTGAAAGCGTCCGCATGAATCGACACCATCAGATCCGCCTGCACGCGCCGCGCTTTTTCGACGCGCTGGTTGAGCGGCACATAAAAATCGCCGTCGCGCGTCAACACCGCCCGCATGTTCGGTTCGGCGTCGATCAGTTTCTTGGTGCGACGGGCAATCGACAACACCACGTTTTTTTCCAGCGTTTTTTTTCGGCCGATTGCGCCCGGGTCTTCACCGCCGTGTCCGGGATCCAGCATCACGATAATCGGGCGCGGCTTGGTCGGCGATTTCGTGGACGGCTTGGTTGGCAGCTTATTTGGCAACTTGCCCGAAGGCGCTGGCTGGCTTCCGGTACTGGGAGGTTTTGCGGGACTTGGCGGCTTCCTTGGCGCGGCTGCCGTACCGGTCTTTTCGCTGCGTTTTTCATACTCGCGCACCAGCGCCAGCAGCGCCTCATCGTCGGCGTACTTCTGCTCCAGCGCCGCCATCGCGTCGTTACTCTCAAACTCCTTGACCAACAACAGCAACGGATCGAGCCGTTCGACCGGATAAATGTCCAGCACCAAACGGAAACCGAATTGAGCCACCGGCTGCAATGTAAACGCTTGCGGATCGACGCGATCCCTGAGATCGAGCACCACGCGCAACACGTTCGAATCGCGCCGCCCCAACCGGATGCCCAGAATGTAGGGATCGCTGTACTGCAAAAGCGATGGCAGCGCCATCAGGTCGGAGGACAGCTCAAGATGGTCAACGTCAAGCACAAGCCGGTACGGCTCCTGTAACTGCATCATCCGGAATGTCACCGCTTGCGGCGTTTCAATCACCAGCCGGGTATATTCCTCGGCGGGCCACAACCGGGCGATAGGCGTCCTGCCGGGCGCCGCCGGCGGCACGGCGCCGACCAGCGGCGGCAACAGCAGCAGCCCTGACGCCAGCAACCCACTTCGCAGCAAGCGGCGGCGAACGATGGAAAATCGCACGTTCGGCAGCGATTCCAGTGCCGTATCGGGCGCTGCATTTGACCTTACGACGAAAACATCCGTCACGGAAACGTCACTGCTGCCGTCAGACATGCCTCCCCCGCTTTCGTGTACGGCGTAATCCGCACCTGCCGCCCGCTTGCCGAAACGGCGGCAGGTAGCACCAGCGACACCGCCAAATCAACCGGCGGCAAACGCTCGCCCAATTTTTCCGGCCACTCGATCACGCAAACCGCATCGTCCCGGAAGTACTCCGAAAAGCCGCCGGATTCCCACTCAGACACGTCTTTAATTCTATAAAAATCAAAATGGTAAAGATATAACTTAAAGTGCAATCTTGAAAAAAAATATTCTTCGACCAACGCATAGCTGGGGCTTTTGACCGCCCCGGAAAACCCCAAAGCGCGCAACATGCCGCGCACCAGCGTCGTTTTCCCAGCACCCAAATCGCCGGACAGCGTAACCACCATCCCGCCCCGCAGATGCGACGCCAAGCAACCACCGAGCGCCTCGGTTTCGGCGGCGTCCTCCAGAAAGTCGTCAAACGGTATCGGCATCTCGGCTGGCACTATCGGTTTTTCCCCTCGCGCACAGGATACAGGAAAGGCCGCGTACTCTGAAATGGCAATCTTTTCAGCCTCACATGAGCACCGGTCAGGGAGGCCAGTTCACCAGAACAGCGTTCATCAGCGTTTTGAAGCGCAGCGATATGCCTGCCGGTTAACAAGTCCAGGAACTTCAGATTTGACGCGGTTATTATGTATTTTTTTTGCAACAGCGCAAGGTATAATCACATGTGGCTTTTTTCACGCAAAGAGAACTTCACAAAAACAGGCGGTTATTACTATTGAAATAACTTTGGGATCTCAAGAGAGGAGGGGCAATCATGGGAAAACGTGGTTTCTTATCAATGCTGTTAGGTATAGGAGGAGGGGACTCGCCGAAGACGAAGACACCGCTATCGCCCATTAGGGCTGCATCACATCCAATTCATTTCGACGGCACTCTGGTCGACAAGTTGAAAAACGATCACACCGAGCTGTTCCGTCTATACCATGAGCTGAGAACCGTCTCCGAACACGGAGATTTTTCCGCCTTGCCAGATCTGCTGGCGTCGTTCCGTCTGGCGCTGCAGACGCATCTAATGGTAGAAAATGTCAAATTCTATGCTTACCTGCAACAGAATTTTGCGAACGATGCCGATTTGATGACCTACATCGTCAACATAAAAAAGGAAATGGATGTCATCGCACGCGCTGTCGTGAAATTCACGAATACTTATGCGTCGCAGAGGCTGACATCGGAGAAGGCCGCCGCCTTCGGGAAAGAACTCGACCAAATCGGCGGAACGCTCGTCAAGCGTGTGGGACTCGAAGAAACAAGGTTGTATACGTTGTACATGCCCTCATATTAGCCCGCGTAGGTCGGGTTGCGTTTACGAAACCCGACGCAGCGCTGCGACAAACTGACATCATTATGAGACGCCGTCGCAGAATCCATCTGCCCCTTCCCAACCCCCCCCGTCGCGAGGACAGGTTCTTCCCCCGCAAGCGGGGAAGGAATGACGAACCCACTCTCTCCTGCAAGCAAACAGTGAACTCCTGAAAAAAAACGAAGCGCCCCGCAGGGCGCTTCGTCGTCTTGCTTACAACCCGGCGAGGATTACAACACTACGCCGGCAAACATGAAGCCAAACAACACCGACAGCGCAATGCACACGACACCGGGGATAAAGAACGGGTGGTTGAACACATACTTACCGATTTTTGTCGAACCGGTATCGTCCATTTCCACCGCCGCCAGCAGCGTCGGGTACGTCGGCAACACGAACAGTGCCGACACCGCCGCAAACGAAGCCACCAGCGTCACCGGCGCCGCGCCCAGCGTGATCGCCAGCGGCATCAGCGCGCGAGCGGTCGCCGCTTGCGAATAAAGCAGCATCGAGGCAAAGAACAATGCCACCGCCAGCAGCCACGGCGTGGTTTGCAGCAGGCCGCCCGCCAGTTCTTTGATACCGGCTTCGTGAGCGTTGACGAACGTCGTGCCCAGCCAGGCCACACCCAGGATACAAACGCAGGCGCTCATACCGGATTTGAACGTCGAGGCGCTCAACACGTTGGCGGCTTCGATTCGGCAGAAGAAGGTGATCGCCGTCGCGCAGCTCAACATGAAGACGTAGATGGCGTGGTCACGCGAAAGAATGATGCTTTCCTTCGGAAACCAAGCACCCTTTTCGATGTTGCCAAATATCCCAACCTTGTCGCTGATCAGTGTGGCGTAAACCATCACCATCACGATCGCGAAAAGGAAGATCCACACCGAACGCTTGCCCATCGGCGTAACTTTGATGTTGCTGACGCCGCGCATCACCACCAGCCCTTTGGCCAGGCGATCCAGATAAACCGGGTCGTCTTTCAGTTCTTTGCCCAGGAAGTTGGCGAGAAACGAGGTCAGGACCACCGCCAGCAGCGTTGTCGGAATACAAATCATCAAGATATCGAGATAGCCGACACCCAACGGTTCCATCGCCCCGGAGAAGAACACCACCGCCGCCGAAATCGGCGACGCGGTAATGGCGATCTGCGACGCCACCACCGCAATCGACAGTGGTCGCGAGGGACGGACGCCCTGCTCCTTGGCGACTTCGGCGATCACCGGCAGCGTCGAAAACGCCGTATGCCCGGTTCCCGCCATGATCGTCATGAAATAGGTGACGATAGGCGCCAGATAAGTGATGTACTTCGGATGCTTGCGCAAAAACTTCTCGGTCACCACCACCAGAAAGTCGATACCGCCCGCCACTTGCATGGCACCGATGGCGGCGATCACCGACATGATAACGAGGATAACGTCGATCGGGATCGATCCCGGCTTGACGCCAATGGCCGCCAGCGCCAGCACCCCCAAACCGCCCGCATAACCGATACCGATACTGCCCAGCCGCGCTCCCAAGAAAATCGCCGCCAGGACGATGACCAATTGAAGGATTACCATAAAGTCCATAACTGCCTCCTGTCGAGGTTAGTTTTTGATGAATTGCGGATTGATCAGGTTGTCAAACGAGAAAACTTCATCCCATTTTTCTTGCGTGATCAACTTCCGTTCCTGCACTACGATCTCGTGAATCGATTTGCTTTGCAAGTACCCCTCCCGCGCGATTTCCGCGCATTGCTTGTATCCGAGAATCGGATTCAGTTGCGTCACAATGCCCAACGAACCCAGCACCATCGTTGCGGTTCGCTCCTTGTTCGCTGTAATGCCTTTTACACATTGTTCGGTCAAACTCTTGACGGCGTTCTGCATGGCGCTGATCGAACTGAACAGCGCATACGTTATCACCGGCTCCATCACGTTCAACTGCAATTGACCGGCCGATGCCGCCAGTGTCACGGTCAAATCCATGCCGATCACGAAGAAGCCGGTCTGGTTGACCACTTCCGGAATCACCGGATTGACCTTGCCCGGCATGATCGACGAACCCGGCTGCAACTGCGGCAGATTGATTTCGCTCAAGCCGCAACGCGGGCCGGACGCCAGCATCCGCAAATCGTTGCAAATCTTGGTCAGTTTGACGGCGTTCCGTTTCAGAGCGCTGGAAACCTGCACATAGTCGCCGCAATCGGAGGTGGCCTCGATCAAGTCGCTCGCCAAAGCGAATTTTTCGCCGCTCACTTGGGAAAGATACTTGACCGCCAATTGGGGATAGCCTTGCGGCGCGTTGACCGACGTTCCGATCGCCGTCGCGCCGAGGTTAACCTCGCGCAGCAAGTTGCAGGTATCTTCGACGAGTTGGATTTCCTCAGCGATCGACGTCGCAAAACCATGGAATTCGGCGCCCAGCGACATCGGCACCGCGTCTTGCAAGTGCGTCCGCCCCATCTTCAACACCTTGTCGAATTCCTTGCTTTTTGCAAGAAACGCGTCCTGCAATTCGCGCAAGGTCTTCGCATAGTCCTTCAACCGCATGATCAACGCCAGATGGAACGCCGTCGGATAAGAATCGTTGGTCGATTGCGAACAGTTGACGTGATCGTTCGGGCTGACCGTCGCGTAATCGCCTTTCGGCTTGCCCATCGACTCCAGCGCAACGTTGGCGATGACTTCGTTGGCGTTCATGTTGACCGAGGTGCCGGCACCGCCCTGAATGAAATCGGTAACGAACTGATCGACAAACTCACCGGCAATCAGGCGGTCGCAGGCCTTGGCGATTGCTTCGGCCACCTTGCCGTCCAGCGCGCCAAGGTCACGGTTGGCCAGCGCCGCAGCTTTTTTCACATACGCCAGCCCTTTGATCATGCTGGGCTCTTCCGACATTGATCGCCCCGTGATGTAAAAATTTTCCTTGCCGCGCAGGGTTTGCACGCCGTAATACACGTTATCCGGCAGTTCCCGTTCACCCAAAAAATCTTTCTCGATTCGGCTCATTGTTTACGACCTTTCTTCTCTGTTACTTTAACTTTTGCGTCGGATTTCAACGCCCATACAAATATCCCCGCTCGCGCGGGGATGTGTTTTCTTAGCACCCGATGGTTGCCATTTTTCTGCGCAAAAACGCAATTTGCGTTTGCAGCGGCAACTCTTTCGGACAAACATCATGGCATCCCAGCAACGACATACAGCCGAACACGCCGCTGTCGTCGCCCACCACTTCGTAAAAATCATCGTCGGTACGCACGTCGCGCGGATCGAGCTTGAAGCGTGCGATCTTGTTCATACCGACCGCCCCGACAAAGTCTTGCCGCATCTGCGCGGTGCCGCACGCCGCCACGCACGAACCGCACTCGACGCAACGATCCAGTTCGTAAATCTGTTCGGCGAGTTCGGGATCCATCCGGCTTTCGGCTTTGCTCAGATTGACTTCCTCTTCCTTCGTATGCACCCAGGTTTCGAGGCGCTCGCTCATGCCTCGCATCCACTTCCCGGTGTTGACCGACAAATCGCCGATCAGCTCAAACACCGGCAACGGCGCCAGGGTAACGTCGGTCTCCAAATCCTGCGTCAACGTCCGACAAGCCAATCCGGGACGGCCGTTGATCACCATCGAGCAACTGCCGCAGATTCCGGCGCGGCAAACGAAATCGTATTGCAACGTCGGATCCTGATGTTCGCGGATTTCGCTCAATGCCAGGAAGAGCGTCATGCCTTCGGCTTCTTCCACTTGATAAGATTGCATGCGCGGCTTGCTGTCCGGATCCTGCGGGTTGTAACGCAGAATGTGGAAAGTCAGCGTCCGTTGCCGGGTTTTCCCGCCCGACGCGGTGTTATTTTGTCCGTTGCTCATCTTTGGTTCATCCGTTCAAAGGTTCGTCAATGCGCTCATTGAGGCCACGCAGGTTTTCGGGCAGTTTGTCCCTGAAAGGCATCAGGGCATCCTGAATCGCGAAACGATCCTTGCCTTCATCTTCCATTTTTTTCCTGATTTCATCAATTTCCGCTTGCCGTTTGGCCGTGTCCGAATGGTCGATGTAATCCTTGGCACCGTAACCGCGCCATCCCGGCGGCAGTTCCATCTTCATGACGTCGAGCGCTTCGTATTGCAACTCCGGCAATGTCGCGTTCTCGTCACGCCAGAAAGACAACGTGCGCTTCAGCCACTGCTGATCATCACGGTTCGGATAGTCTTCGCGGAAGTGGGCGCCACGGCTCTCTGTCCGCTGCAACGCGCCATACGCCACAGTCAGCGCCAGCTTGAGCATCTTCTGCGTCCGGTACGCCGCCACCAATTCAGGATTGACGCCCGGTATCTTGCTGGTCAGCCCGATGTTACGGCTGCGTTTCAGCATGTCCTGGAGTTTTTCCACGCAGTTTTTCAATGCCTCGCCGTTACGGAATACGCCGACCGAGCTGGCCATGATTTCCTGCATTTCCTCGTTGAGCTGGAAGGCTTTTTCGGTGCCTTTGCTGTTCAGCAACGCTTTCAGTTTCGCGTCTTCCCGCTCCATGAATCCTTCAACCAGCTTCATCGGCACATCAACATGGTTCTCCTGCTTGTCGCAAAAGTCTGCAATGAATTCCCCGACGATCATCCCGGCCACGACGGTTTCTGCCACCGAGTTGCCGCCCAGCCGGTTAAAACCGTGCATATCCCAGCACGCCGCCTCACCGGCCGCAAACAACCCCTTCAAATGCGGCGATTCACCGGTATGGTTGGTGCGGACGCCGCCCATCGTGTAGTGATGCGCCGGACGCACCGGAATCCACTTCTCGGCGGGGTCGATCCCCATGAAGCTTTCGCAGATTTCCTTGACTTCGCGCAGATTGTGCTCGATGTGATGACGCCCCAGCAGGGTGATATCGAGCCACAGATGCTCGCCGAAACGCGACTTGACGCCCTTGCCTTTGCGGATATGCTCTTCCATCCGGCGCGACACCACGTCACGCGACGCCAGTTCTTTCTTCTCGGGTTCGTAATCGGGCATGAAGCGATGGCCGTCAACGTCGCGCAACAAGCCGCCGTCACCACGGCAACCTTCAGTCACCAGAATGCCGAGAGGCACGATACCGGTCGGGTGGAACTGCATGGCTTCCATGTTGCCAAGTGCCGCCACGCCGGTTTCCAGCGCAATCGCGTGGCCGATGCCTTCGCAAATCACGGCGTTGGTGGTGACGCGATACAGCTTGCCGGCGCCGCCGGTAGCAATCGTCGTCGCCTTGGCGAGGTAAGCGCGCAACTCGCCGGTGATCAAATCGCGAACGACCGCGCCGTAGCAGCGCTTGCCGTCGTGAATCAGCGCAATCGCTTCGGTGCGCTCATGGACTTCGACGCCTTCGCTGATCGCCCGGTCGCTGGCGGTGTACAGCATCGCGTGACCGGTGCCGTCTGCCACGTAACACGTCCGCCATTTCTTGGTGCCGCCGAAATCGCGCTGGGCAACCAGCCCGCGCGCTTCGTCGCGTTCGGTGATGGTCACCTTCTGGCTGTTGATGATGACCTGCCGGTCGCCCGGGGTCACCCGGCTCCACGGCAGTCCCCAAGCCGCCAGCTCGCGCACGGCCTTCGGCGCGGTGTTGGCGAACATCCGAGCCACATCCTGATCGGCGCCCCAGTCGCTGCCGCGCACCGTATCTTCAAAATGGACGTCTTCGTTGTCGCCCTGCCCCTTGATCACGTTGGCCAGCGACGCCTGCATGCCACCTTGCGCCGCCGCCGAGTGCGAACGCTTTGGCGGCACCAGCGACAGCACGATCACTTCATGCCCGCGGCGCTTGGCGCCGATCCCCATCCGCAGTCCGGCCAGGCCGCCGCCGATCACCAGCACATCGGTAAAAATAACCTTCATTTTGCGCTCTCCTCAGCCTGTTGCGCCCATGTCGGGGTGTAACGCTCTCCGTTTTTGTAATTTTCCTGATAGTCGTAACCGATCTTCATGTACGCCCCCAGCGTCGCAAGGCCCAGAACGAGGAAAAACGCCGTTATCCCCCATTTGAGTTTTTTCAGGAATTCACGGCTACAGTTCGGCCAGCACCACTTCACCGCCAGCCGGTACAAGCCGATACTGCCGTGGAACTCGACCAGCAACAGCAACACGAGATAAAACGGCCACAAACCGTCAACCCACATCCGGCCGCCCGAACCAAAGGGGCCGATGTCTTGCGGCCACACCAGCATCTGGTAGAGATGCGCCGACGCCAGGAAGAACATCGCAAAGCCGCTATAGACCTGCCACATCCACAGGGTCGTATCGCCGTGACGCATCGACTTGGCGTGGGCGCGGAACACTCTGAACTGCCGGTAATTGATCGGAAACTTGCGGACGGCCAGCATCGCGTGCACCACGAAAACCGCGATGACGACGGCCACCACGACCGAAACCAGCCACGGATAAGCCTTGCCGAAGAAATGATAGCCTTCAAAAAACTTGGTAATCGTCCACATCGCATCCTTGCCCAACAGGATCGATGCGACGAAAAACATGTGTCCCCACATGAACAGCGCCAGAAACAAGCCGCTCAAACTTTGCAGGAGATCAAGACGCGCCGGCAAACGGCTCTTTCGAGACCGCTCCGACAGGCCTGCCTGGATGATGAGTGTTTCGCTTGACATAAGTACCTTACGATCAGAATTAAAAATCAAGAAACTTTGCTGATGAAACTACATTAGTATAACGCGCTTCCCCCCCTCGAGGCGCTTGATTCTTGTCAAGCTTTTGCGCTATATGCTCCTACGGTCAAGAGAGGTTTATCGCCTTCAGCGGGAGCGTCGAAGCAGCGTCTTTCCCGTTTTGTTTTCGTACCAGCGGATGGTCGCTCGCGCCAGAATCCTGCTCGAATCGAAGAAATAATCCGGCTTTTCCCGAATCTCTTTCGCCAGAATGATCGGGGTTTCGGTACATCCGAGAATCACTGCCTCCGCCTTCTGCAATTGCAGATCCCGGCACGGCGCTTCGAAGCAACGCCGCGCTTCCGTCAGGTCGCCCGCTTTCATCGCGTAAATCCCGGCCATCACGTCTTCTTGTTCCGCATCATCCGGCACCACGCAACGGATTCCGGCCTTTTCCAGCGCCATCTGGTACATGCCGGTCATCACCGTGGCTTCGGTTGCCAGCAATCCAACTGTGGAAAAACCGGCTTCGCAAACCGTCTCGACCACCACATCGACAATGCTCAGCATCTCGACGGAAGCGGCGGCTTTCAGTTGCGGGAACCAGTAATGCGCCGTATTGCACGGCATGACGACGCACGCCACGCCGGCTTTTTCCAACATCCGGAGACGGTACACCAGCGCCGGTTGCGGCGAAGAACCGCCATTCAAGAAATGATCGCTGCGGTCGGGAATATCGGGCATCGACGAAACCAGCAGCGGGACATGGTGTTGGTCACCGCTCGCTTCTGTCAAGTCGATGATTTTGTTCATGAAATCGGTCGTCGCCGCCGGCCCCATGCCGCCGAGAACGCCTACCAGATAGTCCATTACCATTGAGTCCGTATGGTTTTGCACAGTGTAACAATCACGGCGAGAAAAGGGAATGCTAAAAATAAGAAAGCAATGCAAAATACGCATGCCGGCTGCGCGGATACCCCGTTTGGGACGTCTGCGTCCGGAGCCGACGGGAGAGGATCGCGTCAATACTCAGAGCGGTTTTTTGTTTGAATGCACACTGTGCAAGCGCGCTTTTCGCCGCTCCCCGCGCAGGGGAGAGAGATCGATGCGCGGTATGCCACGGGTTGTGCACGATGAGCCGGAAAAAGCTCTGTCCGCGAAGACATGCCGCAGACCGCGGCCAATAAGGCGAGATTTTTATACGACGCATTGCGAAAACCATGCAAAACATCGAAACCAAATGGCTGGAAGATTTTCTGGCGCTGGAAGAATTGCGTAACTTCTCACAAGCCGCCGAGCGACGCAGCCTTTCACAACCTGCTTTCAGCCGCCGTATCCGGGCGCTGGAGCATGCGGTCGGCGTCGAGCTTTTCGACCGCACCAGCACCCCGTTACAACTGACCGATCACGGCCGCCTGTTTCATTCGCAAGCCCGCAACCTGTTGCAGCAGTTGCAAAGCGACCTCGACGAGTTGTCCGGCGCCGGCCTGACCGGCAAGACCAGGATCTCAATCGCCGCCGCCCACTCGCTGTCGCTGGCCGTCCTGCCGAAAATCATCGAAACCGTCGCGCAACACGACGATTCGTTCGTCTGCCATGTCGAAGCCATCGACGCCGATCGGGCGGTTCAGACGTTGCGCGAAGGCAAGAGCGATTTCATCCTGTCGTTTCACGACGAAGAACTGCTGCAAACCCCGTTCCGCTGCCTCAAGCTGTTCGATGCCGAACTGATTCCCGTCTACGCCGGCGACGGATGCCTGTCTGCGCTCGGGCAAACCGATATTCCGCTGCTGAACTACACGCCGACTTCTTATCTGGGGCGCCTGGTCAACCGGCACCTGTCTTCGCTGAACGGATGCCTTTTCCGCCCCGTCTTCGTTTCGTCGATGGCCGCGTTATTGAAGCGGATGGCGCTCGCCGGTTACGGCGTCGCCTGGTTGCCGTCTTATCTGATCAACGAAGCGCCGAACCCGTTCACCCACCTCGACCTGCCTTCGATCCCGATCGAAGTTTACGCCTATCGGACGGAAACCCGCTTGAACCCCGCCGCCGAACGCTTCTGGCAAGCGCTGCTGTCCCGCTGATCCCATCGGATGGGCTCCGGAATGCCCTGCTGTTCCGGAACCCGATGTGTCAACGATCGCTGTTCTGCACGTGCGCGATCCAGTGCGACGTCAACTTCTCATGTAACGTGTTCTGCCGCAAACGCTGCGCCAAGCCTCCGAAATCGATGCGATCAAGCGGTTGATCCTGATTGGAGCAAGTGAAGACATAGCTCACTTCGCCCGACTGCGGATCGCGGTGCACTTGCAGACACTGCGCACAAATTTCTTTCATCATGCACTGCATCGGCGAATTGATCGAACCGATCGCCTGATGCGTCGGTTTCAGATGCGCGGCAAGAATGCCGTGTCGGGCAGCCGCCACCGCCGCCATCATTCGATCCGATCCGATCACGATCATCCGGTCGGTATCCTTATAGGGAACCGACTGTTCTCCGAGTTTTCCCTCGGCATAATCACGCATCGCTTCGACGATATTGCCGACGAACGTTTTGTCCTGCGGACGTGTAGGCACAAATCCCGGCGCTTCTTCGCAACACCAGATAATGGTATCGGCCGCCGCTTCAATGTCTTCAACCTTGTAGCGGTCTTCAACCTTGCGATATCCGGCGAAGTACAACACCTTGGAGCCTGCCTCACGGAACGCCCGTCCGATAGAAAACAGCACCGCGTTGCCCAGTCCGCCGCCAATCAGCGTGACGGTTTCACCAGGTTCGATTTCGGTCGATGCGCCGGTCGGCCCCATCAGAATCACCGGCTCACCGGGTTTCAGTGTTGCGCAAAGATTCGATGATCCGCCCATTTCCAGCACGATCAACGATACCAAACCCTGCTCGCGATCCACCTCGGCACCGGTCAACGCCAGTCCTTCCATCGCCATTCGCGTCCCTTTGATTAGCGGCGCTCGCATTTCAAAATTCTGCAAGCGGTAAAACTGTCCCGGTGTGAAATGCCTTGCCGCCTCCGGCGCCCGCACAACGATCTCGATGATGGTCGGCGTCAAACGGTTAATCCGCTCGATCCGCGCCCGCCAGTCGCGATCAAGCCCAGCCAGAAACGCCGCTTCGTCTTCTCTCGCCGCTGCCGCCGGCAACCGCGTCAGCAATCTCGTAATAATCGGATAACTCTGCCTCGCGCTCGCCATCGCCTTGACCACGTTGCCAAAATACGAAGGATGCAAATCGCCCAAAAAGCTGACCGCCCGTCCATCATTCTCGAGAACAGTCAGTATCTCGGCTTTCTCCGGCTTCGCCAAACTGTTTACAACTTTCGTCGGCTTTCCGTCTTCATCGATCAATCGGAAATATTTTCCATCAAGCGAAAAACGCCCCGAGTCTTCGCGCGCCAGCACCGTGTTCGGCGACGTGCCCGCCGCAATCAATACCGTGCGCGCCGGCAGCACCGTTTTTGTTCCGTCGCGTGCCGACACTTTCAGCCCGCTGGCGTAACCGTAGCCATCAACTTCGACAGCCTCCGGCGTCAGCCCTTCAGCAAACCAGATGCCTTCTTCCAGCGCCTTTTCAATTTCCTCATGGTTCAGTGTATATGACGGACTGTCGATCATCCGCTTGCGGTACGCCACCGTCGAACCACCCCAGCGCTGCAACAGGCTGATCGTATCGACGGGACGGCTTTCGCGCTGCGCCGCTGCGCGTTCGTCGCGCAAGTCTTTCGCGTGAGCAATGAATTCGTCGGCAACAGAGCGTTCTTCCGGCGTCCACCGCTCTTCAACTTTGTCGCGCCCCTGTGCTGCCACCAACTTTTCATAGCGGCTAAGGAATTTCTCAACCTGTACCGGGTAATACGCCAGCGCCTCGGTCGCCGCATCGATCGCCGTCAACCCGCCGCCGATCACCACCACCGGAAGCCGCAACTGCATATTGGCCAGCGAATCGCGTTTGGCCGCGCCGGTCAATTGCAGCGCCATTAAAAAATCCGACGCGGTACGCACACCAGGCACCAATCCGTTCGGAATGTCGAGCACCGTCGGCTTGCCTGCACCGAGCGCCAGTGCCACATGATCGAAACCACGCGCCCAAGCATCCGTCAGCTTTACCGTGCTACCGAAGCGCACGCCACCGAACAATCCGAACCCGGAGCGACGCTGCAACAGTAAGCGGATCGCTTTCAAAAAGTTTTTATCCCAGCGTGAGGTAATCCCGTATTCAGCAACACCACCAAAACCAGCCAGAACACGCGCATCGAGCGGTTCAAGCAATTCCGCGTAATCGCCTACCGGCAGGAACGGCACCCGCGAACCGTCCACGGCAACGCCCGACAACGTTTCATCGAGCGGCTCGATCTTCAAGCCGTCAATGCCGACCACCGTATGCCCGTCGTTCAACAAATGATGCGCCAGCGTGTAGCCGGCCGGCCCCATGCCCGCTACCAGCACCCGCCTACCCGACGGCGGCAACGGCAACGGCCGACGCAGGTTGAGCGGATTCCAGCGCGTCAGCAGCGAATACATTTCGAAGCCCCACGGCAGCGCCAGCACGTCCTTGAGCAGCCGCGTTTCCGACTGCGGAATGTCCACCGGCTCCTGCTTTTGGTAAATGCACGCCTTCATGCAGTCGTTGCAAATCCGGTGGCCGGTCGCCGCCACCATCGGATTGTCGATGCAAATCATCGCCAGCGCCGCCAGCGGCATCCCTTCGGCGCGCAGCTTGTGAAACTCCGAAATACGCTCGTCGAGCGGACAACCGTTAAGCGGCACCCCGAGCGGCGATTTCTTGAACGGCTGCTCCAGCGGTACGCCATCGGTCACCTTCTCACGGATTCCTTGTACGCAACTGTCGCGCCCCTGCTCGTGGCACCAGATGCAGTAATGCGCCTGATCAAGCCCGCCGACCATATCCATCCCATGATCGGTCAACGCAAAACCTTGCCGCTGCCGCAGCGCGTGCGAATCGTCGAGCTTCCACATCGACACCCCGCAACGCTCGTGCGCCGCGATCGGCACCAGCTTCATGAAGTCGATCTTGCGGGGAACTTTGAACAACACATCGCGCTTGTGGAACGCCTGCCCTTCCGGCGTATGCACCGCCCATGCCGCATAACGCATCGCCGCCTCCAGCGCATCGGCGTTGGCATCGGCATCCTGCTGCCAGCGCGTCACCGCCTGCGCAAAAGCCAGTTGCGTCAGCGGCGCACCCAAGCGCTCCTCCAGCGCCCGCCGCAACGCCGCGCCGTCAAACGTCGCCGCCGCTTCCGCTTTGTAGGTGTTCACCGCTTTGCGCTGAACAAACTGCCGTTTCACCGCGTAGATCGGCGCCAACTCGTGATGCTGCGCTTCCAACGCCCGCACTTCTTCGACAATACCGAACAATTCGGCAAGAAAATCTTCGAGATGCGGCCCCGCCGCGATCAGCAGATCGGCTTCCGCCTTGTACTCGAGCTTTTCCGGCGCTTGCCGCGCCGCCCGCAACCGCTCGGCCAGCGCCGCGTCGGCAGCGGCAAGATGGTCAAGAAAACATTGATCGAGCCGGAGCAATCCGGTCCGGGTATAGAGGTCGGCAAAAGCCAGATCGTGAGCAAGTTTCAGCATGAACGGAAAAGTTTTCGTGACTGCGGCAGCGCCGCCAAAACACAGCGCCAATATTCCATGGTGCTGTGCGCGGAAAGATGGGATTTTACCTTGGTTTTCATCCTGCCGCCCCTCAAACCCATTTTGCTTGTCGCCACTCAAGAGTTGGGCGTCATAGGCGCATTTGAATTCACCGCGCCTTCGTTCATCGCCCCAACGCATTAGGGACGCTCTGAACAACCCTGCTATCCCCCGCCTGTCATCCTGCGCGAAGTCGCAGGATGACAGGAAGGGTTTTTCAGAGGTTCCTTAGTCGTCTCTCCTGATCTCACCCATTCATTGCGAGCGTAGCGAAGTCAACCTGTTGTCAGGGATTTTTCAAAAACCGTCTAATAACGAGAAGGCTTCATTCCGGCGACGATCTTGGCTGTCTGTTCGTTAAGCCAGCACAAGACCGACAAGAAAATCGAGAAGGCGCATGCTCAAAGAAACAGCTAGAACCTATCTCAAAATCAAAAACTAACATGCATATCCTATAGAATAGGCACATGTTGCAAATTTCAGACGCGCATTGGGAGCGAATCAAACACCACTTTCCGGAAGAGAATATTCC
>JAIRJZ010000006.1 GCA_031260355.1 Burkholderiales bacterium
ATCACCGTGAAACTGATCTCTCCGATCGCGATGGAAGAAGGTCTGCGTTTTGCGATCCGCGAAGGCGGTCGGACGGTCGGCGCCGGTGTCGTCGCCAAGATTATTGAGTAAGCAGCAACCGAGTGATAACAGCGGCGCGGTCTGTGCCATTTCAGACCGCACGCTTTTAAAGGCATAGACACAACATGCAAAACCAACGCATTCGCATTCGCCTCAAGGCGTTTGACTACAAGCTGATCGATCAGTCGGCGATGGAAATCGTCGAAACGGCCAAGCGCTCCGGCGCAGTGGTCAAAGGCCCGGTGCCGCTACCGACCAAGATCGAGCGTTATGACGTTTTGCGCTCGCCGCACGTCAACAAGACCTCGCGCGATCAGTTTGAAATCCGGACGCACCTGCGGCTGATGGACATTGTCGATCCGACCGACAAAACGGTGGACCAGTTGATGAAACTGGATTTGCCGGCTGGGGTCGATGTCGAGATCAAATTGCAGTAAAATATAATGTTGCCGCCGAAATCGGGCGGCAGTGGCGGTAGTCGGCGGCGGCCTTCGGGGCGCACCGGGCACCGGAAGTGAGGGGCCGGTCAATTGTAACCGGCGCCCGGGAAACCGGGTTTTTTATAAGAGGAAGACATGAGCCTTGGACTTGTTGGTCGCAAGATCGGCATGACCCGTGTCTTTACCGACGATGGCGCTGCCATCCCGGTAACGGTGCTGGATGTTGCCAACAACCGCGTCACCCAGATCAAGACGCCTGAGACGGACGGCTATGCCGCCGTGCAGGTTACCTTTGGTCGGCGGCGGGCGACGCGTGTGACGAAGCCGCTGGCCGGACATCTCGCTAAGGCGGGAACCGAAGCCGGTGAGCTTTTAAAAGAATTTCCGGTGACGCCGGAAGAGCTCTCGAAATTCAAGCCGGGCGACGTGGTCGCCGTGGACACTTTCGCCGTCGGCCAGTTGGTCGATGTGACCGGGGTGACCAAAGGGCGCGGTTTCTCGGGGTCGATCCGCCGTCACAATTTCAGTTCCAATCGCGCTTCGCACGGTAACTCGGTGACGGTTCGCGCTCCCGGTTCGATCGGGATGGCGCAGGACCCGGGGCGGGTGTTTCCGGGCAAGAAGATGACCGGTCATTACGGCAGCGAACAGCGGACAGCGCAGACATTGACCGTCGTGCGTATTGATGCCGAGCGCGGCCTGTTGCTGGTCAAGGGTGCTGTTCCCGGTTCGGAAGGCGGTCACATTGTCGTGCGTCCGGCAGTCAAAGCGCCGGCCAAGAAAGGAGCGTGACGATGGAACTCCGATTGATTAACGAACAAGGTCAGAAAACGGCCACCGTTGCCGCTTCCGACGCTTTGTTCGCGCGCGAATACAGCGAAGCGCTGGTGCACCAGATCGTCGTTGCTTATCAGGCCAATGGCCGGCAGGGCACGCGGGCGCAGAAGGGTCGTAGCGACATCAACAAGTCGCACAAGAAACCGTGGCGGCAAAAGGGGACAGGTCGCGCTCGCGCCGGACAGGCCAACAGCCCGCTGTGGCGGGGCGGCGGCAAGATTTTCCCGAGCATGCCGGACGAAAACTTCACGCAAAAGGTCAACCGCAAAATGTACCGCGCCGGCATGGCGGCGATTCTCTCGCAGCTGGTGCGCGATGACCGTTTGAACGTGATCGAAACGATGGCGGTCGATACGCCGAAGACCAAGCAGCTCAACGGCAAGATGAAGGACTTGGGGCTTGACGGCAAGATTTTGCTGGTGGTCGATCAATTCGATGAAAACCTGTATCTGGCGTCGCGCAACCTGGAGAACGTGCTGGTGCTGATGCCGCACGAAGTCGATCCGGTCAGTCTGTTGCGTTTCAACCATGTGGTGATGACCAAAGCGGCCGTTACTCAATTCGAGGAGATGCTGGGATGAGCGCCGCGCCGACAAAAACACCCAAATACAATCCTGAACGGTTGATGACGCTGATTCTGGCGCCGGTCGTTTCCGAAAAAGGCACCTATGTGGCGGACGCTCACGAGCAGGTGATTTTCCGCGTTATCAACGATGCGACCAAACCGGAAATCAAGGCGGCGGTCGAATGGCTGTTCAAGGTCGAAGTCGAAAGCGTGTCGGTGCTCAACGTACACGGCAAAGAGAAGCGCTTCGGTCGGACGGTCGGTCGGCAGCGGGGCTGGAAAAAGGCCTATGTCAGCCTGAAACCGGGTCAGGAAATCAACTTCGCGCAGGAGGCCTGATCATGGCGGTAGTCAAAATGAAACCGACTTCGGCGGGACGCCGCGGTCAAATCAAGGTGGTAACGCCGGGGCTGTATAAAGGCCGCCCGGAAGCGGCGCTGGTCGAAAGCCAGAAGCGCGGCTCGGGGCGCAACCACCATGGACGGATCACTTCGCGCCACAAAGGCGGCGGCCACAAACACCATTACCGGATCGTCGATTTCCGTCGCAACAAAGACGGTATTGCCGGCAAAGTGGAACGGATTGAATACGATCCGAACCGCAGCGCCCATCTGGCGTTGCTGTGTTACGCCGATGGCGAGCGCCGTTACATCATTGCGCCGCGCGGTGTGGCGGTTGGGCAGACCCTGTTCTCCGGCGCCGACGCGCCGATCAAGGCGGGCAACGCACTGCCGGTTCGCAACATTCCGGTTGGTACGACGATCCACTGCATCGAAATGCAGCCCGGCGCCGGCGCCAAAATGGCGCGGTCGGCCGGCGCTTCGGTACAACTGCTGGCGCGCGACGGCAATTACGCGCAACTGCGCTTGCGTTCCGGCGAGATCCGCAAGGTGCATGTGGATTGTCGCGCGACGATCGGCGAAGTCGGTAACGGCGAGCACAGCCTGCGGCAGATCGGCAAAGCCGGCGCCAACCGCTGGCGCGGTATCCGTCCGCAGACCCGCGCGATCGCGATGAACCCGGTCGATCACCCGATGGGCGGTCGCACCAACGGTGGTGGTGGTCGCCATCATCCGGTGTCGCCGTGGGGTCAACCGGCCAAGGGCTTTAAGACACGTAGCAACAAGCGCACCGATGCGATGATCGTACGTCGTCGGCACGCGGCGAAAGGGTAATCACACATGACACGTTCAATCAAAAAAGGCCCGTTCGTTGACGAGCATCTGGTCAAGAAGGTCGATACCGCGCGTGCGAAAAACGACAAGCGGCCGATCAAGACGTGGTCGCGCCGTTCGACAGTGACGCCGGATTTCGTTGGCCTGACCATTGCGGTGCACAACGGGCGGCAGCATGTGCCGGTGTATGTGACCGAAAACATGGTCGGTCACAAGCTGGGCGAATTCGCGCTGACCCGGACATTCAAAGGGCACGCTGCCGACAAGAAGTCAGCGCCGTCCGGCGCGAAGAAGTAAAGGAGTGGGAACCATGGGAACCACAGCAATTTTGTACGATATTCGCCTGTCGGCGCAGAAGGGACGGCTGGTCGCCGATCAGATCCGGGGCTTGCCGGTCGCGCGGGCGCTCGATGTTCTGACGTTCAGCACCAAAAAAGGCGCGCGCATCATCAAGAAAGTGCTGGAGTCGGCGATTGCCAATGCCGAGCACAACGATGGAGCGGACATCGACGAGCTTCGCGTCGAAACGATTTACGTCGACAAGGCCGCCACGCTGAAGCGCACCAGTGCGCGCGCCAAAGGGCGCGGCAACGTGATCGGCAAACAGACCTGCCATATTCGTGTGGTCGTCGGCGACGGCAACAAGAAAGGCGCATAAGGAACCGATATGGGACAGAAGATTCATCCGACCGGATTTCGTCTTGCAGTGACTCGGGACTGGGCCTCAAGCTGGTACGCCAACAGCAAGTCGTTCGCCCCGACGCTGATCCAGGACATCAAGATTCGGGAATACCTGAAGAAGAAACTGGCGCATGCCTCGGTTTCGAAAGTAACAATCAAACGCACATCCAAGAGCGCCAAAATCACCGTGCACAGCGCCCGTCCGGGTGTTGTCATCGGCAAGAAAGGCGACGATATCGAGGCGTTGCGTGCCGATATGCGCCGCGTCGTCGGTGATCAGGCCGTCGAGGTAGGTATCGAGGAAGTGCGCAAGCCGGAAGTCGATGCGACACTGATCGCGGCGTCGATCGCCCAGCAACTGGAAAAGCGGATCATGTTCCGCCGCGCCATGAAGCGGGCGATGCAAAACGCAATGCGGCTGGGCGCACAAGGCATCAAGGCGATGAGCGCCGGCCGTTTGAACGGTGCCGAAATCGCGCGCAGCGAGTGGTACCGTGAAGGGCGTGTGCCGCTGCACACGTTGCGCGCCAACATCGATTACGGGGTTGCCGAAGCAAAAACGACCTACGGCATCATCGGCATCAAGGTTTGGGTTTTCAAGGGCGAAATGATGGCGCACAACGCCGAACCGGCTGCGGCTCCCGCACCGGCTCCGGAAGCGCCGAAGCGGCCACGTCGTTCAGGAGCAAAGAGCAATGTTGCAGCCAGCTAGAAGAAAATACCGTAAAGAACAGAAAGGCCGCAACCGCGGCCTAGCGATGGTCGGCGCCAAAGTCAGCTTCGGCACCTTTGGCCTGAAAGCGACGACCCGCGGCCGCCTGACAGCGCGTCAGCTCGAAGCGGCGCGGCGGGCGATGACCCGTCACATCAAGCGCGGCGGTCGGATCTGGATCCGGGTGTTCCCGGACAAGCCGATTTCGACCAAGCCGGCGGAAGTGCGGATGGGAAGCGGCAAGGGCAGTCCGGAGTACTACGTCGCGGAAATTCAGCCGGGCAAGGTGATCTACGAGATGGACGGCGTCGATGAGGCGCTGGCGCGGGAAGCGTTTGCGCTGGCGGCCGCCAAACTGCCGTTCCGGACGGTCTTCGTGCATCGTCTGATCGGTTGACGAGAGAGGTTTTCGATGAAAAAGAATGCAAAGAAGACGCTGCGGGAGAAAGCCCCGGAAGCGTTGCAAAAAGAGCTGCATGCGCTACTGAAGGAGCAGTTCAACCTGCGCATGCAGTTGGCGACCCAGCAGCTTCAGAACAACCAGAAGCTGAAGTTTGTGCGCCGTAACATCGCGCGCGTACGCACTTACCTGAGCCAGAAAGCGGAGCAAGCATGACGCAGACAGATCAACAAGACGTGGTCGCCCGGAAGCCGCTGATTGCGACATTGAGCGGTCGGGTGGTGAGCGACAAACGGGACAAGACCGTGACCGTGCTGGTCGAGCGGCGGGTGAAGCATCCGCTGTACGGCAAAGTGGTGATCCGGTCGTCGAAGTACCAGGCTCACGACGAGGGAAACGAGTGCAAGCTCGGCGACTTGGTGGAAATCAAGGCGTCCCGCAAGATTTCCAAGACGAAGGCATGGGCGGTGTCGGCGGTGCTCGAAAAAGCGCCGGCGGTATAACGGATAATCGTGGCGGGACTTGTTTTTATCGGCAAGTCCTGCCATAATCAAAATCTTTTCGTGGTGCGGTTGAAACCAGCGATGCCGGAGCAGAAGCCGGCGGGAGCGGAATCAGCAAGCGCCATAGCTTTCCCCTGACGGGGTCCAAGACTGGCTGTCGCCGAGCGGCAGGTTAAGTTGGAGAGAACGGATCATGATTCAAATGCAAACGGTGCTGGACGTTGCCGACAATACCGGCGCACGTTCCGTAATGTGTATCAAGGTGCTGGGCGGCAGCAAGCGCCGCTATGCCGGTGTCGGCGACATTATCAAGGTGAGCATCAAGGATGCGGCGCCGCGTGGTCGCGTCAAGAGAGGCGAGATTTATAGCGCGGTCGTCGTGCGGACGGCTTTCGGTGTGCGCCGGGACGACGGCGCGCGGGTGCGTTTCGATTCCAACGCTGCCGTGCTGCTGAACAACAAGCTGGAGCCGATCGGAACCCGTATCTTCGGGCCGGTGACGCGCGAACTGAGAACCGAGCGCTTCATGAAGATCGTGTCGCTGGCGCCGGAAGTGATCTGAAGAGGTCGGACATGCTCAAAATTCGTAAAGGTGACCAGGTGGTGGTAACCACCGGTCGTGACAAAGGGAAGCGGGGCGAAGTCTCCCAAGTGCTGAACACCGAATACCTGCTGGTGAACGGGGTGAATCAGGTCAAGCGCCATACGCGTCCCAACCCGATGAAAAATCAACCCGGAGGCATCCTGTCGAAAGAGATGCCGATCCATGTTTCCAATGTGGCGATCTGGAATGCGTCGTCAAAAAAACCTGACCGTGTCGGTTTCCGGCTGATTGAAGTGCCGGGGCAGAAGCCCCGCAAGGTGCGCTTCTTCAAATCGAACGGCGAACAACTGGGCAGCTAAGGATAGAGGATAACGATGGCTCGTCTGCAGGAATACTATCGGAAAGAAGTGGCGCCCGCGCTGATGAAGCAGTTTGGCTACAAGTCGGTGATGGAAGTGCCGCGCTTGACCAAAATTGTGCTCAACATGGGCGTGGGTGAAGCGGTAGCGGACAAGAAAATTTTGGAGAACGCCGTCGGCGATCTGCGAAAAATCGCCGGGCAGAAACCGGTGGTGACCAAGGCGCGCAAGGCGATTGCCGGCTACAAGATCCGGGAAGGATACCCGATCGGTTGCATGGTGACGTTGCGTCGCGAAAGAATGTTCGAGTTTTTTGACCGGTTGGTGACCGTGGCGCTGCCGCGGGTGCGCGACTTTCGCGGGGTCGGCGGTAAAGGTTTCGACGGTCGCGGCAACTTCAACATGGGCGTCAAGGAACAAATCATTTTTCCGGAAATCGAGTACGACAAGATCGACGCGTTGCGCGGATTGAACATCACCGTGGCGACGACGGCGAAAACCGATGCCGAAGCAAAGGCATTGCTGGCAGCGTTCAAATTCCCGTTCAGGGGCTAAAGAATTATGGCGAAATTGTCTTTGATCAACCGCGACCAGAAGCGTATGAAGCTGGTGGCGAAATACCAGAAAAAGCGGGCAGCCCTGATGGCAATCATTCAGGACAGCAAAGCTTCCGAAGAGGCGCGCATCGAGGCGCGTCTGAAATTGCAGCAGTTGCCGCGTAACGCCAACCCGACGCGTTTGCGTAACCGTTGTGCGTTGACCGGGCGTCCGCGCGGGGTTTTCCGTAAATTCGGACTGGGCCGCAGCAAGTTGCGTGAATATGCGATGAAGGGGGAAATTCCCGGCATCGTCAAGGCCAGTTGGTAACGAGGTGATGCATGAGCATGACTGATCCAATCGCGGATATGTTGACCCGTATCCGCAATGCACAGATGGTGGAGCGGGCGACGGTGGAAATGCCTTCTTCGAAGGTTAAAGTCGCCATCGCTGGCGTGCTGAAAGACGAAGGGTATATCGAAGATTTCCGGGTGATCGGCGAAACGATCAAGCCGATTCTGGAAATCGCGTTGCGGTATTACGCCGGGAGGCCGGTGATCGAGAAAATCGAACGGGTGTCGCGGCCTGGGTTGCGGATTTATCGCGGCAAGGGAGACATCCCGCCGGTGATGAACGGACTGGGCATCGCGGTGGTTTCGACCTCGCGCGGCGTGATGACCGATCGCAAGGCGCGCGCGGCCGGTATCGGCGGCGAAGTGCTGTGCATCGTGGCATAAGGAGAGAGCATCATGTCACGTATTGCGAAAAGCCCGGTAGCCCTGCCCGACAAAGTCGAGGTGACGTTGGGTGCCGAACAGATTACCGTCAAAGGCCCGCTGGGGACGATGACGCAGCCGCTTACCGATGGTGTGTCCGTCGAGAAAGACGGCGACAAACTGGTTTTCAAGCTGCTGAAGCCGGAAGCGCATGCGATGTCCGGGACCTTGCGCGCGCTGGTGGCGAATATGGTCAAAGGCGTCACGCAAGGATTCGAGCGCAAGTTGACGCTGGTCGGTGTCGGCTTCCGGGCGCAACTGGCCGGTGACGCGCTGAACCTGTCGCTCGGTTTTTCGCATCCGGTGGTTCATCAGTTGCCGGAGGGCGTCAAAGCCGAAGTGCCGCAGCCGACAGAAATCATCATCAAAGGCGTCGATAAACAGAAAGTGGGTTTGTGCGCCGCCAACATCCGCGCGTACCGTCCGCCCGAGCCGTACAAAGGCAAAGGGGTGCGTTACGCCGAAGAGCGCGTGATTTTGAAAGAAACCAAGAAGAAGTAACCGGCAAGGCAAGCCTTGCGTGTTAAACGAGGTCAGGTATGGATAAAAAAGAAGCTCGATTGCGCCGTGCCCGCAAAACCCGGGTTCGTATCGCCGAGCAACGGACGACACGGTTGGTGGTGTACCGCTCCAACGTGCACATTTACGCGCAGGTGATTGCGCCGACCAGCGACCGTGTGCTGGCGAGCGCCTCGACGGCGGAAACGGACGTTCGCAAGTCGTTGAAGAACGGCGGCAACCGCGCCGCGGCGACCGAGGTCGGCAAGCGTATCGCCGAGCGGGCGAAGGCCGTCGGCGTGGAAGTAGTGGCGTTTGACCGTGCCGGTTATCGTTTTCACGGCCGCGTGCAGGCGCTGGCAGAGGCGGCCCGTGAGGCCGGTCTCAAGTTCTAAAGGCGACGGATATGGCGAAGCAACAACAGCAGCAACAAGTGGCCGACGAGCGCAGCGACGGCATGCGCGAGAAGATGATCGGCATCAATCGCGTCACCAAAGTGGTCAAGGGCGGTCGCATCATGGCGTTTGCGGCGTTGACCGTGGTCGGTGATGGCGATGGTCGGATCGGTATCGGCAAAGGCAAATCGAAGGAAGTGCCGGTGGCCGTGCAGAAAGCGATGGAGCAGGCTCGCCGCAACATGATCAAAGTCAACCTGAAAAAAGGGACGCTGTACCATCCGGTCGAAGGACGGCACGGCGCAACGCGGGTTTACATGCAGCCGGCGGCCGAAGGAACCGGCATCATCGCCGGCGGTGCGATGCGCGCTGTTTTCGATGTGGTCGGGGTGACCAACGTGCTGGCGAAGTGCCACGGTTCGACCAATCCGTACAACATCGTGCGGGCGACGCTGAATGCGCTGCAATCCTGCAATACACCGGCGGAAATCGCCGCCAAGCGTGGCAAGGCGGTTGAAGAGATTCTGGGAGCGTAATCATGGCGGCGGCAAAAAAAGTGAAAGTGACGCTGGTGAAAGGTATCGCCAGAACGCGTAAAGATCATCGTGAAACCGTGCGCGGGTTGGGCCTGAAGTGGACCAACCATACGGTCGAGCTGGTGGATACCCCGGCGGTGCGCGGCATGATCAATAAAGTGGGCTATCTGCTCAAAGTGGCTGAGTAAGCTCGGCGCTGATTGGTTCGGAGAACACCATGCAATTAAATACGATTCAACCGGCAGAAGGCTCGAAGAGACCGCGCCGTCGCGTTGGCCGCGGCATCGGTTCGGGGCTGGGCAAAACGGCCGGGCGCGGCCACAAAGGACAGAAATCGCGTTCCGGCGGTTTCCATAAAGTGGGCTTTGAGGGCGGGCAAATGCCGCTGCAACGGCGCTTGCCGAAGCGCGGTTTCGTGTCGATGAGCCGCGACGATGTTGCCGAGGTTCGGTTGAGCGATCTGGCGCGTCTGCCGGTCGAAGAAATCGATTTTCTGGCGCTGAAAGCGGCGGGGTTGCTGACATCGGCGGCGAAAACGGCCAAGGTGATCAAGACCGGGACGATCGACAAAGCGGTCAAGTTGTCGGGCGTTCTGGTGACGAAGGGCGCCAAGGCGGCGATCGAAGCGGCAGGCGGCAGCGTGACGCTGATCGAGCCGGTCGCACCGCCGAAGAAGCTGGCGAAAAAGAAATAACGCGCGCTGCGTACAGTAGATTGGTTAGGAGTTTTCTTGGCTACGCTTAATCCGGCTGCAAAGATTGGCGGCAAATACGGTGACTTGGCAAAGCGCCTGTGGTTTTTGCTGGGCGCGATGATCGTGTACCGGATCGGGACGCACATCCCGGTGCCCGGCGTGAACGCGGCGCTGCTTGAAGAAATGTTCAGGGGCAGCGAAGGCGGCTTGCTGGGGATGATGAATCTCTTTTCGGGAGGCGCCATGCAGCGCTTCTCGATTTTGACGCTGGGCGTGATGCCGTACATCACGGCGTCGATCATTATGCAGTTGTGCACGGCGATGGTGCCGACGCTGGAAGCGCTGAAGAAAGAAGGCGAGGCCGGTCGGCGCAAGATCACCCAATATACCCGTTACCTCACCGTCTTGTTGGCGTTCATTCAGGGGATGGGGGTGGCGGTTGCCTTTGAAGCGTCGCCGGGAGTGGTGTTGGAGCCCGGTTTTGCTTTCCGGATGATGTGCGGCATTACGCTGGTGACCGGCACAATGTTTTTGATGTGGCTCGGCGAGCAGATCACCGAGCGCGGTTTGGGCAACGGCATTTCGCTGATCATCTGTGCCGGTATTGTTGCCGGTTTGCCGAGTGCCATCGGGCTGACGCTGGAAAACGTCAATACCGGCGCCTTCTCGATCCCGCTGGTGATCGGCGTGGTGTTGCTGGTCGTGGTGGTGACCGGCGCCGTGGTGTTTTTCGAGCGAGCGCAGCGCAAGGTGCTGGTGCAATACGCCAAGCGTCAGGTCGGCAACCGGATCGCGCCGGCGCAAAGTTCGTATCTGCCGTTCAAGCTCAACATGGCAGGGGTGATTCCGGCGATTTTTGCATCGGCGATTATCATGTTTCCGGCGACGATGGCGCAGTTGGCCGGCAGCAGCGAGACCAAGTTCTCTTTCTTCTTGAAGGACGTGGCGGCGATGCTGGGAATGGGGCAGCCGTTGCATGAAATTTTGTTTGCGGCGGCGATCATTTTCTTCTGCTTTTTCTACACGGCGTTGCAGTACAACCCGAAAGATACGGCGGACAATCTGAAAAAGAGCAGCGCGCTGATTCCCGGCTATCGTCCGGGCGAACATACCGCCAAGTATCTCGAAAAGATCATGATGCGGTTGACGTTGCTGGGCTCGATTTATCTGGTGGTCGTTTGCTTTATTCCGAACTTCCTGATCGCCTGGAAAAACGTGCCGTTTTATTTCGGCGGCACGTCGTTGTTGATCGTGGTGATCGTGACGATGGATTTCATGACGCAGGTACAGGCGTACCTGATGTCGCAGCAGTATGAGAGTTTGTTGAAGAAGGCCAATTTCAAGGGCGGAGCTTTGCGCTGATGGCGAAAGAAGACACCATCCAGATGCAGGGTGAGGTGATCGAAATGTTGCCGAACGCGACGTTTCGGGTGAAGTTGGAGAATGGCCATGTGGTGCTGGCCCATATCTCCGGCAAGATGCGGATGCATTACATCCGGATTTTGCCAGGCGATAAGGTGACCGTGGACATGACGCCGTACGATTTGACGCGGGCCAGAATTACCTTCCGGACCAAGTAAGTCGTGCTAGGCAAACCGCCGGAAACCGGCGGATAACGAAAATGTGAGGTAGAGAGCCACCATGAAAGTCGTAGCTTCAGTCAAAAGAATTTGCCGGAAATGCAAGATCATCCGGCGTAACCGCGTCGTACGCGTTATTTGTGAAGATCCGCGCCACAAGCAGCGGCAAGGTTAATGAATTTCGATCGGATAGGGTAAAAAGATGGCCCGTATAGCTGGCGTAAACATCCCCAACCACCAACACGCGGAAGTCGCGTTGACGGCGATTTACGGCATTGGCCGTTCGCGCGCCAAACACATCTGCGCGGCGGCGGGAATCAACGGCGCGACCAAGATCAAGGATCTGGGCGATGCTGAAATGGACAAATTGCGCGAACTGATTGGTCAGTTTGCGGTAGAAGGCGATCTGCGTCGTGAAGTCACGATGAGCATCAAGCGGCTGATGGATCTCAGTTGCTACCGTGGTGTTCGCCACCGTCGTGGCCTGCCGGTGCGCGGCCAGCGGACGCGGACCAATGCGCGGACGCGCAAAGGGCCGAAAAAAGGCCGCGCGGTTGCCGGTAAAAAGTAATTCGATATAGAGGAACCTCTGATGGCACAACCCTCCAAGAATACAGCGCGTACCCGTAAGAAAGTCAAAAAGAACATTTCTGAAGGTATCGTGCACATTCACGCTTCGTTCAACAACACGATCATCACCATCACCGATCGGCAAGGCAACACGTTATCGTGGGCCACTTCCGGCGGCGCTGGTTTCAAAGGGTCGCGTAAATCGACGCCGTTTGCGGCGCAGGTGGCGGCCGAAGCGGCAGGCCGTGCCGCGCAGGAATGCGGCGTGAAGAACCTCGAAGCGCGAATCAAAGGCCCGGGACCGGGACGCGAATCGTCGATTCGGGCGTTGAACGCACTCGGCCTGAAAATTGCCTCGATTTCGGATGTGACGCCGATCCCGCATAACGGTTGCCGTCCTCCCAAGCGCCGTCGTGTTTGATGCGGCGGAGTTTTATATTTTAATTTTTGCATAGGATAGCAAGTGGCTCGTTACCTCGGACCCAAATGTAAGCTGGCGCGACGGGAAGGCACCGACCTTTTCCTGAAAAGCGCGCGTCGTTCGCTCGACTCCAAGTGCAAGCTCGAAGTCAAACCCGGACAGCACGGCCAGAAATCCGGCGCGCGCACCTCCGACTATGGCACGCAGCTTCGCGAAAAACAGAAAGTACGCCGTATCTACGGCCTGCTCGAACGCCAGTTCCGGTTATGTTTTGCCGAAGCGGCGCGTCGGCAGGGCTCGACCGGCGAAAACCTTTTGAAACTGCTCGAATCCCGCCTGGACAACGTCGTCTATCGGATGGGCTTCGGCTCGACCCGTGCTGAAGCGCGCCAACTGGTGACGCACGGCACCATTCTGGTTAACGGCAAACGTCTGAATGTGCCTTCGGCTCGTATCAAAGCCGGCGATGTCGTCTCGGTGACGGACAAAGGCAAGTCGCAATTGCGGATTCAGGACGGTTTGCAACTCGCCGAAAAAATGGGTTTCCCGTCCTGGGTCGAAGTTGACGCCAAGAAAATGACGGGTCTCTTCAAGAGCGCACCGGATCGCTCCGAGTTTGGTCAAGACATTAACGAAAACTTGATCGTCGAGCTTTACTCGAAGTAATCGGGTTTTTAGCCTTACCGTTTTTCGTATAAAGGTATCCCCATGCAGAGCAATGCTTTGTTGAAACCACGCATTATCGACGTACAAAATATGTCGCCTTTTCACGCGCGCGTGGTGATGGAGCCGTTCGAGCGCGGGTACGGCCACACTCTGGGAAATGCTTTGCGCCGTGTCCTTTTGTCTTCGATGTCGGGGTTTGCGCCGACCGAAGTCAAAATCGAAGGCGTGTTGCACGAATATTCGGCGCTTGATGGTGTGCAGGAAGACGTGGTCGATATCCTGCTCAACCTGAAAGGTGTCGCCTTCAAACTGCACGGTCGCAGCAGCGTCACGCTGCGTCTCGCCAAAGAAGGCGAGGGGATCGTGACGGCAGGCGATATCGAGTTGCCGCACGATGTCGAAATCATCAATCCCGAGCATGTGATCGCGCAACTGACGCAGGGCGGCAAGATCGAGATGGACATCCGGGTCGATAAGGGGCGCGGCTATCAGCCGGTCATCGCCCGTGAAAAACCGGAGAGCGGTCGGATGATCGGCAACATCCTGCTTGATGCGTCGTTTTCACCGGTGCGTCGGGTCAGCTATGCTGTCGAAAGCGCCCGTGTCGAACAGCGCACCGATCTCGACAAGCTGATTATCGAAATCGAAACCAATGGCGTGATCGAACCCGAACAGGCCGTGCGTGAAGCCGCCAGCGTGCTGGTGGACCAACTGTCGGCGTTCGCCGATCTCAACGGCAGCGACAAGCCGGTTGACGAACACGGCATACCGCAAGTCGATCCGGTGTTGTGCCTACCGGTGGACGATCTCGAATTGACGGTGCGCTCGGCCAATTGCCTCAAGGCCGAGAACATCAACTACATCGGCGACTTGATTCAGCGTACCGAAACCGAGCTTCTCAAGACGCCGAACTTGGGACGCAAGTCGCTTAACGAAATCAAGGAAGTTCTCGCAACGCGCGGGCTTTCGCTGGGAATGAAGCTGGAAAACTGGCCGCCGGCTGGTTTGAGCCGGCCGTAACCAGAGCACACGAGAACAAAGGAAACAGATCATGCGCCATCGTCACGGCCTGCGGAAACTGAACCGTACCAGCGCACATCGCTTGGCGATGTTGCGCAACATGACCAACTCGCTCTTTCTGCATGAAGCGATTCGGACGACCTTGCCCAAGGCCAAGGAACTGCGCCGCGTTGCCGAACGGCTGATCACGCTCGGCAAGACGCCGACGCTGGCCAACCGCCGTCTGGCTTTCGCCCGTCTGCGCGACAGGGAAATGGTCACCAAACTCTTCAACGAACTGGGGCCGCGTTATCAAGCGCGTCCGGGCGGATATCTGCGGATTCTGAAATTCGGTTTCCGGCCTGGCGATGCCGCGCCGATGGCGCTCGTCGAACTCGTTGACCGGCCGCAAGCGCAGGAAGGCGCCGAAGGCCAGGAAGCGGCGTAAAGCTTGAGTTTCCGATCTTCGGAACGGTGAAAAGGCGCGGTATTCCGCGCCTTTTTCGTTATGCTGGGGCTTGCGAAACCCAATGTGTAGGTAGGGAACGCCGTAGGGGCGAAAGCGTTTTCGCCCCTACGGATCAAGAAGGTCGCGCGCTTTCAGGAGGGCAATTCCTTCAGCGGTTCGTCAATGGTTGAAGATCAGCGTGATTCCGGCAACGGCAATCGCGGCGCCGATCCAGGCGCCGAGCGCCGGACGCTCTTTGGTACGCAACCACAGCAGCGGCAGAATCATGATCGGCGACGTCGATGACAGCGTTGCCACCAGGCCGGTTTTGCCATGGGCCAGCGCGAAGAGCAATGTCGTCATGCCGATCACCATGCCGCAGATACCGCTGGCGGTGCTTTGCAGGAACAAACGCGGCGTGATGCGGACGGGCGAGCGCAACTGCGGAAGAAAACCGAGCAGTGTGAAGAACATCGCCGCCATGCTGACCCGTACCACCGAGGCGGCAATCGGATCGACGCCGGCCACCATCACCGGCTTGGCGATCAAGGCGCTGACCGACTGACACAAGGCGGCGATCAATGCAATGGAGACACCGACGGTCAATGGGCCGCTGACGCTTTCCCACTGATGTTTTTGTTCGGCACGCCGACCGAAGGCAATGGCCAGCATGACGCCGACGACCACCAGCGTTATGCCGCCGACGGCAACCGGACTCAACCGTTCGTCGAGCACCAGAAAACTCAGAAGCGCCGTGATCGGCGCGTGTACCGAAAACAGGATGGAGTTGCGGCGCGGGCCGAGCCGCAGCAACGAAGCATAAAGCAAAGAATCGCCGATCAAAATGCCGATGAAACCGGACAGCGCCAACGCGGCAAAGTGTTCGCTGCCGAGCGTGCGCCAGCCGCCGGTGATCAGCGTCAGCACGCACAGAATGGCAAAAATCGCTTGCAACCGGATACGGTTGAAGGTGAATGAACCCAGTTGCTGGACGGGATACACCGCCAACAGACCGCTACATGCCCAGAAGAAGGCGGTGACCAGAGCCGCAATGTTGGAGTGATCCATGAGCCGGGAGTTCGCGGTTTTTCCGGTCATTGTACCGCGCCGGTGTCATCTCCGCTTTCATGCCGTCCTCTTGTGTTAAAGTAACTTTGGCCTCTTGGCCGGAAGGAGTTCTCATGTCCCCTGTTTTACTTCCCGATTCGCAGGACGCTGCCGCCCGTACGTTGACGACCATCATCTATGGGCTGTACGCGCTGGCGCTGCTCTTTGGCGTGACCGCGATCGTGGCGATCGTGATGAATTACGTCAAGAAAGACGATATGACCGGCACGTTGTACGAGAGCCATTTTCGCTGGCAGATACGCACGTTCTGGTTTGCGTTGTTGTGGTCGCTTTTGAGCTGCCCGTTCATCCTGCTGCTGGGGCTAGGTTTTGCCTTCTTGTTCGTGGTGTTTGTGTGGTACGTCTATCGGATCGTCAAGGGCTGGCTGCGGTTGACGGAAAACAAGCCGATGTACGAATGAGTTCCGGAAAAAATCAGGGCGCCATCGTGGCGCCCTGAAAACATTCAGGCACTTGATGCTCAGTGCACGGTTGCCGGCATCAGCGCCTTCCGGATGGTTTCCAACAATTCTTCTTCCTGATACGGTTTGCCGAGGTACGCATCGACGCCCAGTTCGTGTGCCCGTTGCCGATGCTTGTCGGCGGTGCGCGAAGTGATCATGATGATCGGGATGTCGCGGGTTTTTTTATCACCCTTCATCAGTTTGGCAAACTCGAAACCGTCCATCTTCGGCATTTCGATATCGAGCAGAATAATATCGGGCTGCCGTTCGTTGACGGCCTGCAAGGCGTCAAAGCCGTCTTTGGCCGTTTCTACGGTATAGCCTTCCCGCGTCATCAGGCGCGAGGTGACTTTGCGAACGGTCAGCGAGTCATCGACGATCAGCACCAAGGGGGTGGTGGCTTCATCGAGTGTCGGTTTTTGCGTGCCCGATTCCGCCAGCAACGGCGGAATATGCGAACGCTGCGACAACTGGATCGGATTGACGATCAGGACGATTTCGCCGTCGCCGAGAATGGTGGCGCTCGACAAGCCGGTGACGCGCGCCAGTTGGGTGCCGGCATTCTTGATCACCACCTCCTGGTTGCCGATCATCTGATCGACGTGGATCGCGACTTGCCCTTGTCCCGTGCGCAGGAAGACCACCGGGTTGTAGCGCCGGGTTTCCGGGACGGTGTCGCCGCGATCAACCAGCCGGTCGAAGTAATAGAACGGATACTTCCGACCGCGGCGCTCGACTTCGCCTGTTTCATACATCTTGGCCAGCGCCGCTTCGGTGACGTGCTCGACCTGTTCGACCATCATGACCGGAATCGCCCAACTGCGATTCTGGGTGCCGCGAACCAAAACCGTCTGCGCCACTGCCACCGTCAAAGGCAGATACAGCGTGAACGTCGTTCCGCCCCCCGGAACGCTCGACACTTCGACACGGCCGCCCAGCGAAATGACTTCGTTGCGGACGATGTCGGCACCGAGGCCGCGCCCAGACACCTGGGTAACTGTCTTCGCAGTGGAGAAGCCGGGCTCCAGGATCAATTCGAACAGTTTGGCATCGCTGACCGTTTCGGTCGCCCATCCTTTTTCAACGGCCACGTTGCGAAGTGTTTTCAGATCGAGGCCGGCGCCGTCGTCGGAGAACGCGATCACGATTTCATTGCCGATCTGACGAACGGCAATGGTGATTTCTCCGGTTTCCGGTTTGCCGGCGGCACGCCTTTTCTCCGGCGGTTCAATGCCGTGATCGAGCGCGTTACGCAACAAATGTTCGAGCGGCCCGACCAGTCTTTCCAGCACCGCTCTGTCCAGGCCATGATGCGCGCCCTCGATTTCGAGGTTGGCGCGTTTCTGCAATTCTTTCGACAGTGACCGCAGAATCCGGTACAGCCGTTCCGACACGTTGGAGAACGGTACGGTTCGTACGGTGAACAACGCTTGCTGCACATCGCGCGACAATCTCGCCTGCGACAACAGCGCGAGGTTTGCCGTGTCCAGATGCGCCAGCAGCGTCTGCTGGACGGTCGATACGTCGTTGACCCCTTCGGCAATCGAGCGTGTCAGTTCCTGTAGCCGCGTATAGCGGTCAAACTCCAGCGGATCGAAATCGCCCTGAACGTTTTGCATTTGCTCCAATTGCGCCTGGATTTGCGATTCGGCTTCGATCTCGATCACCCGGACGTGGTTGCGCAAGCGAATGACGCTGTTGGTCAATTCTAGCAAGTCGCTCTTCAGGCCGCGCAATTCTCCCTCGGCGCGTGTCCGCGCGATGATGATTTCACCCGCTTCGTTCACCAGACGATCGACTTTCGCCGCCGAGATACGCAACTGTCCCTCTTCGGTCGCCGGCACTGTCGGAGATGCCGTTGGCGCTGTCGCCTGTCCTGCCGGTTGTCCGGTCAGTTGCCAGGATACCGGCAGTATGGCCGCGGCCACTGCCGCAGGAGACGGCTCTGGGGAATCTTTATCGGCGTCTTCGTCTTGTTTCGTCAACCACGGCAATGCCACGTTGACTTCGCCGGCGCGCAAGCGGTCGAAAACATAACCGATTCGGTCAAGGTCGGTTTCCAGCGCTTCAAAATACGCCTCGCCGGTTCTGGTTTCTTCGGCCAGATACGTTTCCATCGTGTGCGTCAGTTCACCCAGACGCATCGCGCCCACCATCCGGGCGCTGCCTTTGAACGTGTGCAAGCCGCGTTTCAGCCGAAGTTGCAATTCGCTGTTTTCAGGCGACTGCCGCAACAGCCGCAGCAATTCGCCGATCTGCTGATACAACTCGCTTCCTTCTTCGAGGAAGAGCGGCAAGAGCTGCGTATCGATTTCATCGCTCAGCGACAACAGTCCGGCATGGTCGTCTTTGTCGCCTTCTGCCTCTGTCGGCTTCGGTGTTAACGATGCGGGCACGATCGGCGGAACCGGAAGAACCGGCGATTCTGCGCTCGGTACCGGAGAGGGCTTCGTCGGCGGCGGTGCCGTCGGCTCGACAACGGTCGGCGACGGCGCATCGGCCTGAGCCAGAGCCGCGACGACCTGTTTTTGCAAAGCGCCGATTTCTGCTTCGATGGCTTCGGCTTCCCGCAACTCGGCTGGAGCAAACGCCTGCCGTTGCCGGATCCGCTCAATGAGCGAACGCAAGCCGGCAACTGCTCGTGCGACCACTGGAACGGTTTTTGAGGTTATCGCGCCGCCCTGTTGCCGACATTCCCCAACGGAGATCAACAACAGTTCCAGCGCTTTGGCAACCTTGGCGACTTCGGGGAAGCCGACGGCCAGATGCGCTCCGGCCAGCGTATGGGCGGCACGCACCATCGCCGAAGACGGCGTATAGGAGGTGTCGAGCCGCATCAAGGCCTGTTCATGATTCAGGACAGACCAGTGTTGCTCGCTTTCTTCGGTGAACAAATCGAACAGCACCTTCGACAGCACGACCTCGCCTACGCTGACTTCTTCCCTGACTGCCGCCGGAGTTGCCTTTACAACGGGGGAAGCGACGGTGGGCGTGGCGATTTCAGGCATTGTCGGCGATAAAAATCCGACCGCTTCCGGTAACGGTTCTTCTTCCAGAATTGACGACGGCGCAACCGCAGAGGGCTTGGCGTCTGCCTCATCCGGCTGCCGGGCTCTCGTCCAGTCGATTTCCAGCGAAACGGAACCGTCAGAGCGTTCAATGGCGGCGACGGGTTTTTCTTTACGGCGACCAACATTGGGCGCTTTCTTGAACGACGACATATCGATTTCAAGCGAAATCACTCCCGGGTCGTCCGGCGACACGGCTTTGGGCTTTTCTGTCGCCGCCGTTTGCGGCTCGATTGCCGCTACGGGTTTTTCCTTACGATGGTCGTCAGCGGCGGCTTTTTTAAGCGACGCCATATCGATTTCGAGCGAAACCACGCCTTGATCATCCGGCGGCGCGGCTTTGGGTTTTTCCTTGGCAATCAGGGTAGCGGACGTTTCAGGCTTGGTCGCTGCAACGATTTTCTTGAACGCTGCCAGATCGATTTCGAGCGAAACCGCGCCCGGGTCGTCCGACGATAAGGATTTTCTGCCGGGCTTTTCCGTGACGACCGGGATAACGGGCGTTTCAACCGCTTCCGCGGCGATCGTTTCCGGCGGCGAGAGTTCCCAGTCCTCCCAAGCGGTTTCCGGCACCTCCGCTTCCGGTGCCCTCGCCTCTGGCGCTATCTCCCACAGTATTTCCGGCGCTGTCTCCGCTATGGCGTTAACGGCGGTTTCCGGGGTGGGTACGTCTGGCGTTTTTTTTTGTGCCGTTCCCGCTTCCGGTGTTGTCAGCAGGGATGCTGGTGAGTCGAGTTCTTGCGCCACCGCCGCAATGGCGGCATAAAGCGCGGCAGGATCCGGACTGACTGTCTTGTTCTCGATCAGTGTATTCACCCATTGGCGAAACTCGCGTTCCGCCATATCGATCATCGACAGTACGACCGGCGTTGCCGGATAACCTTCTTCAAGCAACCGGTTATGGATTTTCTCGACGTCGTAGGCCAGTTCCCCCAAATCGGTCAGCCCCACCATCCGCCCCGAACCTTTCAGGGTGTGAAAAGCCCGGCGAATGGTGCGCAGCGCTTCATGATCGTGTGGATGTTTGGCCAGTTGCAGGTGGTGCTGGTGAACACCGTCGAGCACTTCGATCGCTTCCCGCAAATAAATATCGAGCAATTCGGCATCGAGGTCGCTGGTGTCAACCAGCATCAGCCGCTGCGTTTCCGCCGACGGCGCGACAACCGCTGCTGCAGGTTTGGTCAATGCCGACAACAGCGCCGGAATTTCGGCAAAGGCGCCGGCTTTGATTCGCTCACGAACCCCCATGACCTTATCGGACAAGGCGGCGTTGCCGATCAGCTTGGCGTCGTCGTCGAGTGTCAGAACGAGCTTTTCGATCTTCCGTTGCAGGTCGCCCGCTTGCGGATTTTTCTGCAGCGACTGCCCCAGCTCCTGCAACAGCGCAATATCTCTTTCGATGGCGACTTCGATCGACGGCGCCGGGACGGGCGCGGTCTTTTCCGCGGAGACGGCTTTTGCCTCAGGCGCGAGGCGCGGTGCCGCGTCAGCGTCCGGCGCGGCCGCCTTCTCTACCAAGCGCCGCTGTCTTCCTTGCTGCCGTTCCAATAACGGCAGAATCAATTCTTCGCGCTGTGAGCGTTGCTGTTCAAGCGCCTCGATGTAAAAGCCCAGCGCCGACAACGACTCTGCCAGCAATTCAAAATCTTCATAATCGGGAACCGCCTCGGGCGCGGCGTAACGGGCGATTTGCTCCATGCACGCCGATAGCAAATCATCGGCGCTGTCCAAGCCCAGGATACGTAGGGCGCCGCTGATTTCCCGGCCGTCTTTGGTCAGCCCGGCCAGACCGGCGCGCTTGCTGTTGTCACGGAAGAAAGCGTCGAGCTCCTGCTCCATGTGCCGCAGATCGGCCTGAATGTCTTGCGCCACTTGTACCAGCAGCAGACGGTTTTGTGCACGCTCCGATACTGCCGCCAGCGCCGGCACATTCAATGCGGGCAATGGGCGGTTGGTCAGCGCGGCATCAATCCGCGCCCGTATCGCCTGGACGCTTTCCGGCAAGCCCGGAATCGGTGCGCCTTGCTGCGTAAAGACATCTTCGGCAAACAGCAGCGCCGTCGCGTATTCCATCGCTACCGGCTCGGGAACGCCGCGCACCGTCAACGCATCGCAGCCTTTGACCAAGCCCGCAAACAGCGACCGCATTTCAGGGTACGCCGATGCGGCGGCTTTGTCGGACAATTCCTGCAGAGCGTTGCGGAACTTCGGATACTGGTCGATCTGACCGCCGATCAAACGCTGCCAGAGGTTTTTGGCTTCCGCTGTTAGCCCCTGTACTTCCCGCGTCGTTCGCAACACCGTCAGCGTATCGGCCACCGGGCCGCCGGCCTCATCCGCCGGCAGCAACGCTCTCAGCCGGTAATGTTCTTGCACCTGCCGGATACGCTCGCCAACGGGTTTGCTGACGGCCAGGAAATACAGCGTTTCCCGCCGCAACCGCTCGGCCACGCTGTCGCTGCCGTCGATCAGCCGCCGGATCTGCAAATCGATCCGCGCCAGCAACTGCTTCAGCGGGAAGGTATTGGCAACCGATTCTTCCCGCACGGCGTCGAGCAACGCCGTCGCCGTCCACCAGAAGGTGCGCGCCGTCTGCTGCGGGGTTGCCACCTCGATGTTTTCCGCCGCCTCGCGCATGGCATCGGCGCCCTTGACGTTGCCGCGCAGCCAGGACAGCAATCCGTGCTGGTACAAACGCCGTTCCCTGATCAGGAAAGCTGGGAACTCTGTCGATTGAATGACGTGTCGCGGGCCGGCATCTTCGTGCCAGATCGACAGGTCAGGCCAGAACAAATCGGCGGGATGGCAGACTTTTATCTGGCGCGAATGCTGCATTGCCTCATATTCGGCGTACAAACTCAGCGGCACCTGCGGGATGCCGCGAACCAACTCGGCCAGGAAACCCTGCAACTTGCGGCAGGCGCGGACGATGAGCGCCGTCACGGCATCTGCCTCCGGTTTTGAGATACCGCCGCTCAGTCGGTTCAGTTGTTGCTCGACTTCATCGGTGTAGGCTTGCAGCGCGTCCAGTCCCACCATGTGAATGGCGCCTGCCGCCTGACGGAAATGCGTTCGCGCCCGTTGTACCGCCGAAACGTCTCCCGACGCGGGATCGAAGGCTTCCAACGATTCCAGCGTCCGGGTAAGGCTCTGGTCGATCTCACTCTGTACCCAGGACAACGGGCCGATATCAAATTCAGGACTGACGTCAGTGACCACTGGTGCACTCCTTTACTAAGCCGCTTTTCCGCAACAACTTCTCAATCGATCTTGAAACCGGACACCGCCGCTCGCAGTTCCGCCGCCACCTGCGCCAACTGGCCGATGGACACGGTCGTCTGCTCGGTGCCTTGGGTGGTGTCTTCGGAGGTCGTCAAAATGCTGGCGATACCGGCGCGCACGTCTTCCACTGACGCTGCCTGTGCTTGCGTCTGCTGCGAGATGCCCTGAATCAGTTCGGCCAGCGTGTTCGAAACCCGTTCAATTTCCGCCAGCGCCCGACCGGCTTCTTCGGACAACCGCGTTCCTTCCACCACCCCGGAAGTCGAGCGCTCCATCGCCGACACGGCATCTTGCGTATCGGCCTGAATGGTCTTCACGATCGCTTCAATCTGTTTGGTCGCTTCGCCCGAACGCTCGGCCAACCGTTGCACCTCTTCCGCTACCACCGCGAAACCGCGACCGGCTTCGCCGGCGGCCGCAGCCTGAATCGCCGCGTTCAGCGCCAACACGTTGGTCTGCTCGGTAATGTCGGAGATCAGCCCCACGATTTCGCCGATTTCCAACGACGAATCGCCGAGGCGTTTGATCCGTTTGGCGGTCTCCTGAATCTGGGAGCGGATTTCGCTCATGCTTTCGATCTGGCTGCGCACCGCTTCGCCACCTTTACCGGCCGCTTCCAGCGATTGTTGCGCCACTTGCGCTGATTGCGTTGCCGATTGCGCGACCTCGCCGATCGATTGCGTCACTTCCAGCACGGAGTCGGCGGTTTCCTTGATCTCCTGGCTTTGGTGTTGTGACGCCATATACAACTGCTCGGAGATTTTCTGCGCTTTTTCGGTCTCTTGCGTTACTTGGTCGGCGGCCTGGTTGATGCCGCGGATCACTGATGACATTTCGTCGAGCGTGAAGTTCAACGCATCGGCAATAGCGCCGGTAATGGCTTCGCTCACCGTCGCCCGCGTCGTCAGATCGCCTTCCGCCACCTGCGAGGTTTCATCGAGCAACAGCAAAATGGCTTCCTGGTTGCGAACGTTTTCCTGGGCGCTGTCATGAATCTGCGACTGGGTTTCGCGAACGACGACCCTTCCCATGTACAACAAGATGGCAAACGCCACCAACGCCAGAAAGATGGCAGCCACAATCAAATTTTTGGAAAAATCGTGCGTCGAATAAAGCCGTGACAGTTCGACGGCGTCTCCCCCGACCTTGCCGAATTGCGCTTGCAACCGTTCTTTGGTGGTCAAAAATTCGGCGAAACCGTCGGCATCCGCCGAAACGGTATCCAGCGCCGCGTCGAACGGTTCTGCCGCCGTCAGGAATTCTCCCAGTTTGAGACGCGACGCTTGCGCCCGCAGACCCGGGTCACGCAACAACCGTGTCGTCAGGCTGCGATAATGGAGCGTCTCTTCGCCCAACTTCGCCAATACGGTTTCATCGAAGCGCGAGCCGGCCAACAAAGCCTCGGCATGGCGCGACAGGCGCTGCATCGTTCCGTCGAGCTGCGCTGCCAGTTCCGTCAGGGCAACAGGTTCGCCATCGCGTAGCGCTTGCAGACCGACGGCTCGCGCTTGCGCAAACGGCGCCGCATCGCCGGCGCCGGTCATTGCCGCGTACGCGTCACCTAGCTGCGCTACCAATTCGTTGTGCGATTGCAGGGTGTTCAGGTCGCGTTCGATCGGCGGCCACTCTTCCCGTAACTGCCCAAGAATCCGGTTGATGGTCGGTGTTGATGCAGGCTTCAGTATGGAGAAGCGAGCGCTTCCGTCTGCCGCCAGTGCCTCCAGCGCTTGCCCGACTTTTTGCGTGTTCTGGTGCAAACGCGGCAATACTTGACCGCCGTCACGCGCCGTCAACCGTTCCAGATCGTTGGTCATCATGAGCAACGTGTCGCTGGCTTCCGATGCTATCGCCGCATTGCGCGAAGCTTGCGTGATCTCACGGTATTGCAGGAAAGCAATGACCGCCAGCGCCACCAGAACCGCAAACAGCAGCACCGCACCTCTCGCCAAAATCACCGGGATCGGTACTTTTTTTACCAGGGGGTTCACAATCGCCATGCTTCCTCCGCCTCTTTCTTCTCTTGTCAGTCAGTCAAGGACTCAAAGATCCATTTAACGGCCAATATGCTGAAAACCGGAATCCTGTACCAGTTTGCTCAAATCCATTTCGTGCCAAGTATGGCCTTCGGCATCCATCCAGTTCTGCACGCTCCACGTTTTGTCCTGCGCGGCCTGTCCGGTTGGCGCAAAACCCTTGACGCTGCGCAGACCGAAGACCTGTTGGATCAGAAGCGCCGTGTTAATCGCTCCGGTGCTGCGGGAAAGCAAGAGCAACCGCGCCTCCGGATTGTGCACCACCGGCGCTTTTCCCAGGAACAGCGAAAAATCAATCACGCTGTACAGATTGCCGCGAACATTGGTCAATCCCAGGAACCAAGGCTGGGTCAACGGCACCGCCGTGATCGGCGGTGGCACCATGACTTCTTCCGTTTGCTGCAGGCGGCACAACCAGCGCTCGTTGGCGGCCGAAAACCCCAGTTGTGACACCACGCCTTCCATCGCGGTCGGCGCCATCATCCGCGAGACCAACTCGTTTTGGAAAGCCCGCAGGTTGGTGCGTCTGGTCGGGCGTGATTTCAGTGTCGAAAAACTCATGGTGTCGCTACCGTCAGCGTTTCAGACATTCGTTGATCTTGGCGAGCAGTTCGTCTTTTTTGACCGGTTTGGTGAGGTATTCGCAAGCGCCTTGACGCAACCCCCAGATGCGGTCGGTGTCTTTGTCCTTGGTGGTGCACAAGACCACCGGGATGTTTTGGGTCTCCGGTGTCCGGTGCAGCGTTCGGGTGGCCTGAAAACCGCTCATCCCCGGCATCACCACATCCATCACCACCAGATCCGGTTTCATTTCCATGGCTTTGGCAACGCCGTCTTCGCCGCTGCTGCTCAGGAACACCTCATGCCCGCCTTGAACAAGATACTCGTTCAGCAGGTGCCGCTCCGTGGGTGAATCATCGACTATCAAAATCTTTGCCATGGCTTTGTCCGTGTTTTAGCAATGCTTTTCCATTTCTTTGCCGCGCTATTCCCTGCGCTTATGGCCGCCGCACATAGGTGGCCACCGCTTTCAATAACTCATCTTTGGTGAACGGTTTGGTCAGGTACAAATCCGAGCCGACCATCCGACCGCGGGCGCGGTCGAACAAACCGTCTTTCGATGACAGCATTACGATCGGCGTGTTCCTGAATTTGGGGTTGCGCCGCAGCAACGCGCATGTCTGATACCCATCCAACCGCGGCATCATGATGTCAACAAAAATCAGCTCCGGTTTTTGATCGGCGATTTTGGCCAGCGCGTCGAACCCGTCTTCCGCCAGAACCACCACGCACCCGGCCTGCAACAGGAAAATCTCGGCACTGCGCCGGATGGTGTTGGAATCGTCGATCACCATCACCTTGACGCCCGCCAGTTGATCCATTTCCATCAACGCCTTTCCCTTTCTTGAAAAACAGCCCCTATCACACCGGACTGTCGTTCCGCCATCACCAAGCCATCATGTTTCTTACACATTCTAAGATTCTGCCATGGTTCGCCGGCAACTTTCCAGTGAAAACGCCTTTACCCCCCGATAAAGTCCGGGATACGCCACATTCCCAACACCTGCTCCGGTCAATAGTTCCTGTCTAGAATGGTTTTGGTTTGGGAGAACACCTCTTGCGAGGGTTCGCCTTGCTCCCTTCTCCCCTTGAGGGAGAGGGGCTGGGGGAGAGGGGAGCGACCGCTTTTCCCCCTCTCCCGCCCCTTCGGGGCACCCTCCCCCTCGAGGGGGAGGGAAAAAAGTGGGCAGTTGGATCGAAGTAGCCTAATGGCCAAGAAACATCGTGTAGGCCGGATTGCCGGTTTCTTCGACATGGACATACCCAAGGTTGTCCAGGAACGCCTGAAATTCCTCATCATCGGCGGCCGGAACCTGAATGCCCGCCAGTACCCGGCCATAGTCGGCGCCGTGGTTGCGGTAATGGAACAGGCTGATGTTCCAGCCGGCGCTCATTTTGCTCAAAAAATTGAGTAGCGCGCCCGGGCGCTCGGGAAACTCGAACCGGTACAGGCGCTCATCGTCAGCTTGTGGGGCATGGCCGCCGACCAGATGGCGGATGTGCAGTTTCGCCATTTCGTCGTCGGACAAATCGCGCGCGTCGATGTGTTGCGCCGCGAACTCGGCCAGTAGCCGTTCTTTTTCCTGTCGGTCGCGCACTTCGATACCGACGAAAATGTGGGCAACTTTCGGGTCGGCGTAGCGGTAGTTGAATTCGGTGATGGCGCGGCGGCCGATGGTTTCACAAAATGCCCGGAAGCTGCCCGGCCGCTCGGGAATGCTGACGGCGAAGATCGCTTCGCGCGCTTCGCCCAATTCGGCGCGCTCGGCAACGAAGCGCAGCCGGTCGAAATTCATGTTGGCGCCGCTGGCCACGGCAATACAGGAAGCTGCCGGCGCGCCGTGCGTCTTGATCCAGCGCTTGGCGCCGGCCACCGCCAAGGCGCCGGCCGGTTCCAGAATCGAGCGTGTATCGACGAACACGTCCTTGATCGCGGCGCAAATCTCGTCGGTATCGCACAGCACGATCTCGTCAACGTATTCCTGCACCAGCCGGAACGTTTCCTCGCCGACCTGCTTGACCGCCACACCGTCGGCAAACAACCCGACATGGGCGAGCGTTACCCGCTCACCTTCTTTGAGCGACTGCGCCATCGCGTCGGAATCGATCGGTTGCACCCCAATCACTTCAATGTCCGGACGCACCCGCTTCACATAGGCGGCAATCCCGGCGATCAGTCCGCCGCCGCCGATCGGTACGAAAATCGCCGAAATTTCGCCCTGATGCTGGCGCAGAATCTCCATGCCGATGCTGCCTTGTCCGGCGATTACATCGGGGTCGTCGTACGGATGAATGAAGACCGCGCCGGTCTGCGCCTGTAATGCCAGTGCGTGCTCGTACGCTTCGTTGAACGATTCGCCGTGTAACACAACCTGAGCGCCGCGCTCTGCCACCGCCGTCACCTTGATCTGCGGCGTCGTCTCGGGCATCACGATGATGGCGCGGCAGCCCATCTTCTGTGCTGCCAAGGCCACGCCCTGTGCATGATTGCCGGCCGACGCCGCCAAGACGCCGCGGTCGCGTTCGGCTTTGCTCAGATGCGCCATCTTGTTGTAAGCGCCGCGCAGCTTGAACGAAAAAACCGGTTGCTGATCTTCCCGTTTCAGCCACAGCGGCACGCCGATGCGCGCCGACAACACCGGCAGGGAGTCCAGCGCCGATTCGTCGGCGACATCATAGACTTTGGCGGTCAGGATTTTTTGCAGGTAGTCCGGCATGACAACATCCGTTTTTCGAATTCAGCTAATAAGCATAGCAGATTCAAACGCTTGATGCCAAAACAGTCACTCGCTGGAGAAAGCAAAATACGGTACCCTGTAGCCTGTCAACCAAGTCTGCAACCCGAAGCTCGGCAAACCCCTTCCCAAGATGCGTTCTTCTTCTTCCGCCCCGAACATTCTGGCCGTTGTCGATCTGGGCTCCAACAGCTTTCGCCTCGAAATCGGTAAAGTGCACGGCCAGCAAATCCGCGTGCTGGAAACCTTGCGCGAAATGCTGCGCTTCGGCGGTGGCCTGGACAAGAAAAACCGTATTACCGTCGCCGCCCGTCGGCGGGCATTGATGTGTCTTGCCCGCTTCGGCGAGCGCTTGCGCGATTTCGACCCTTCGCATGTCCGCGTCGTCGCCACCAATACTTTCCGGGTCGCTGCCAACATCGACGATTTCCTTCCCGAAGCGGAGATGACGCTCGGCTTTCCGATCGAAGTCATTCCCGGCCACGAAGAAGCGCGTCTCATTTTTCTCGGAACTTCGTACTGTCTGCCGCGATCGTCGGCGCTGCGGCTGATCGTGGACATCGGCGGCGGCTCGACCGAGTTCATCATCGGTCATGGCCGCCAACCGTTGAAACTGGAATCGCTCAAACTCGGTTGCGTCAGCATGAGCCAACGCTTTTTCGCCGACGGCAGATTGTCGGCGGCCAATTTCAAGAAAGCGGAAACCTATGCCCGCGCCGAGATCGAGCCGATTGCCCGCGCCTTCGACCGCCGACACTGGCGCGAGGCTTTCGCCTCATCGGGATCGGCGCTGGCGCTGACGGAAATCCTCGAAGCCAACGGCTTGTCGCCGGACGGAATCACGCCCGACGGGCTGACGGCGTTACGCAAAACCATGATTGCCGGCAAAACGCTTGCCAATCTGAAGCTGGCGGCGCTGAAGCCGGAACGCGCGCCAGTGCTGGCCGGCGGGCTGGCGATCATGCGTGCGGCGCTGGCCGAATTGCGAATTCCGCGCATCGCGCCGGTCGGCGGCGCCCTGCGTCTCGGCGTTCTTTACGAGTTGCTGGGACGTCACCATGACCACGACAGCCGCGCCGCCACTGTCGATCTTTTGCTCGACGATTATCAGATCGACCGCCCGCACGTCCGCCGCATCGCCGCCTTGGCGTTGGCGCTGTTTCGGCAGCTTCAGCCGAAAGCCGTCGCGACCGACGCACAAATGCTGCAATGGGCGGCGCTGCTGCACGGTGTCGGAGCCTCGATTTCGCATATCGGCTACCACAAACACAGCGCCTACATTCTGCAATACCGCGACATGCCCGGTTTCTCGTCGGCCGAGCAAAGACATCTGGCGGTGTTGGTGCTTACTTGCCGCGGCGGCCTCAATAAGGCAACGCCGTATTTGCAGGACACGACGCTGCGCCTGCAAATCCTGGCGCTGCGGCTGGCGCTGCTTCTTTACCGTGCCCGGCGGCCGATTGAACTGCCCGCCATCCGGTTGCGCGCGAAGGGTAAAACCTTGCACTACCACCTCAGCAACCGCTGGATCGCCGCTCACCCGCTGACCGAATTCCTGCTCGATAAAGAGCGGCGCGAATGGGAGACAGCGGGGTGGCAGTGGAAAGAGATGCGGGGGCGATAGCGTATTGTTGTGTCCTTTCGATACGACTCGTTGAGCCGTTGGGAAAAATGTTTGGTGTGCTTTCGCGCGTAACGCCTTTGCTCAAGGAGCCACCGTCTCAGCATTTTTGTTTTGCTGTATCGCCCACTTCGTAGGGGAAGCAATCTGCTTCCCGGTACACGGGCGGCAGATTGCCGCCCCTACTCGCGATCCTGAAAAAGCAGGCGCGCTTCAACACGGAGCATCAAATTTCAAGATTGTTGGACTGTGGCCTTCGGCCTTGTCCAACCTACACGCCCGGCGGCAGCAAAGGGAGATAAAGCCTGTGCCGATGGCAGCGGTTTCACCAAAGTCGCGGCAAGCCTTCAATACCTATCAGGTCTTCAAGCGCAGAAACCGTCGCACAGCGGTCTGCCAGGTTTCCGGGACACCGATCAGCACCAGCGCCAACAAGAGCAGTCCGATTCCGGCGCCCTCGGCGTTGCCGGGCGCTTCATTCAATAACCACCACGCCCACAGCACGCTCATCACCGGGATCATCAAGGTCGAAAGTCCGGCCACGCCAGCCGGTGATGCGCGCAGAATGAACAGCCACAAAGCCCAGGCCAGCGCCGTTGCCAGTACCGCGTTGTAAGCCAATGCCAGCAACAGATACGGCGACCAGACGATCGGCGTTTCGTGGGTTGCAACGGCCAGCACCGACAACACGACAGCACCGACGGCCATCTGCCAGGCCAACAGGCTCAGCAGGTCTATGTCCTGATGGCGAAAGAGCCGCTTGGTGACGACCGAGGCCGCCGCCCATGACAGGCCGGAGGCTACTGCCAGTAGCGAACTCAGCAACGTTCCCTGCCATTGCCAAGGTTGGAGAACCAGCAACAGGCCGAATGCGGCAACCGCAGCGGCGGCGCATTGAACCGGGCGCGGCTTTTCATTCAGAAACAGCGCGGCCAGCAGAAGCATCCAGAAGGGCATCGTATAGACCAGCACTGCTGTTTTACCGGCGTCGCCCGCGACCAGCGCCAGTTGCGACAAGCCTGACATCCCGACGGTTTGCAGCAGACCGATCCAAAGCATCGGCTGCCAAGGCGGCGGTTTCAGCGAACGCCCCGTCAGCGGCAACATCACCAGCAACAACAACGCGCCGAGCGCGCAACGCAAGGCGGTGAAATCGAGCGCCCCGATGTAGTGCAGCACCGATTTCATCACGACCCAGTTATAGCTCCAGATCAGCGCCAGAACGATCAGCGCCAGCGCTGCGAAGCCCGTGACTTTACGGTTTTGCATGTTTTTTGGGCGGAGTCCCGTGAGTGAAAGGAAGCTCCGCCCTATGATTTTTTTACAAATCCGACCTACATCCGTTCGATCATCGCCTTGCCGAACCCCGAGCACGAGACCTGATGAGCGCCTTCCATCAGCCGCGCGAAATCGTAAGTCACCTGCTTGGCCTGGATCGCCTTTTCCATCGACGCGATGATGAGATCGGCGGCTTCGACCCAGCCCATGTGACGCAGCATCATTTCCGCCGACAGAATGATCGAGCCGGGATTGACGTAATCCTTACCGGCATACTTTGGCGCCGTTCCGTGCGTGGCCTCGAACATCGCGATCGAGTCCGACAAATTGGCGCCTGGCGCGATGCCGATACCGCCGACTTGCGCCGCCAGCGCGTCGGAAATGTAGTCGCCGTTCAGATTCAAAGTCGCGATCACGCTGTATTCGGCCGGCCGCAACAGAATCTGTTGCAGGAACGCATCGGCGATCGAATCCTTGATAACAATTTCCCTGCCGGTTTTCGGGTTCTTGAATTGGCACCACGGCCCCTCGTCGATCAACTGCGCGCCGAATTCCTGTTGCGCCAGCGCATAACCCCAGTCGCGGAACGCGCCCTCGGTGAACTTCATGATGTTGCCTTTATGCACGAAAGTTACCGATGGCTTGTCGTTGTCGATCGCATACTGAATTGCCTTGCGCACCAGCCGCTCGGTGCCTTCGCGCGACACCGGCTTGACACCGATCCCGGACGTTCCCGGGAAGCGAATCTTTTTAACGCCCATTTCCTGTTGCAGGAAATCGATCATTTTTTTTGCCTGCGCCGTTCCTTCCTGCCATTCGATGCCCGCGTAAATGTCTTCCGAGTTTTCACGGAAGATCACCATATCGGTTTTCTCGGGCGCCTTGACCGGCGACGGCACGCCTTTGAAATAGCGTACCGGCCGCAGACACACATACAAATCCAGTTCCTGGCGCAAGGCCACGTTGAGCGAACGCATGCCGCCGCCGACCGGTGTGGTCAACGGTCCCTTGATGGAGACCACGTATTCTTTTAACGCATGCAGCGTCTCTTCCGGCAGCCAAGTGTCTTTATCGTAAACACGCGCCGCTTTTTCGCCGGAGTAAATTTCCATCCAACTGATCTTGCGCTTGCCGCCATAGGCGTTGTGCACCGCCGCGTCCACCACCTGGATCATGACCGGCGAAATATCGATGCCGATGCCGTCGCCTTCGATATAGGGGATGATCGGGTTATCGCTGATATTGAGCGAAAAATCGGCGTTGACGGTGATTTTGTCACCGGCCGGGATTTTGATGTGCTGATAGCTCATGAAAACTCCTTCTGAAAAGATGGAAGCGCAAGCAAAACAGCAGAGCTGGCGTCTCGCTGCCAAATGCCGCAACAAACGCATCATGCCCCAAGCCTGCCGCGCGCGCAATACGGCGAAATGCTCATACTGCCGGTAAGGTTGCTTCTGCTGGGAGCGCCCTTATAATGGCGGCGCCTACTGAGCATTCCGGCATCAGGCGAGTCCGTCTTAATGGTGTTTTAATGAGAAGGAGATATTTTCATGCAAGACCATGAAAAGCAAAAAAAGGCCAAAGTTGTATTGCTGGCGGGCGTGTTTTTTAACCTGACCATAGGCGTTCTTTACGCATGGAGCGTATTGAAAACAAGAATGATGGCTTCCGTCGCCAATGGCGGCTGGGAATGGACAAGCTCGGAAGCGGGGTTTCCCTATACCCTCGCTATCGTGTGCTTTGCCTTGGGGCTTCTGGCCGGCGGCAAGATTCAAGACAAGATAGGTCCCAGATGGGTTGTGACGGCAGGGGGCGCTCTTGTAGGTCTGGGCCTCATCCTGTCCGGGTTGGTCGGTAACAATCCCGTGGGCGTTGCCCTGAGTTTTGGTGTTGTTACGGGTGTTGGCATTGGCTTGGGTTACGGTTGCGTTACCCCGCCGGCGCTGAAATGGTTCCATCCCAGCAAAAAGGGCATTGTCAGCGGTTTGATTGTGGGGGGGTTTGGCCTTGCGGCGGTATATTTCGCGCCGCTGACGACGGCATTGCTCAACAACTTCGGCATTGAAAAAACGTTGATGTTTCTGGGGGCGGGCATCTTCATCGCAAGCACATGTATTGCGCAGCTCATCAACAATCCGCCGAAAGGTTATACCCCGACAGTTCCCGAAAATTTGAAAGAAGCCGCCGCCAAAAGCAGCGCGTCCGTTGATTACACAACGAAGGAAATGCTCAAAACAAAGCGCTTCTATCTGATGTTCATCATGTTCCTTTTGTCGGCATCGATCGGCCTGATGGTTATCGGGAACATTACAAAAATCGCCAGTTCTCAACTGCATATTACTGATACGGCCATTCTGGCAATATTGGTAGCGTTCCTGGCAATCACGAACACCTTTGGCCGGGTGCTGGGTGGTTTGATGTCCGACAAGATCGGCAGGGTAAATGCCTTGTTTGTCGTGTCTGTTTTGCAACTGTTGAACATGGTCGGGTTCATCTATTATCAAAACATGGCGGCTCTGGGCATTGGCATTGTATTGATCGGGTTCTGTTACGGAACACTCCTAAGCGTGTTTCCGGCGTTGACGGCAGATCAATACGGGCTTAAAAACTTTGGTGGAAACTACGGCATCCTGTTTCTTTCCTGGGGGCTTTCCGGCGTTGTGGCGCCTTTGATGACAGACTATATCTATGATACGACCGGGAAGTTTACAACGGCGTATATCATCTGCGCCGGCATGATGGCGGTCGTGATTTTCGCCAACTACCTATTGAAAAAAGACATCGCCGCACTTTCAAAAGCATAGGAACGTTCTGAACAACCCGGCTATCCCCTGCCTGTCATCCTGCGCGAAGTCGCAGGATCCACGCGGCGTCTGGATTCTGCGACTTCGCTACGCGCAGAATGACAGGAAGGGTTTTTCAGAGGTTCCATAGAGGAATCGCGGTAGCCGATCAGAGCCTGCCTTAATTCAAAATGTATCAGGAGTTTGGTATCGATAAGCCTTCATTCCGGCGAAGGCCGGAATCCAGAAAGAAAGCCTGGATTCCCGCTTCCGCGAGAATGACGGAGTAGCCAAGCGAACGTTGATAGCGTCACAAAGATTTTGAAGCGGGATCTGAGAGCGGCGGGGTTACCCCGTCGCTCTCACACTCCACACTGCGAGCGGTTCCGCGTTCACATTCGCCGTACAATGCGGCCATGACTGAAATACATCCTCCCGCGCCGTACCGTTTTTGTGTGGCGCCGATGCTCGATTGGACGGATCGCCACTGCCGCTATTTTCATCGGCTGCTGTCGCCGCACGCGCGACTGTACACCGAGATGGTGACGGCGCCGGCGTTGTATTACGGCGATGCGGCGAGGCATCTGGACTTCGATGCCACCGAGCATCCGCTGGCGCTGCAACTGGGCGGCAGCGATCCGGCGATGCTGGCGCACGCTGCCCGGCTCGGCGCGCGTTGGGGTTACGACGAAATCAATCTCAACTGCGGCTGCCCGAGCGAGCGGGTTCAGAGCGGCAGCTTCGGCGCTTGCCTGATGAAAGAACCGACGCTGGTGGCCGATTGCGTGCGGGCGATGCGAGAGGCGGTGCCGATTCCGGTAACGGTCAAACACCGGATCGGGGTCGATGATGTCGAGGACTACGGCTTCGTGCGCGATTTTGTCGGCACAGTGCATGAGGCGGGCTGCGATGTGTTCATTGTGCACGCGCGCAATGCAGTGTTATCCGGGCTGTCGCCGAAAGACAATCGCGAGATTCCGCCGTTGCGCTATGAGGTTGTGCGACAACTGAAACGCGACTTTCCGCAGTGTGTAATCGTACTGAATGGCGGATTGACGGATTGGTCTGCCATCGAAGCGCAACTGGCGGCGGGCATCGACGGCGTGATGGTGGGACGCTGGGCGTACCACCAGCCGTATTGTCTGGCGGAAGCCGAAGCGCGGCTTTTCGGGAGCGCTATGCCGTTGCCGACACGGCGCGCCGTGATCGAGGCGCTGATTCCCTATGTGAAAGACCAGTTGCGGCAAGGCGCTGCATTGCGCGCGATCACTCGCCATCTTCTCGGCCTGTGCCACGGCCAACCGCGCGCGCGGCTGTTCCGGCAATGGCTTTCCGATCCGCGGCAGTTGGAACGCCAATCGGTTGAAGTGCTGTATGAAGCGCTGGAGTGGGTTGAAGGAGCGGCGGAAGAATGAACCGCTTGCCAGAATTAACCTACTAGGTTAGTATTGAAAAGGGAAAAGCACACCCCGCATTGCAAGTTGGTCGTGGTCAAAGCGTTGGTGGAGGCCGGTCGAGTCAGAGCCACAGCCAGTGCCTATAACGGAGCGCGCGAGCTTGGCATCAACAGCTTGAGCGAAATGTGCGCCGTTATTTTGACGCTGACGTTCCGCGACTTCTACAAAAGCATGACGACCGCTGCCGACCATCGTGTTTGGCAGGACGTGTACCACACCAAGACAGCAAGCGGCAACGAAGTGTATTTGAAGTTGACGGTTATCGAAGATGTATTAATCGTGTCCTTCAAGGAGTTATGAGATGAAATGCCCATGCTGCGGCGCGGCAGAATTAATTCACGACACGCGCGACGTACCCTATACTTACAAGGGAGAAAACTCCGTCATTCCAGCAGTGATGGGCGACTTCTGCCCTGCTTGCGGGGAAATCATCTTGAACCGTGAGCATGGTGATCGCTACGGCGAGTTGGTTGGCTTGTTCCAGCGCCAAGTGAATGCAGCTTACGTCGATCCCAACTTCATCGCCAACGTCCGCAAAAAGCTTCATCTCGGTCAACGCGAAGCATCCGAAATCTTTGGCGGCGGTGTCAACGCGTTCTCGCGTTACGAGAATGGCAAAGCCAAACCGCCGTTGGCTTTGATCCAACTTTTTAAATTGCTGAACCGTCACCCGAATCTACTTAAAGAAGTGAAGAGCAACTGAGCCGAGATGTTGGAGGTGGCAACAAGCCTCCGATAGGGTTGTAGTTGCTCTCACCCCGGTTAGCCACAATGCTTCGAGCATGGTGCAGACTTGCTCCTGCGTTGTAGTTCCCTCTCTCACCCCGGTTAGCTACAATACACACAACCCGATGGCGATGCGGCACTGGGTTGTAGTTCCCTCTCTCACCCCGGTTAGCTACAATTAACCACACGGTCGCCTTGCTGCAATACCAGTTGTAGTTCCCTCTCTCACCCCGGTTAGCTACAATAAGATAGAAAAGGTGTCGATCGAGCTTGCTGTTGTAGTTCCCTCTCTCACCCCGGTTAGCTACAATGTGGTTCTAAGGAAGCCGCGATGACTTATTGTTGTAGTTCCCTCTCTCACCCCGGTTAGCTACAATCATCATGTTTTTGCAGTCGCAGCAAGTCGGGTTGTAGTTCCCTCTCTCACCCCGGTTAGCTACAATGCGGCCGTCGGCGGCCCGCGCGAAGCAAGCGTTGTAGTTCCCTCTCTCACCCCGGTTAGCTACAATTTTCAAGAATCCCTATCGTCGCGCTTGCGCGTTGTAGTTCCCTCTCTCACCCCGGTTAGCTACAATTTGAGAACGGTGCTTCCTTTCCCGGAGACGGTTGTAGTTCCCTCTCTCACCCCGGTTAGCTACAATTCCGACCAGCTGCGCTTAGGTGTGTGGCCGGTTGTAGTTCCCTCTCTCACCCCGGTTAGCTACAATTCCATTCGTGACGCTTGGAGCAGCAAAGGCGTTGTAGTTCCCTCTCTCACCCCGGTTAGCTACAATGCGTTACAGGCCGTTCTGGCGGACAAAACGGTTGTAGTTCCCTCTCTCACCCCGGTTAGCTACAATCGGTGCGCCGCTGGTGAGATATGGCTGGGGGTTGTAGTTCCCTCTCTCACCCCGGTTAGCTACAATGCTCAACTTGTCTTCGGTTGCGTCCAGCAGGTTGTAGTTCCCTCTCTCACCCCGGTTAGCTACAATTAGTCCGAAGAAACTCCCCGCCCAGCCTAGGTTGGCGGGGAGTTTTCCTTTAAAGTCCCCGATAGGGGATCAGTAAATCCCCCGCCTTTAGGCGGCTGGGAAGGAAGTGGTTCTGGTGTAAAGTAGTTGGATGGAAGCATACAAGCGCGGTAGCCACACAGTCTGG
>JAIRJZ010000008.1 GCA_031260355.1 Burkholderiales bacterium
CCAGACTGTGTGGCTACCGCGCTTGTATGCTTCCATCCAACTACTTTACACCAGAACCACTTCCTTCCCAGCCGCCTAAAGGCGGGGGATTTACTGATCCCCTATCGGGGACTTTAAAGAGACTATTCTTTTTGCATTCAGAGTCTCTCGCACAAATCATTTTTTAAGCGCCGAATGGATAACAGCTTTCCACCGGCATTGCCAGCGGACACGCTGCCCCAAATCGCTCTTGTCGAAAAACGTATCAGCAATGCCAAACCGGGATCGAAACCGTCTGCTGGATATGGCAGCTTCCAGAACTGCCGCACCGTTTCCCCTGCGATAAACGGTGCGGCATTGGGTTTAGTCACAAGAACTATCGCGCCTTTGCTTCCTGGAAGTTACCACCCCTCTATCGACGCTGCCGGCACCGGATAACGTTCGCTATCGCCTACCAAATCAGGCAGAGGAGGCCCCGTAAGGCCGCCTCCATAGGAGAGGCATCCTGAAGTAGACGAGTAGCCAAAAAGGTTGCCGTTCAGGACATAATACGCTCCATCATAAAACTTTACTCCTCTATAGCTCCTAAACCGAAAATATTTATCGGCCATGTTTTCGTAATCGATAAGTCTCAACCAATCATCACCTTGGGAATCATCATCTTGAAGAAGAAGGTCATTTCTCGTAGAGGCCAGACCATGATGCCCATAAGGACCCTGATAAAACATGCTGTTATCGAAAGCGTCCCAAGATAACGCTGTTGCCCTCAAGCCGGTTTTTTCATCGTCTACTAAAAAAGCGAGCCTCCCAGAACGGGGCGTTATTATTCCTGCGTCCGCAAAGAACGCGGCGGTTGATCCGGTATTCCAACTGACGGTAATGTTTCCCTTGTTAAGATTGGCGTTGTATGCGCCAAAATACGCATAGGCATACATCCCGCTCCACTGACACACGCCCATGAGGTGCCAATCTGGATAGGGTGAGTAAAAGTAATAACCGTTGCACTCATCTCTTAAAAGACGAAAAACCTCAAAGTCTGCGTTAACTTGCTCCTTGGTATAGCAGGTGCCAAAGAGGTTGACCAAATCCATCCGGTTGAATATCGTGAAAAAAACAGGCGAGGAAATCTTTTTCTCGGCAATAGCTACCGCATCTTCTTCATCCCCCAGCTTCCCGCGAAACACCACAGAAAGCCTTACCGGCGCCCAAGCGTTGATCGGAAGCTCTTGGGGGAAATTGAACGTGAGTTCCGTTTCCTCGCCAAACGCGAGGCTGCTCAGGGGCACTGGCTCGGAAACAACGGTTTCTTCCACCTTTGTCTTTTTCCTTTCGATATTAGCCTGAGTTGTCGCTTCGGGGTCATCATCAGAAAGCTCTCCGCTCAGATCATCGGTGTACTCGCTGTTTCTGTAGAACTTGAATACCGCTACAAGAACTCCGTTACTCATCGTTTGGGGAGATGAACCGATACTCTCCGTGGTGTTCTTGAGTTTCAGCTTGATTTTTCCGAAACCTTTGAAGTCGTTGATCGGATCGGTTGCCGGGTTTGGCGGCGCAAATTTCGCATGGTCAACAAGACCATAAATGCCTTCCTTCGGCAAACTGATTTCCATTTCCCCTCGAAAGAAGTAGTCGATCAGCCCGGCGCTGTACGCAACGGCGCGGGGAAGAAGCAAGTCGGCCTGTGCGTTGTAGTTGTAGTGGTTGAGGGAATATACAGGCTTCTTTCCCTTGGCGCGTAAAAATTGATCAAAAGCGCTTTTTGAGCTCAGCGGTTTGATCGGACTGTCCGCAGGGTTGTTGTTGTCGGTTACCTTATAATCGTACAGGTACAAATCACCGTATTGATTAAGCATGTTATTGACAAGCTCGCCGGCCAAGTTTGTAAACGTCCCTGAAGCTAACTTACGCTCCGTCAACGCTCCGCCGTCATTAGGTGGACGTTCGTGATGAGTTATCGAGTCCAGATTTGTCCCGGCACTGTAAAACCCCATATTGCTGTAGTTAGCCAGCCCCTTGGCGCTGTAGCTGACGTCATTGATACCGCCAGTGTAATGCTCCCTGAAGCCGTTAAACTGGGGAATCGCATAATTACCGTAATTCGGCGCGGAGGGATTGAACGCTGGCGAGACATCGCTATCTCTGATTTCTTGTTCCATACCGGGCAATACCTGCGTCGGAAGAGAGAAAGTAGGGTCGCCATTCACCCTTGCCTCAAGGTACTTCTCATAAAAACTCGCCTTCCCCGCCAAACAGGCATTGTCCGAAATGATGCACCCTGTACCGGCATGCCAATCGTCCCGCGTATGCTGCGGCTGCGCCATATCGTGCAAGAGATGCTGCGCATGCCCCAGCGACTTGAACACTGTCGCCCAATAGGCTTTGCGTTGCTGTTCTCCGGTCAGGCCATTGCCGTCCGGAGCTTCCGGTACGGGCAATGTCTCCAACTGTCCGTTTTTCAATGTCTTTAACGTCACCGCTCGAAACATTGCCTCCCGTGCGTTCTTTATCGAGAAATGGTTGTTCTTTGCGAGCGGCAGGCCTTTGCCATCGATCGCCCAATCCGGCGACGCTACTCCGGCAATGATCGCCGCCTGCATCGGGCGACCGTCAAGATAGGGATCGTAAAAATGGTTGTAAACCCGATTGAAGCTGCCTTGAGGGTCGTCTTGCGGCGGGTTTTCTTTCATACCCTTATCGTAGGTCACATCATCTTCACGAATCGCGCCTACCATCATCCAGCCGGCGGGGGATTGAAAGGTTGGAGAATCTCCTGTTACCCATCTATTGGCACGCTTGAATTTGTCTTCAGTAAAATCTACGTCCCCTGTCTTTCCGCCTTCCCCAGGATTATTCAGCCGAACCGTTACTATGCCTTTATCCAAGTTCATGTCAAGGTAAAGATTGCCCAAATCGCCCTTATATGAAGAAACGCCAAGCCGTGTCAGTAAATCGATGGTTTCTGGTGGCGTTGGTTGCGTTTCCAACTTTGACTTACCATAGGCTTCGCGAGCCAGAGCCGCATGAGTCGAAACTTCATAGCCATAGGAATATGAGGAGAGGAATGCCAGAAATAATATTAACATTATGGCCGCAGTAGATTTCACCGTAAGCATTTCATTTTCCTTTCGTCGCTTCTTGCCGTATTCTCTGTAAAGAGTTTTCGTAACGCGCTATATCTTTTTCTGCATTCTTTTGAATCTGTTCGCGCCCATCGTAATATCCAATATCCTTCAATTCCTGAAATACCGCTTTTTCGGCAGCTAGCCCTCCTTCCGAAGATGACCAAGGAAAAGGGTATTTAGAACAAATCGGGGTTATCCAACGCAGTTCCCTCTCTCGCTCCTCCTTCGTCTTCGCGGCTGAGGGATAGAGGTAAATGGTGCTGCGTTCACGTGATGCTAAAAGAGCTGCTTTCCCATCAGGATATTTGTCCGGCAAAATGACCCATGAAGGGTTGTTTTCCCACAACTCGGAGTCCAAAACGAGTTGGGAGATATACCAGATCTCTTCCCAGTACTCTTTCTTGTTTTCTGTGCGAACATCAATCCGGTATTTAGCCACCTTTAGCGGTAACGGCAGCTTTTTGTATCCGCGCTTGTATGCCGATTCCAGTACCGGGCCAAATATCCGATAACGATCCGACAAGCTCCTGATCCTTTCATCCTGATCGTTCGGCAAAGTCACCCAGCCGTTTTCATCGGAAACAGCGCTTTCGGAGTAGCCACAAACCCAGCCGTTTCTCCCCGGCCCGTAATAACCACCAACTACAATCGCCCCGGCAACCGGCTGCATTGTCGATGCGTCCAACACTTGCACCTTGACCTCTTTTTGTCCGTCGGTATCTGGTATCCAGGGGCGTCCGCTACCACTCCCATCAAGATAGGCGTGTTTTGGAAACTCACGAGTCTCCGGCATACCAGAACAGCCATTCAGAACCATAACGAGCGTCAATAAGATACTCGCGCTTAACTGGTTGCGTAGACGCATCATTACATTTTCCTTTATCAGGACTCTTGTGGCTGACCAGGCAATACCTTCGTCGGGAGAGAGAAAGTAGGGCTCCCACTTACTCTCGCCTCAAGGTACCTCTCATAAAAACTGGCTTTCCCTGCCAAACAGGCATTGTCCGAAATGATGCACCCTGTACCGGCATGCCAATCGTCCCGCGTATGCTGCGGCTGCGCCATATCGTGCAAGAGATGCTGCGCATGCCCAAGCGATCTGAGCAGAGCCATCGCAAACATCAGCAAAATACTAGCGTTTAGCTGATTATGTAAAGACATCATCGTCTCCATTTTGAAGGGCCGTTATAGATTCTGACTGTTTGGCGCCGCTCTTCACATGCTGTCGATGCGCCAGATACCATCGGACCCACGCAACAAGTAAACAGGCGTAGTCTGCCGTTCTCCTCCGATCTCCGTTGTCACCATGAGTTCAGCGATATCGCCGCCAAGAACAGTCTGTTGAGCGGCTGAAAGTTGATCCGCCAAGGCAGGAAGCTCCTCTTTGAGGTCATCAAAAACACGCTGGTAACGATCCCGGACATCGCCCGTAAAGTATTTCAACGCCTTATCCGGCTGTTTGAGCTTCAAGTATTTGACCATTGCGAAATACACTTCCAACGTATCTCCGATGGCTTTGGCTGGCGTATCAACCATGAGAGTTCTTGTCGTGGTATAGACCGGCACACCGCACTGCCCACCGGGAAACAGCCCTTGCAACTGGACATGGACGGTGTATTCACCGGCCTCCGGGAAGGTAAACCTGAGGCTCGCCTGTTCGTCTGCCCCAACCCGTTTGCCGACATCTTCCAGAGCATAAGCATCTTCGACACTTCCGCCATCTTTGGCGTACCCGAGAGCCAGGCAATACTCTCCGAAGCTGTTTCCTGGTTGCAGTTGGAGAGAAAGCGTCGTCTCTATCGGCGCCACGCCTTTTGCCGGGGTTAAATTGACGGACATCGGGGGATTTCCAGCGCCGATCACGGTGACTTCTTTACTCACCGGATCATGCTCGTGGGTGTTAAGCACGACGGTAAGGGTGTTGCTTCCAGATTGCAGCGGTACGTCGTAGATGATAAAGGTACCGTCTTCTTTGATCTTCGCTTCTTTGCCGTTGGCGATGATGACGGCACCGGGGCTATAGGTAAATGTCCCGGAAACGATGGTCACAACGTCGTTAATGGTAGCGTCGCTGGTTGGTGACAGGATATTAAGCTCAGCTACCGATCCTTCGCCTTCAACGGTAACCTGAACCGCTGCGCTGGTGTTGTCAGCGGTAGTGCTGAACGCTTTGGCGGTGAGGGTATAGCTGCCCTCGGGAATGTTATTCCAAGTGTAGGTGTATGGCGCAGTAGCGGTGGCAGACAGCAATTGGGTCCCGCTGTAGAACTCGACTTTGGTAATCGCGCCGCAGGGCACATCAACCGTTGCTTGAGCAGTCAAGACCAATTCGCCAGGCACCGTGATAGTTGTACCGCTTGTCGGGCTGGTAAGGCTGACTTCCGGTACGCAGGAAGCGTTCACCGTGATGTTGACACTACTGGAATCGTAGGTATTGTCAGCGTTGTCGGTCAACCGCGCAAAGATGGCATGGCTTCCGGCGGGCGCTGTCCATGTGGCGGTGTATTGGTCGCCACTCAGGGAGCCCACGGCGATACGATCCGCGCCCGCAAAGAATTCCACGGACTGCACGTCTGTCGGCGGCAGGTTGGTGCTGGCCGATAGCGTGACCGCATTCCCTGCTTCGTAGGTACTGCCGTCGATCGGAGATATCAACGTAATCTCCGGCATCGGCACTGCCGCCGTAACGCTAACGTTAATATTTTGTTCACTTGTCCCACCGAGGCTATCTGCTGCTTTAGCGGTCAGAACATAATCGCCTGCTGGGACGTTTTGCCAGAGGTAGGTGTACGGTGCGCTTGTTGCAGCGTAGAGCAGATCGGAGCCGTTGTAGAATTCGACTTTGGTGATTGCTCCACAGCCGGAAACAGTGGAGGCCGTTGCCGCCAGCGCCCATTCGCCCTGTGCAGTCATGCTGGCACCGTCAATCGGACTGGTGAACGTCAATGTCGGCGCACCACACACTTTGATGTTGACCGACAGCGAATCGTGTATGCCGCTCAGGTTGTCGGTGACACGAGCGAATACGCTGTAATCACCAACAGCGGCACTCCATTCATAGCCGTATTCGCCACTGCTAAAAGCGCCTGCCCCCAGCAAGGCACTACCACTGAAGAATTCGAGTTTGTTGACCGTGCCGCCAGTGATGGCGGCGCTCGCTCTCAACGGAATCGCGCTGCTCTGCGTAAACACACTTCCCGTCGCGGGCTGGGTAACGCTAACGTTAATAACAATCACTGGTGGCGAAGCAGCACTTATGGTCAACATATAGCTTTGCTCATCCGTTGCTTGTCCGTCACTGACGCGCACGGTGATGTTGTGTGTTCCGAGAACCGGTGTGGTCCAGGTGATAAGTCCGTCGCTGTCGATGCTCATACCCGTCGGCGATTCGGTAAGGCTGTAGGTCAACGCGTCGCCATCGTCGTCTTCGGCTTCAACCTGGTAGCTGTAGGCAGTGCCGACAGCACCCGTTGTCACCGGATCGCTGGTGATGCGCGGTGGGGTGTTCACCAGTGGCGCGATACTGACGGTAAGAACGTAGCTCTGTTCATCCGTCGCTTGTCCGTCGGAAACACGAACGGTGATGTTGTGTGCTCCAGAGACAGGCGAAGCCCATTTGACGAGGCCATCGCTGTCGATGGTCATGCCCGTCGGCGATTCGGGGAGGCTATAGTTCAGTATATCGCCATCGTCGTCTTCGGCTTCAACCTGGTAGCTGTAGGCAGTGCCGACAGCACCCGTTGTCACCGGATCGCTGGTGATGCGCGGCGGGGTGTTGGCAGATGGCGTGCCACTGTCGGGCTTTTTTTCGAGATCGAGCCTGAGGTAGAGGGTGTCCCCTTGGTAAACGCCAAATACCCGTACCAAGTCGATCTCGGGGTACGGGGCATCGCCTACGGGATCGATGGCAAGTACGGGGACTCCATTCCAACTGCCACCGTTGCCATCGAGGATAATTTTAGTGGCAGAAAGCACGGCGCCACTTATGCCGGTTAAACAGACGATCAGAGCCAACGCGCCAATACGTCGGTCTTGTGGTGTGCGCAGGTAACGAGCGGCGATCAGCCCAGCGGCAATGGCGATGAGGAGTAACAGCACGGGGGTGGAGACCGGAATCGGAACGCTGTTTCCAGAGCGAAGAAGCGGGGCAAGCAGAATGGGCTGGCTGCTGGTATCTTCGAAGAAAACGTCGGAAGGAATGTCGAAGTTCGGCGAGGTCGAGGCGGCGAAGCCGATGGTAGTTTGCGAAGTGATCGCTATATTCGGCAGGCGATATTCAATGAAGGCGCCACCGAGGGTGTAGGTCGGATGACCACTGTCCGGGCCTTGGGAAATCAGGGCGTTGCCGATACAGGCGAACCGTTCGGCGGATACCAGCACGCCGTTAGTGACCGTCACGATGAGGGAGACTTCGACGCCGTGAAGATATTGGGGGTTGCCGAGGGGATGGTCGGGAACTTCGACGGTACAACCGGTGGCAGTATTGCCGTCAAGATTCAGGTAGGTTTGGTAGTAAAACGTCGGGGTTTGAGCGGCGGAAAGATTCGCAAAAGCGAGCAATCCGAAAATTCCAAACGCAGTGAATCCTTTGAGTAACGAACGCATATTGATACCTCAACGTATTCAATAAAGCGAGGGGGTTTTCAGGAATAGGCGCGTTTTCGCCTTTTCCTGAAGAAAACCCCCAATGGTTAAAGATAAAGGCGCTTGATAGGACGGGCGTTAAAACCACCGTCATTAGAATATCCGCAGAATAGGTAGGTTCCTTGACTTTGTCAATACCCCCTAGGAATAACCGGAAAACCAGCGGTTCTTACTCTTGCTCGACCCGCCACAAGTGCACGGACGCCGCCAGACACAATGCCAGACATGTTGCGAGACAAGCGACGATGGCCGACCAGCCGCCGACGCCCCACAGCGTTCCCGAAAACGTCCCGATAATGCTGGAACCGAAGTAATACGCCCACAGGTACAGCGCCGACGCCATCCCTCGCGCTGTCTTGGCGCGGCGACCAACCCAACTGCTTGCTACCGCATGACCACTGAAAAATCCGAAAGTCAGCACCGCCACCCCGGCGATCACCACCCACAGAGAATCGGCGAGCGTCAACAAGACACCGCCCAGCATCAGCGCCACCACCACCCACAGCACCCGCGACAACCCGAAACGGTCGGCCAGCCGCCCTGCCCAAGGGGAACTGAACATCCCGATGATGTAGAGAAGGAACACCGATCCGACCTGTCCGGTGGACAGCGAGAACGGCGCCTGAACCAGTCGGAACGCCAAGTAGTTGTAAACGCTGACAAAGCTGCCCATCAGCAAAAAGCCCACCAGAAAAAGCCAGGGCAGCCGCGCGTCCCGGAAATGCGCGCGCGCCCCCTCCCACATCACCGAAAGCTGCAAGGGACGCGGCCGGAAGCGGCGCGACGGCGGCAACAGCTTCCAGAAACCGACGGCCATCAACAACGCCAGAACGCCAATCACCGCCAACGCCATCTGCCAGGACGAATGCTCGGCCACCCAGGCACAGATGAAACGCCCGCTCATCCCGCCCAGCGCATTGCCGCTGATATAAAACCCCATCGCATAACCGAGCGCGGAAAATTCGATTTCTTCGGCAAGATACGCCATCGCCACCGCCGGCAGACCCGCCAGTGCGACGGCTTGCACGGTGCGCAGCACGACCAGCGTATGAAAGTTGCCGGCCGCGGCGCAGGCCAACATCAACAAAGCGGCGGCCAGTAATGAAAAAAGCATGATACCGCGCCGCCCGAAACGATCCGACAGCACACTGGCGACAATCAGCATCACCGACATGGTGCCGGTCGTCGTTGACAGCGCGACGCTCGCCTGTGCCGGCGAAATGTCATAATCGTGCGAGAAAAGCGGCAACAGCGGCTGTACGCAATACACCAAAGCAAACGTCGAAAAGCCGCCGAGAAACAGCGCAATCTGTAAGCGAATGAAGGCTGGCGTCCCTGCCCGAATGCCGGGGGCTTCGGTCGCGGGCAATGAAGGCGGTTTGTGCTCAGTCATACTTGTTCTATTCCCCAGAGCGCGCTTGGTTCAAATGCATACGCTTTCCACCCCCCCTTGTACAGACTCGACACATAGGTAACAGGTGTGCCAAGACATGGGTAACAGTTTAAATGACGACATGGTCGTTATTCAAATGATGGACAAATCGAAAGAAGCGATGCGTTGATGACAG
>JAIRJZ010000013.1 GCA_031260355.1 Burkholderiales bacterium
CCAGACTGTGTGGCTACCGCGCTTGTATGCTTCCATCCAACTACTTTACACCAGAACCACTTCCTTCCCAGCCGCCTAAAGGCGGGGGATTTACTGATCCCCTATCGGGGACTTTAAAAGAGTTTGCGAAAAACACCCGGAAAGGAATTACAAAATGTCGTTGACAAAATACTTGATGTTAATCATGGTTATGGTCTTATGCGGCACTCTTGCCGTAACGTCTGCATATGCGGGCAACCATAGCGTAGCCAATGAGACCGATTTTGATACGGCATTGACGACTGATACCGACCCAGTGATCAACATCACCGTAACAGCAAACATCACCATTACCAGTTCAAAAACGATTCCACCGGGAAAAACGGTCAACCTCACCAGTGACGGCATTGGCGCCGGGCGCAAAATTCTGCTGCGGGACACTACCATGGTCAACGCAGGTTACAGTTCAACCACCTCACAGCTCTTCCGGGTAGACGGAGGCATCCTGAATTTGTCAAATATCATCCTCGACGGCGCCAATATCAACGCGAATTCCGAACTGATTCTTAACGGTGGGGATGTGACGCTGGGCAACGGAGCGACCCTGCGAAACAACCGCAATATGTCCGGCGACAACGCCATCGGCCCCAGCAGAAGCACCGGCGGAGCTATCACGGTTTTTCCTGGCTGGGACAGCGCCGCCAGTCGTAATGCCACTCTGACGATTCTTGACGGGGCGGAAATCAGTAACAACGTAGCCGCGCTGGGCTGCGGCGTGGTGCTTTATTCCGGCACCAATGGCACTATTGCCACCTACCGCGCCATCGCTACAATGGAAGGCGGCAGCATCCACGGAAATCATGCCTTCATTGCTGCCGGAGTCTATGTAGTGCAGAACGCAACCTTTTACCTTAATGGAGGTGAAATCTACGACAACCACGCCACCATGGGAGACATTGATTTTTTGATGGCTCCCTCCAGCATCGTCGTTGACCCCAGCGTGTTCCAAACCGATGCCACCACTGACGGCGACCCTACGCGAGCCCTCTCCACCGCCAATATCGGCGGCGGCGTGTTCACCACCGCCACTGCTTCGGATTTCTACATGAGCGGCGGCAAAATTTACAACAACACAGCTATGGCCTCTCTTCCAACGCTCTCCGGAAGGGGCGGCGGCATCGAAGCCGCCAGCTACGGACGTAACTTTGTAATCACTGGCGGCGAGATTTACGGCAATTCGGCAAGTGATTACGGTGGCGGTATTTCAGCCTACCGATCGTTCACGATCAGCGGCGACACACAGATCTACAACAACACCTCCGCCCGCGGCGGCGGCATCTTTCAAATGTTCAACGGCGTTATCCCCTCCAGCGCCACCATCAACGACAACGTTCAAATCAAAGGCAATACCGCGAGCGCCCACGGCGGCGGTTTCTACACTTACGACGGCTCAACTGTGAGCCTGAATGACCAAATACAAGTCACCGGCAACATCGCCGCCTTAAACGGCGGCGGTATCTGGGTAAGTTACGCAGGTCTTGCCAATGTTGATGTTGCAGCAACGGTGACTTTTGCGAACAACCACGCCCAAGCCGCTTATCTCATCGCTGATATCGACAAGCCGACACACATAGCGCATGTACATACGACCAGCTTCACCAAGCCGTTTGATCAACCGGCGATCAATTGGGGATATAACAATTACGACATTGCCTATATCAATGGCACTTTGAACTATGTCGTATCGTTTGATTCGGTAGGCGGCAGCGCAGTGGATCCGCAACTGGTGGCACCGAATGCTATGGCCACACAGCCCACCGCCCCGACCCGCCCCGGTCACAGTTTTCAGGACTGGTATGTGGATTCGGGCTACAGTGCCACGTATGATTTTTTGACACTGGTGACTTCTGATCGTACCCTGTACGCAAACTGGCTTCCTTTTGCCTACACGACGGCGTCCATCCCGACAACCAGCGGCGGCATTCTCGCCGCGCTCGGCGTGCTGCTGGCAGGCTTGGCCGCCGGTACGCTGCGACGTCGGCAGAGATGATGGCCAGAAAAAGTAGAGGCTGCCTCAAAGTAATTGAGACGCTATAAGCGTTTGTTCGGCGACTTTCTTAATAATATCGTTATCCTGATATATCTGGAGATAGGTTCTAATCACTTCCGGCGCTCACTTCTTCCTGTCTCCCGTGGCTCGAATACTTCGGCATTCTCTTTCTCGAACATTGACGCTATCCATGCGCCAAGGCTGATGCCGAAAGTTTCGCGTGCGGCTCGTGCGCCGCCATCACGCCAGTCAGCCTCCAGAGCAAATTGTCGGAACCGATCCCAATCCCGCGCAAGTTGCTCGACGAGAATGCGGGCAAGATCGTAAGAAAGCTCCTGAGCGTCACCGGGACGAGAGAACGATTTTCCCGACCAGAATTCTTGGATTTCGGCTCCTCCCCAAAACCGCATATGCTTTTCCTGCATTTCCCGCGGCGTCCTCAGAGGAGCCCCCTGCCTTGTCAGTTTTTTTCAACATTAACGGCCAGGCCCTCGTCAACCCAACGCGGCAGCAGGTGCAAGTGGGCAAGGCAGGCATGCGTCATCTCATGCACGATGGTTGGTTCCATTTGTGTCAGATCACCTTTCACCGTGACAAAGTGACAGCACCCCGCGCTGATGTACATGCCCGAACTTTGCGCAAACTCTCCATCCTCAGGATAGTAACAGAACACATACCGGTAGTAATCGTCCTGCTCGTCGAATACGATTAGAACATCTTTTCCATCTACCGGAATTTCTGCAAGTCCATTGAGCATGCTGGAAATGCTCTTCAATGTCCGCTCCATAAAAGCGAGCTTGGCTTTCACGACATTGGGCTCCGCAGACGAAAGAACCATTGCGTTCTCAGATTCCGACAAGCGGCAATCAGCGCCAAGCGCGGCAGCAAAATGTAAGAGCCAGGCGCGTTCGCAATCTCTGTATGCCGTTCTTTTCTTCGATTCTTCAGTGATTGTATCCAGCCACGAGTAAATGGCAGACCAGTTCGGAATCGGGAAACCGTTGTGCCAGTTCAAGTGTTTGGTCAACACCAAAGGCAGCATTCCTTCTACCACAATTTCGGTCGGCGCCTGCTGAACGGCGGGGAGGTAATGCTCGGGTTGAGGTTGGCCTTTGCTTAATAAGCTTCGCAAAAACTTGAACATGGTGCTCTCAAAAAATACACATTAATTCTGTTTCAGCCACTTCGCAATCGGCAACCACTGTTCCCAATCCTGTTTTCCCCGTGACGGTGGCAGATCGAACAACGTCAAACCGTCGCGCGCGCAGTGCACGTACACTTGCGTTTCGCGCAAATGCGCGATGAGCGGAAACTCAAAGCCGTAAAGAAATTCGTCGAGTTCCTGCGCGCTCCGGGTTCGCGCGTCAACCCGAACCGCAACCAGCGCCACCGCCAGCTTTTGTTCGCGCACTGCTTTGTACTCGGCGATAGTGTCGAGAAATGCTTGCGTCGCCTCCATGTCGAAAGCCGATGGCGACAGCGGCACCAATAAAACATCCGCTTGCTTAATGAGGTCGCGCATCCATTCGCCGTGCAATCCGGCGGGCGAATCGATGACCCGCCAAGAGAGTCCCTGCTCACGCGCTTCCTTGCGACCGGTTCCGGGTTTGAGCGCTTCGATTTTCGGGAACAATGCCGGCCGCCGCGCCAGCCAGCCAGACGCCGAACGCTGCGGGTCTTCGTCCTGCAACGCAACACGCTGGCGGCGGCAGGCGAACCAGCCCGCCGCCTGGGTTGCCAATGTCGTTTTGCCGCTGCCGCCCTTGGCATTGGCCACCAGTAACGTCTGCATAAAACCCTCCGAAGCGAGATTGACATGACCATATTACGCCAAAACGCGCTCACCGGCGTCATCCGTGCGAGACTGCGGTCAATCATCTACAATCCGCCACCATGGACGATCATACTTCTCCCGCTCCCGGCGTCAAAGCGCGTGACCCGCGCCGCGTCGAATTCGAAGCCAACAAACTCAAAAAAAGACTGCGGCGTCTGGTCGGTCAGGCGATTGCCGATTTTTCGATGATCGAGGCCGGCGACCGAGTGATGGTCTGCCTGTCCGGCGGCAAAGACAGCCACGCGCTGCTCGATATTCTGCTATCGCTGAAAGCGCGCGCGCCGTTGCCGTTCGAATTGATCGCCGTCAATCTCGATCAGAAACAACCCGGTTTCCCGCCCGACATTCTGCCGCGCTACTTTGAAGAACGCGGTGTGCCTTATCGGATTGTCGAGCAGGACACTTACAGCATCGTCAAGCGGGTGATTCCCGAAGGCGGAACGATGTGTTCGCTGTGTTCGCGGCTGCGCCGCGGTGTGCTTTACCGCGTTGCCGGTGAACTCGGCGCCACCAAAATCGCGCTCGGTCACCACCGCGACGACTTGCTGGCGACGTTCTTCCTGAACCTTTTTTTCGCCGCCCGCGTCAAGACCATGCCGCCCAAGCTGCGCTCGGACGATAAAAAACACATCGTGATCCGGCCGCTGGCGTATGTGCGCGAACGCGATTTGATCCGCTACGCCGATCTGAAACAGTTCCCAATCATTCCCTGCAACCTGTGCGGCTCACAGCAACATTTGCAACGGAAACAGGTGTCGCTGATGTTGCTCGAATGGGAGAAAAAATTTCCGGGGCGGCTCGACTCGATCTTCGGTGCCATGTCCCGCGTCGTGCCTTCGCACCTGATGGACCGCCGAAGATACGATTTCAACCTTTTTGAACCACGCCACCCCGACGTTGCCCAACCGGAAGATGTTCGCGAACAACTGCCGGAACTCGACGAAGACGATTTCGGCAATGTCCTGAATACCCTTTCGGATACAGAAGCACCGATTGTATTTACCGGGCAGGATTGAATCGCGCCCCGATGTCTGACCTCGTCATTCCCGCATAGACGCACGACCGTCCGGGATAGTTTTTGTGGGAGCCTTATCAAGGGCTAAACCACATCTGCACACCATTTCACTCGGCGTCATTGCGAGCGTAGCGAAGTAATCCAGAAGACAAACCCCCGCCTGCTTCCGGCGGGCACCCCCTTTGAAAAAAGGGGGCTTGAATCTGGTCTGCTTCGCTACGCTCGCAATGATGTGAACAAAACGATTTCTTGATGCCGGATCCCTGATACCTCTCGATCCAAGTTCCGGTTTTCCGAAACGTCATTCTCACAAGCGTTGAACCAAAAGCGTATCCGCCTTGTCACATATTTTGTATGCGGCATGTCGTTGGATGTGTCCTCCCTTTTCCGTAAAAACCAATCGCGTTGAGTGGTCGCCTTTGGTCGCACGGCCGTACGAGACATTACCGCTGCAACCTTGTGGAGAGCCACAGACATCGAAACGTTCCGTTGCCCCTTTATCCGTTTCTGAATTCCATCAGGAGATATGTGTATGAACAACATACAACTTCCCTTTTCTTCCCGCCTTCTGCAAACCGCCAACGGAAAACTCTTGAGAAGAAAACGCCACGTTTCGCGCCACCTCCTGCCGCTTCTGTCGGTATTCGGGTGGTTGTTGTCAGGCGCGGCATACGCACAGTCCGCCGACCTGTCGGTCAATCACGCATTCTCCCCTGCAAGCGGCCTTTCCGGAATATCTTTTACCAGTACCTTCACGGTCAGCAATGTCGGTCCCGATGCCGCCGATAACGTAAAGCTGACCAACGTTCTTCCCGAGATGCAGCCTCCTTCAGTCGGCGGCACCGCTGCTTTTGTTTCGTATCCTCCCGAGTGTACTCTGTCAGATACAACGCTGATCTGCGATTTCGGCACCATGGCTTTCGGCGACACAAAAACGGTTGCCGTCGTCTATACGCTTGGCGGTAATCCGGGCGTGTGGAACAGCACGGGAACGGTTTCCTCCACGACAACCGACCCGCTTCCTGCCAACAACAGCATGATGAAGTCGGTGACGACAACAGACTCCTCCGATCTGGAGCTGACAGCCTCCGGCCCCGATCATCCGTTGATTGCCGGAAGCGCCTTCCAATATTCGCTGCAAGTCAAAAACCTTGGCCCCAACCCTGTCCCCTCCGATGGCGCCACCATCGTTCAATTCACGGTTCCTGAAAAAGTCCGCGTGACAGACACTGCAGACGGATGGCAGTGCGCCCCGGAAACCGGAGATGCTGGCACTTTGATCACTTGCAAAAGCGTCGGCGCTTGGGCCGTCAGCGACACAAAAACACTGACGATCGACGCGGTCGCCCTCGGCTCGCTTTCCAGCGCCGCCGACACCCATTTCACATTGAGCGCCGTGCATTCCGATGGCTCGGCATTGCCCGACCCCAATCTTTCCAATAACAATGCAACCGTTTCCGTTGAAATTACCGCAGGTACCGATGCTGGTATCAGCAAGACCGTCGCCGTTCTGGATGAGTATCTGGTCTATACGCTGACGCCGCGCTACAACGGCGGCGATTTGTTGACAGACGTTACGATCACCATCACCGACAGCTACAACCCGGAGGAATTCACTTTTGTCGATTGGGTTTCCAATCCTTCCGTTGATGGTTGGAACTGCTCGCTCCCCTCCCAAGTGAATGAATTGATGAATTTCACCTGCACGAGAAACGGGTTCAGTGGCGGCAACTTTACCGACATGCCTTCGATCAAGTTCACGGCAACCGCCAAACCTTCCGCCATGTACGCCACCAATGTTGCCACGATTTCCCTGACCGGAAGAAAAGACCCGATACCTGACAACGATTCTTCTTCCGTCGTCGTCAACACCAGTGGTTTGACCGACATGGAGATGCGTAAAAGCGCTTCTTTCACCCCCGTTGTCGTTGGACAGGATTTTCAATACCTCCTTTCGGTCAAAAATCTCGGCCCCTGGAACGTTCCCAGCGAACAAACCATCAGTGTTACCGACACGTTGCCGGGCAAAACCATGATTACGGGCGAGCCCACCGGAAATAACTGGACGTGTTCCGTTTCCAACAACGGCGGCGTTATCGACAGCAGCCATTATCCGGTGACCAGCACCACGGAAAACCCCGTTACCGTTCGCTGCGAGTACCGCAATGGCCTTAATGTCGGCAACACCGCTCCGGCGATCACCCTTCCTGCTCGAATCACCGAGGAAGGCGCCTTCCGTAATTCCGCCTGCGCCTCTCTTGCTCCCAAAGAAAATCGTCCGGGCTGGCGCGAAGAATTGGATCCTTCAAACAATTGCGTTGGCACGGAAGCCGCTGCGACCCAAAAAACAGCCGACCTTGAAATCACCAAAACGGCGAAGCCAGACCCTGTTGACGCCGGTTCACCGCTAACCTACACCTTGAAAGTGACCAACCATGGTCCCGATGAAGCGACAAAAATCACCCTCACCGACGTATTGCCGTCGCTGCTTTCCAACGGCGGATTACAAAACGTCACGATAACGACAAACCCCGGCGGCAGTGGAACGTGCTCCGTTGACGGCAAAGCCTCTCCCGGCTTTCCGATGAACGGCAATACCCATATTCTGACCTGTGCCTTCCCGTCACTACCGCGCGACGGACAGGCGGTCATCGACATCGTCGTCTTGCCCACCATTGCTTTTTCCGGCCCCCGCAGTAATACGGCAACCGTGTACTCCACTGAAGTCGGCGATTTGAATCGGAAAAACAACGAGGTCACCATCACAAGCCAAGTCAATGAGGTTTATGACTTGACGGTAACCACATGGGCAACCAGCGCGGGTATCGCTCAGGCAACACAGGCACCCGCCAACTCCGTGGTGACGTTCACCTCCCGCGTTTCCAGCATCGGTCCGTCAACGGCTCCGACGGCAAAAGTGACCATCAAGCTTCCGGAAAACGCAAGCTTTGTTCGTTTGGGCAGCGCCGGCGGCGGCGTCTGCACTCCCGCTCCCGATCCCCTTATCGATACGGTAGGAGGAACTTTGGTCTGTGAATGGACAGACGGAATTCCTTCCGGAGCTTACCGCGAAGTTTCTTATCTGGTCATGGCGCCCAGCACCGTAGGCAGCTCTGTCATCAGCACTTCTCGCGTCGGCCTCATCAATCCGGGCGCCCATAAACCAGAATCGGATTTGAACAATAACGACGCTTCGGCACAAGTGACGATCACCCCCGCCAAGGCGGACATACAAGTCACCATCAACGACGCTCCCGACCCTGTTCTTCTCGGTGAGATGACCACTTACACTATCGATATTCGCAACAATGGGCCGTCGCTCGCCACCGATGTCGTACTGGCTTCCGCTTTCGTCTCGATGACAGGCGTCTTCAGTTATCAGGGTTCTCTGAACGTAGATCAAAGCGGTGTTTGCACCGAACCCCCCGCCGGCGTTTTCAACGGGAAGTTGGTTTGTGCCTGGCCTTCGCTGGCGAGCGGAGCCGCCGCAACGGTCACTTACACCCTGCGCACGGAAGCCGTCACCCTTCCTAACGTGACCGGAGTCAACCTGACCTCCGTGACCGGCTCTGCCACCGAAGAAGACAGTCATCCCGGCAACGATGCCGATGAGGAAAACACGACCGCCTACCGTCTCGGGCCGGCCAATCCCGGCGCCGACCTCGGAATTACCAAAACGGCGTCAAAAACAAACGTCGCCCACGGCAACCTGTTCGAATACGTTATCACCGTTCATAACTATGGCCCCGCTCATGTCACGCCGTCGCAAGGCGCCCAGATCATCGATGTCTTGCCCGAAGACCTTTCATTGACCGAGGTTCCCAGCGGTTGCAGTTATGTTGACACCACCCGGACGCTGACATGCCTGATCGGCGGCTTGCAGAGCGGCGATGATTATGCGGTCACTGTACCGGTCAACGTCGAAACCTACGGCAACACGCCGATCATCAACAAAGCTGTCGTGGACATGCCGGACGACCTCGATCCGAGCAACAACGAAGCCGAAGTGACCGTCACTCGTTTGTTGGAAAAAGTTCCCACCCTGTCGCCTGGGGGACTGGTGCTGCTGACCATGCTTCTTCTCCTGGCTGCCATCGCGCGCCGCTGGAGAGGAAACCCTTCTTCACTGCTACGGAACCATTGAAAAAACAATCAACCGCAAAGAACGCAAAAAGCACAAAATCTTTGAGCCCTCTGCATTCTTTGCGGTTAATCCCGTTTTGTTCTGCCACTGGTACTGCTGATTACGCTTCTTTTCATGGCTGCCATCGCGCGCCGCCGGAGAAAAAACTTCTTCTCTGCTGCGGAACAATTGAAAAAACAATCAACCGCAAAAAACACAAAATCTTTGAGTTCTCTGCGCTCTTTGCGGTTAACCCTGTTTTTGTTCTGCTGTTTCTGTAGCGAACACGGGCAGCACCCGCGCCAAAAACGCGCCGACATCCCGCAATTCCTGCTCCGTCGCCGAATGCGGCATCGGATACGTTCGCCAATCGACTTCGTAATGGCGTGCCCGTAACGCATCGCGCGACACCTCACCCCATTGAGGCAACACCACCGGGTCGTCGGTGCCGTGCGCCATGAAGATCGGCGTTTGACGGTTGGCCGCGCTCGCTTCCTGCTCCAGCGTTTCAGTTCCCATCAGATACGTTGACAACGCCACAATCCCCGCCAGCCGTTCCGGGTGCCGCAATCCGGCATACAACGCGACAGCGCCTCCCTGCGAAAATCCCGCCAACACTGTCCGCGACGGCGCTATTCCGCGGCCGGCCTCATGCCGCAACAAGGCCTCGATGTTTTCTTGCGATGCCCGCATCCCGTCGAGGTCGGCGCGCGTGCTCAAATCGCTGCCAACGACGTCGTACCAGGCACGCATCCGGTATCCCTGATTGATCGTCACCGCCATCATCGGCGCGTGCGGAAACAAAAAGCGGATGCGCGCCGCCGTCGGTAGCCCCAATGCGCTCACCGCCGAAGACCAGCCGTAGCCGTCATCTCCCAAGCCGTGTAGCCAGATGACCGTCGCGTCGGGGTTCGGTTGCGTTTCGATCTCGATGTAAGAAAGCAGTGTTGGCACGGTCATGAATTTCTCCGGTAGAAAGCTTATTGTACCTACCCGATCAACGGAAAGACGCGATCGCACCCGAAAAAAAGCCGCGTTTGGTCACGCGGCTCCCCCTTGGCAAACGCCTCCTGATTCACGCTTTTTTCTTGGCAGCTTTGGCGTAAGCCGCAGCCTCGGCACCGGCAATGCGGCCAAAGGTAATCGTTTCCGAGATCGAGTTGCCGCCCAACCGGTTGGCACCGTGAACGCCTCCGGTCACTTCGCCTGCACCGTACAAACCCGGAATCGGCTGATCGTCTTTCGCGCGAAGCCCCCGCGTCTTCGTGTCGATTTTGACACCGCCCATCGTATAGTGAATGCCCGGGCGGATTTCGATCGCCACGAATTTGGCCGCTTTGATCGGACGCGGCATGTCGGAACGACCGAATTCTTCGTCCTTCTTGGCGGCCTGATATTCGTTGTACTTTGCGATCGTCGCCGCCAGCGCGTCGCCGTCGGTGATTCCACATGCTTTGGCCAATTCCTGCGGCGTCTCGCCCTCCTTGACCAGTTCGAGATGGTAATACCCTTCGATCTGTTTCAGGCTCTTGCGGATATCCTGATCCAAAAGCAGGAAAGCGCTTTTTCCGGTCTGCTTCAACACAGCTGCCGACGCCGCGTCGCGCGTCGTCAATTCATCGACGAAACGCTTGCCTTCGCGGTTGACCAGAATCGCGCCGTTGCCGCGCACCGCTTCGGTGATCAATATCTTGCTGCCAGCGGCCTGCGTCGGATGGATTTGAATCTGCTCCATATCGATCAGCTTGGCGCCGAGCGCCGCCGCCAGATCAAGCCCGTCACCCGTCGCTCCCGGCTGATTGGTGCTGGCGAAACCGGCGTACTCCGGACGGTATTTGGCAACACGGTCGAGGTTCGCGGAAAAACCGCCGCACGCCAGCACGACAACCGGCGCGTTGATCGTGTACTTGCGTCCGTTGCGATCCTCGACTTCGACACCGGCAACATTCTCTTGCTTGTCGCTCAGAATTTTCAGCACCCTTGACCCCGTGCGCACATCCATGCTGCGTTTGATCGCATTCTGCCGCAACGCGTGCACCAGATTATGGCCGACAGCTTCACCGCCGGTCGGGCGGTGGGTGCGGTTGACACTGGCACCGGCCATCCGACCGAGGTCGGTCACATCCGCGCCGATCGACAGCAAAAAATCGATCGAACCGCTCGAGTTCTTGGAAAGGATTTCGACCAGTTGCGGGTTGTTGATGTTTTTGCCGCCCTTCATCGTGTCATCGAACATGACTTTCCAACTGTCTTCGACTCCCTTCTTCTTCTGAATCACTGTTTCCGCGGCGTTCATACCGCCGGCCGACAATTGGCTGTTGCCGCCGGTGATCGGCATTTTTTCCAGAACGATCACTTTCACACCCAAATCAAAGGCGGTAATCGCTGCGGTAAATCCGGCACCGCCCGAGCCCACCACCACCACGTCGGCGCTTTCATCCGAACGTTTCGCCAAGGCCACCGAGCTTCCTGCCAAAAGCGCGGCTACCGCCCCCATTTTCAATACATGACGTCGATCCATGAATTTTTCTCCTTCCACCACTTATTTCTTAGCAGCACCGCCGGAAATCGGCAGGTCAAAATTGGTATGGCAATACAGACAATAGGCTTTCGATTCCTTATGCCCTTGATGGCACGTCGTGCAACCGATTTCCGGGCCGAGGTGCGAGCCGTGAACGTTGATGTCCGGGTTCTGGGCTTTCTTTTTGCTGGTTTCCGCCATTTTGTCGTAACCGCCGTGACAAGTGACACAACTCGCGTTGACCTTGCTCGCCGTGTCGTTGGGGATCGGATTGTCGCGGTGGCAAGCCTTACAATCGAGCTTCAGCTTATTGGCGTGAATGCCCGCCAGATGCGCCGGATTCGCAACATCGGTCGTGGCTTTCTTGACCAATTCGGCATCTTCGGCAGCCAATGTCGCCTGCGCCATGGCCTGCCCTGCCATGCCAAGTCCCACTGCCAATGCAATAAGACCTGCCCAATAGCTGGAGCGTGTCACTATCCCCCGTACTTTTAAATGCATATTGAACCTCCTGAACTGCTGTCAAAATACTAATACCAGATATACTGAATAAAAAACACCGCGATTCAGCACCGCTTGTCGAAAAGACTTTATCATTGTACTAAAGACATGTGCGCCACTTTATTGACCTGCCGCAAACGAACTATCGCCAATCATCAACCATCCGATCAAGAGCTACTTTTTAAATAAGTCCCTCTCATGAATTATTTCCTCATTTTCATGTTTGCCATCCAAGCTGTTGTAGGAGCGTACTTGGGTTGGCGTTTTCGCTGGGCGTTCGGTGCTGTCATGCCGTCTTGGCTCAGGGTCTGGTATGTGTTCTGGCCCATCGTTGCTTTAGTCGTCACGAGTTTCCCTCTGGCTCATTTTTCCAGTCGCCGACTCGGTCTGGAATTGCCGCCAGCGTTGCTCTTCATCACTGCCTTATTGTATGGCGCATTGGTGATAGGGTTTGCTACGGTACTCATCACCGATGTGTTTGGCCTGATCGCTCGCCGTTTACCTTTCATGCACGCCGTGTGCGCACACGTCCGCAACCATCCGCATCGCCTCGGTTTCTTCATCTTGATTATCATCGCCTTGCTGGTTGCCTGGGGGCTTTATCAAGCTCATACACCGCGCGAAACACATTTTGCGCTGACCGTTCACAAGCCGCTGAAAAACGGTGCGAAGCAATTGCGTATCGTCCAGCTTTCCGATCTGCACGTCGGTCGATTCAGTTCTGCGACACTGGTGCAGGAGATGGTCGCGCGTGTCAACCGTTTGCAACCGGATTTGATCTTCTTCACCGGCGACGTCATCGACAACTCGGTCAAACCGTATTTCGACCAGGAGATGCCTCGCATCCTGGGTGAACTTCAAAGCCGTTACGGCGTTTACGCCATCATGAGCAATCACGACTATTTCAGCGAATCGCCGCAGCTCAACATCGACGCTTACACCCGTTCCAACATGCGCGTTTTGCGCGACGAAATTTTTTATCTCGAAGAGCTTGGCATCACCCTGATCGGCCGCGACGACTGGATTCGCGGCACCCGCCAACTCCCCCCCGGCGCTTCGCCGGATCTCACGAGCAAGCGGGCACCGCTCGCCGTCTTGACCGCACACGCCGATCCGATGACTCCGTGGATTTTACTCGACCACCAGCCGCGCGAAATCGACGAAGCCATTGCCCAGAAAATCGACTTGCAGTTTTCCGGTCATACGCACAACGGCCAGTTTTTTCCTTTCAACTTCGTCGTCAAACACATTTACAGAAACACTTGGGGACAGTTAACACAGGACGCTTATACGCTGATCGTCTCCTGCGGCTTCGGCACCTGGGGGCCGCCGTTGCGGCTTCTCAGCTACGCCGAAATCGTCGTCGCCGATGTTCTTTTCCAGCCGCCGCCTGCTTCCAGCCCCTTTTAACCGCCGCATTCCCGCCGCGCCTTTTCTTTGCTAGAATCCTTTAACGCTGGCTTCCCAAGTCGGCGTTTTTTGTGTGCCCCGCCGATCCGGCAGGAAACATCATGGAGACATCATGCGCATCGAAACTGAAATCAAGCTCGACTTCAAAGACGTCCTGATCCGTCCCAAACGCTCGACGCTCAACACCCGTTCGGACGTCGATATTTCGCGGGAGTTTTCGTTCCGCCACAGCAAACATCCTTATCACGGCATTCCGGTCATCGCCGCCAACATGGATACGGTCGGCACCTTCGAGATGGCAAAATCGCTGGCCGAGCATCGCATGGCCTGCGCGCTCCACAAGCACTACGAAGTCCGGCAATACGTCGAATTCTTCCAGGCATTGCCAGCGCGCGATGTCGTGTTTTATTCGCTGGGAATCAGCGAACAGGACGAAGAAAAGTTTCATCAAGTCATGCAACAGCTGGATACGCCATCGACGGTTCGCCATGTGTGCATTGATGTCGCCAACGGTTATACCGAAAAATTCGTCAGCTTCGTGCAGAAAATCCGTAGCACTTACCCGGACATCGTGCTGATGGCCGGCAATGTCGTCACCGGAGAAATGACCGAGGAACTCATATTGGCCGGCGCCGATATCGTCAAAGTCGGAATCGGGCCGGGATCGGTCTGCACAACCCGCAAAATGACCGGTGTCGGCTACCCGCAGCTATCGGCGATCATCGAATGCGCCGATGCCGCGCACGGTCTCGAAGGACACATCTGCGCCGACGGTGGCTGCACCACCGTTGGCGACATTGCCAAGGCGTTCGGCGGCGGCGCCGATTTCGTGATGATGGGCGGCATGTTCGCCGGACACGATGAGTGTGGCGGCGAAATCATCGTTCGCGATGAAGAAAAAGTCATGCGGTTTTACGGAATGAGCAGCCGAACAGCGATGGACAAATACGCCGGAGGCGTTGCCGCCTACCGCACCGCCGAAGGCAAAGAGGTTCTGATTCCCTACCGCGGCCCTGTTGAAAATACCGCTCAGGAAATTCTCGGCGGTGTGCGTTCGGCGTGTACTTACGTCGGCGCCCGACGGCTACGCGAATTTTCCAAGCGCACCACCTTCATCCGCGTCACCCAGCAACTGAACGAGGTTTTCGGGAAAGGCTGACCCAACGGCCTAAGGCAGCCCAAATGATCAGGCCGCTTTAATCATTCGATTGATCGAAGCGAGTTGATTCACAAGGAAATTATTGGCGTCCCCAGGGGGAGTTTTTATTGGCTATAGCAGATCATTTTTCACAGTTTTTAGCCTATCCACACGCTGTCCACACGACTCTTACTGCCACTTTTTGCGAAAATCGAACTTACCATCACCTCTTCCGTCGTCACGAAAACCACATGATTTGTGAACAACCCGTAACAATCTGTGATAGCATCCGGCGAATGCACAAAGCATCTTTTCTCGCAAGGCGCTACTGATCGTCACGTAGCGCCTGCTTCACGGGGGTAAATCCAAATGGAGATTACCAATGAAGCGTTTCTTATTAGCGGTTGCAATCGGCCTTTCCATTGTTTCTTCTGCTTATGCACAAGAAGAGATCGCTTTCGATGCTCAACAAACCCCGGATGCTTTTGCAAAAAAAGCGTATATTATTTTCCTTAATGATGATGCCACAAACGGTTATGACTCTTCTCCAATAAGAGCCTTAAGCAACGACGGGCTCGAAGAAAAACAAAAGCCGGAAATGCGGAGGTTAGCCAAAGATTTAGGCGATTACTATGGCTTTCGCCATGTCAGCATTACAAGCTGGATAGGCAACACAATTTCAGCCTATCTTGACGACGCGCAGGTGTCTGGCCTGAAAAAAGATCCTAAAGTAAAAAGTGTCATCGAAGATGTACTGATCCCTTTGTTCCCAAAACAATATCTTGAAACCTCGGAGGTTTTGCCAAGACTGGAGCCGAAAGCAACTCCGAGATGGGATGATCAAGGCGTTACCTCGTGGGGAACCATTGCTATGGGAGGGAGCAGAATGGCTTCATCGAATTCTGTACCAATCTATCTAGTTGATTATGGCGTAGGCTATCATAAAGACTTGGCCAACAACATAACGAATAGGCTGGCCCCTAACGAACCTGACGACCCCCCTTACCCATATACCTACAAGGTTGGCTGTTATGCGCACGCCACAGGGGTCGCCGGGGTCATGGGCGCTTCCAGCAACTCCGCGCATGGCTTATATGAAAAAGTTCCTACCGTATCGATCAGCGTACTACCGGACTACAATCAAAATAAACACTGTCTTGACGGTGACGCTTATTCATCGCATACGTTCAAAGGGTTAGATGAGGCCTATCTGGAAATCCTCAGGTCGGAAAAAATGGGGATTGTCAATTTTTCAATGAATTTTCCAACTGTCAACGGCAGACCAAGTCCGCAGAAACCAGAGTTGGACGCTTGGATAAAAAAACTTGCTACCCCCATTGGAACCTACAAGGGAGCGTTCGTTGTTCAATCGGCCGCTAACTATAACAGAGATGCATGTGATAATGCATATAGTAGCCCCAACGCGAACGACGGCATTATGGTTGTAGGTGCTTTTGATAAATACGGCGCCCGCGCTATAAATATGCAAGGCTCTAGTCAATACGGGTCGAATTACGGTAACTGCGTAGACATATGGGCTCCTGGCAAGGATATCTATATGCCTTGGAATAATACTGGGGTGAGGGATTATGAACAATATGGAAATATCGAGCATAACGGTCACATAAGGGATGACGGCACCTCTTATGCTGCCCCCTATATTGCCGCAGCGGCCTCTTATCTAGCCACGACTTATAATCTGACTACTCCGCAAGCCGTTGAGCAAAAAATAAGATCTCTTATGTACAACGTCGGCGATGATGGCTTTGGGAATATGATGCGCTCCATAGATTTATCGTCCATCCCTAGCGCGCCAGCACCGCAGGTTACTTGGAAAATTAACGGGAAAGCTGTATCCGGAACTGTTTACATGACAACCAGCGATAAGTTTACCTTTGAATACTCAAGCGCCAACGCAAATAATTGCGATGTGAAAGGGGAGACATCGCCTAATGGATCCTCTTTCTCGCCATGGTATTACGCTTCCAATGTCGGAGCCAGCTATAACTGGGGAGGCGCTTTGCAGCAAATGGCGGAAGGCTGGTATCAATGGACGGCCATTTGCACAGGAAGCGGCGGCACAACGTCGCAACCTCTTAAGATGAGGGTTACTTTCGGACCTTGTTCAGCCGATGATACAGCGCCGTTGTATGTGTCGAGATATACAGGTAGCTACCACAATTCCTATATGTCGACCGACATATCCTTACACTACTCTGCGCTCAGCCAAGGGTACGTAAACGCTGGGACAGTTGCGAAATTGACTAAAACTAAAAGACACCCAACATCATCTCAACCGTTTAAGCAATTTTTTAATGGCTCTTTTATAAATCACTGGTATGGGTGGACATCGGGAGATATTTCTTATGTCTTAAGTAATGGCTGGCGTTTTGAGCGAGATGAGGGGTACATATACGACCAACCGCTTACAGGCACTCTTAAGCTATATGTAGCCTGGAAAAACTGGAACGGCGTCTGGGACGTAGAGCATCGCTATACGACCAGTATGTATGAACTTGATGACTGGGTAAGAAAAGAAGGTTTCATTTTCAAAGAGATCATGGGCTACGTCTGTCCGTAACATTGCTGCGTAAACCTCACAGCGCCCTTCGGGGCGCTTTTTATTTCTGCTTCCCGCCGACGATAGCAAACGGGTTGTCTGTTTCTCCGTCGATCAGTTGCATGGTGCC
>JAIRJZ010000018.1 GCA_031260355.1 Burkholderiales bacterium
CGGAATATTCTCTTCCGGAAAGTGGTGTTTGATTCGCTCCCAATGCGCGTCTGAAATTTGCAACATGTGCCTATTCTATAGGATATGCATGTTAGTTTTTGATTTTGAGATAGGTTCTAAGCAGCAGGCTAAACATGAACGGCTTCAGTCCCTGAATGCGGGATTGCGGCGCGCGCCCCAGCCCATGAAGGTTGTTTCAGGCGACGCGGGCGGCGATTATTTTTTCCCTTTTTTTCTTTCGTAGGTTTTTTTCGCCCCAGCGGCATCGCGTTTGCCTTGACGGTCGCGATGCGTCATCGGCGTCAGTTTCAGCGGGCGTTGCCGTACGCGGAGAAAGGTCAGCGCATTGAGCGTTTCTTTCGACAAATCGCCGGGCAATTCGACGGTGCTGTAATCGTCGAAAAGGGTGATCCGGCCAATGGCGCGGTTGCTGAGACCGGCTTCGTTGGCGAGCGCGCCGACGATGTCGCCGGGAGCAACGCCATGAGCGCGGCCGACGTCGATCCGGTAAGTCTGCGAAGAACCATCGGGGCGGCGGTCGCGCGCATCGTGATCGCGGCCGCGTGAAGCGCCGGCGTCACGCGGCGCGACATCGCTCAATCCATCGGCGCGTAGCGGCCTTTCCTGTTGAACGAGAAAAGCAAGCGCGGCGGCGATTTCGTGAATATCGGTATCGGCGGCTTCTTCCGCGAGTTCGTTGACGACTTCGCCGAAGTAGTCGAGCTCTTCGCTTTCGATCACCTGCATGATTTGTTCTTTGAACTGCGCGACGCGACGGTCGGCCACCGCCTGCTTCGACGGCAGCACCAACGGCTCGATCGGTTGCCGGGTGGCGCGCTCGATAGCACGCAGAGAAGAAACTTCTCGCGGCGCTACGAACAAAATGGCGTTGCCCTGGCGACCGGCGCGGCCGGTGCGGCCGATCCGGTGGACGTACGCTTCGGTATCGTTCGGAATGTCGTAATTGATCACATGGCTGATGCGCGGCACATCGATGCCGCGCGCGGCGACGTCGGTAGCGACAACAATGTCGATGCCGCCGTTTTTCAGTTGCTCGATGGTGCGTTCGCGCAAAACCTGATTCATGTCGCCGTTCAGCGCGGCGGCGCCGTAGCCGCGCGCTTCGAGTTTTTCGGCAAGCTCGACCGTCGCCGTTTTGGTTCGCACGAAAATGATCGCCGCGTCGAGAGTATCTTCGACTTCGAGAATTCGGGTCAAGGCGTCGAGCTTGTGCAGACCGCTGACTTGCCAATAACGCTGGCGGATGGCGGTGACGGTGGCGGTGGTCGATTTGATTTTGACTTCTTGCGGGTCGCGCAGATAACGCTGTGCGACGCGGCGGATCGGCTCCGGCATCGTGGCCGAGAACAGCGCCGTTTGGCGTGTCGCCGGGACGTGCTGCAAAATCCATTCAACATCGTCGATGAACCCCATGCGCAGCATTTCATCGGCTTCGTCGAGCACCAGCGTCGTCAGCCGCGAGAGGTCGAGACTCTTGCGCTCGATATGATCCATCACCCGTCCCGGCGTGCCGATGACGACGTGAACGCCGCGTCCCAGTTGCTTGAGTTGCAGCCCCATCCCTTGCCCGCCGTAAATCGGCGCGACGTGAAATCCAGGCAAGTGGCGGGCGTGGCTTTGAAAAGCTTCGGCAACCTGAATCGCCAACTCGCGGGTCGGCGCCAGAATCAGCGCCTGCGGCAGACGCTTTTTGATGTCGATCCGTTGCAGAATCGGCAGCGCGAACGCGGCGGTTTTGCCGGTACCTGTCTGAGCCTGACCCAGCAAATCGTGACCGGCGAGCAAGAGCGGAATGCAGGCCGATTGAATCGGCGAGGGCGCCTCATAACCGAGTTCGGATAGAGCGGCCAGCAATTCGGGGGACAACCCCAGATCGGCAAAGGGAGAAGGCGTTGACATCGCAAGACTTTCAAAGAGCGGGAAACATTATCTTAAAACGAAAGCGGGGTTCCGTGCGCGTATCCAAAAGACGGCAGCGGAGATGTTAGAAATTGTTAAGGTTTGTCGAACGATTCATCGTCGCGCAAATAACGCCATTGGCCGGGCGGTAGCTCGCCCAGACGCACACGACCGACCCGTACCCGCTTGAGGCCGGTCACGGTCAGGCCGACCGCTTCGCACATCCGGCGAATCTGCCGCTTTTTGCCTTCGCGCAAAACGAAACGCAACTGGTCGTCATTGATCCATTCCACCTGCGCCGGTTTCAGCGCCTCGCCGTCGAGAGTCAGGCCGTGGTTGAGCAGCGCCAGATTCGCGTCGCTCAGAGCGCCTTCGACGCGCACCAGATATTCCTTGTCGATCACCGACGTTTCGCCGATCAAATCGCGTGCCACACGACCGTCCTGCGTCAGCACCAGCAACCCGGTCGAATCAATGTCGAGTCGCCCCGCCGGCGCCAGATGGCGCAGGTGCGTGGCGCTGAAAAGCGGATCGCCGTCTTGCAGCCACTGATTTTCCGGTTTGATCAGTTCAATCGCAGGTTGATAACCCGGCTCCGGCTGCCCCGAGACATAGCCGATTGGCTTGTGCAGCAGAATCGTGACGCGCCGTGCCTGCTGCGTCTTTGCTTGCGGCGACAGCGTGATGTCATCGTCGGGCTGCGCGCGGGCGCCGAGCGCGACGCGCTGACCGTTGACACGCACCCAGCCGCGTTCGATGTATTCATCGGCCTCGCGGCGTGAGCAGAGGCCGCGGCTGGAAAGCAACTTGGAAACGCGCACGCCGTCCAGCGGCGACGAATCGCCACCGCTCTTGCGTGCTGCAGAAGACTCCCTCCCCTTCAAGGGAAGGGCTGGGGTGGGGCTGGCTCTCCCGCTTGCGGAAGAAGACTTGGGAGTAGACGAAAACGCTTTGGTGGCGCGTTGTCCGCGCGATCCGGTATCTCTTCCCACCTCTCCGGCAGGAGCGGACTGGGATCGGCGCCCCTCGTGCGGCGAGTCAGCGTGATATCTCCCTCTCCCGCTTGCGGGAGAGGGTTGGGGAGAGGGTTGGGGAGAGGGTGAAAAGTCCTTGGCCGTACGCTGTCCGCGCGAAGTCGTGTGACGCGAATCAGAATCAAAACGGCGCTCGCCATCACTGCTTCGCTGCGGCTTGAACGAGTCTTGCGAGTTGTCCCGAGAATCGGAACGTGAAAAGCGCTCTTCTTCCCGCCGGTGCCCTTCCGAGCGACCAGTGTTGCGGGGCGTTCTTTCGTTGCGCGATGTTCTTTCATCACGCGACGTTCTTTCCGTTCGTTCTCCGCGATGTGCTTTATTAAACGAGCCTTGCTCTTCACCATACGCAGACGACCGCTGACCGCGCGATCCAGTATCTCTTCCTCCCGCTCGGGTTCCAAAGCCCCCTCTCCCGCTTGCGGGAGAGGGATGGGGAGAGGGTGAAAAGTCTTTGGTTGTACGCTGTTCGCGTGAAGAAGCACCGCGTGAGTCTGTTTTTAAACTACGCTCACCATCATTGCTTCGCCGCGGCTTGAACGAATCTTGCGAGTTGCTCCGGGAATCGGAACGTGAAAAGGACTCGTCATCTCGGCGACGACCTTCCGAACGATCGGTATAGCGAGGCGTTCTTTCATCACGCGACGTTTTTTTGAACGGACGCCGTTCTTCTTCGCGGAACGCAGACGCATCACGGCGTTCGAAAACTTTTCTGTCGTATCGCGCGGCGTTTTCCGAAGAGCCGGTATTGCGCGGCGCTCTTTCGCCGCGCGATGTTCTCTCTTCGCGTGGCGTCCTTTCCGTTCGTTTTCCGCGATGCGTTTTATTGAACGACCCTTGTTCTTCACCATGCGCAGACGACCGTTGCCCACGCGATCCCGCATCTCTTCCTTCCGCCCTTGCTCCAAAGCCCCCTCTCCCGCTTGCGGGAGAGGGTTGGGGAGAGGGCGAAAAACGTTTGGTGGCGTGCTTGCCAACAGCACTATCGCTCGCCGCCTCCCCAGCAACGCGGGCAGGGCGTTTCTTCGTCAGCGTCTGGCTCCAAGGCTTGTGCGGACGCGGCGGCTTCGTGGTCGAAGCCGCTTCGGTGGGGGTTGAACGCTTGCCACCCGGCAAGCGTAAAGTTTTTTTTGAATCAGCCATTGCGGCCTTTAACGAGCGAACGGCAGCAGCCGAAGCGAGAAGACAGCTTACACGCGACGGCGGTATTCGCCGGTGCGCGTGTCGATTTCGATCTTGTCGCCGGTCTCGACGAACAACGGAACGGGAATTTCCAGGCCGCTGGCAATCTTGGCAGGCTTCATCACCTTGCCCGATGTGTCGCCGCGCACGGCCGGTTCGGTGTACGTCACCTCACGCACCACCGACGTCGGCAATTCGACCGAAATGGCGCGGCCTTCGTAAAACGTCAACTCGCATTGCAGGCCGTCTTCGAGATACGGTACTGCGTCGCCCATGCTTTCGCCTTCGACCTCGTACTGATTGAACTCGCCGTCCATGAACACATACATCGGGTCGGCGAAGTACGAATACGACACTTCCTTCTTGTCGAGCTGAATGGCGTCGAATTTTTCGTCGGCACGGTAAACGGCTTCCGTACCACCGGCGCCGAGAAGACCCTTGAGCTTCATCTTGACGACCGACGCATTGCGCCCCGATTTGCTGAACTCGGCCTTCAGCACCACCATCGGGTCCTTGCCGACCATCACCACATTGCCGGAGCGCAGCTCCTGTGCGATTTTCATCACCATAACAAAAATTCCTTGATTGATACCAAAGCTGCCGCATGAACCAGCGGCGAGGGTTGAAAAGAGAATGCCGGAAACCGGGAGAATTCTGTGTTCTGTGGGGAAAGCCCACAACCCGATACGGTCACGTAACTCTATATTATAACGCCAAAACAGGGAGGAAGTGAAGCAAAAACCCTGTCTCATCCTCGCATGCCATAAGCCACCATACGGACGCCAGCTATTCAATACATGGTTATTTTGACAGTCATTTACGCTCTCTGTGAAGTCCGTTTGCATAGCGCGTTCGTCCAAAATCTGCACAACCTGCCGAGGAAGAGGCTCTTGAAAAACAGCTCTGGAAAGCGGCGGTCAATTCTCGCCAAAACATATGGCGGTCTGCCTGAAGTGCGGCCTCTTGCGACTGAAGCCGTACCAGAGAGGATCACAAGTGAATGGGTGAGCGAACGACATTGCTTGTGCAAAAAGCGATTAGCCATTGCGCCAAATCGGTTTGTGCCGATTGTCGTTGTGCCCAACAGCGGGAATGTGCTGAAAGTGCCGGTAGTTGTCCGGCGAGGGAAAGCCAAGCGGAAGCAATGCGGTTTGTTTGCTGCTCATCGTTCCAGGCGCGGGTGAAATCGGTTAAAGCGGTTTGGCTTAACCTCGCGGGGGAGGGTGCCCCGCAGAGGCGATCATTTTCCCCCTCTCCCCCAACCCCTCTCCCTCTAGGGGAGAGGGGAGCAAGGCGGGGCGCATCGGCGAGATAACGCGCCAGAAAAGCATCGACTTTGGTCAGGTGCGTTTGTTCTTCCTGTCGATACGCTTGCCAGACGAATGGTTTGGCCGCCCATTGTGCGCGCACGAAGGAATCTTCGCCGCGCACGAAGTTGAGGTCGCAACTCCACAGCAAGCGGTCGAAGTCGGTTTGCGGAAGAAACGGGATGGTGTGCAATGTCAGGGATCTGTGCGCTGGGTGCGCGGTGTCAGTGCTGTGAAGATTTCGCCAACGTTGCACGGTTTCCGGCGCGACGGTTTCCGGGATCAGGCAAATGATCGGGGATGGTGACGCAGCCCAGGCGTCGAAGAGAGCCGGTAGTGCCGGTGTGTCGTAGCAGAAGAGGCTGACGAGCAACGCATCGGAGGGTAATGCGGGCACGCTGAGGCTTTCGAGGAAAGCGCGGCGTGTTTCCGGTGAGCGCTGAAAGGCGTCGCGTTCGTCGAACAGTGTTTTTTCGCGCAGCAGACCGCCGGTAGCTTCGGTAAAACCGGGAAAGAAAAAGTGGCGCGGGATGTTGATCGATGGTGGCGGCGAGGCGAGGCCGTGCATGGTTTCGACCCACGGTTCCGCCGATAGGTATTCGAGGACGATCCAGTGTGGCGCGACGGGGCTTGTGTTTACGTTTTCTTTTCTCACAGGTGGGGAGCGGTGTTCGCTTTCCCCCTCTCCCGCTAGGGGAGAGGCGGGCAGGGCAGAGATGATATCAGTGGCGACCGGTGGAAAGTCGCGCTCAAGCGCCGCCAGCCACGATGAGGGCAGGCCACCGCCGAAAGCATTGATGATGACGGCTGGCCAGAAGGAGTCGTGAGAAGCAGGCGGTGGCAGGGTGTCGGTCAACCGCCGTACGGTAATTTGGTCGATGCGCTGGTAGTCCTGTGTGGTGTCGAGCGCCGGTGCCAAGCGTTGCAAAGTGGTGATATCGTCGATGAACAAGGTGATGTCGAGGCCGTATTCATGCGCCAGTTGGCGGGCGAGCCGCCAGCACACTCCGGCGTCGCCGTAATGATCGACGACGCGGCAGAGGATGAACCAGGGAGAGGGCATGGGAAGCAGCCTCAAAATGGTTAAGAGGCTAACAATATTCGTTTGACTACTCGGTCATTCCCGCGCAAGCGGGAATCCAGGCATTTTTTTCTGGATTCCGGCCTTCGCCGGAATGACGACCTCTTGGTGCTGGATTCCTGAAACATTTTGATCTGTATTCTATCGCCGCTCGGGAATCATCCGGCTCAGCGCGAAGAGCAGCGTTGCACAGGTGACGACCGAAGCGGCAGCGGGCGTGTCGAGCGTGAGTGACGCGGCCATGCCACCGAGGAGCGCGACGACGCCGAAGATGCCGGCGAACACGGCCATTTGTTCGGGCGAACGCGCCAGTCGCTGGGCGGTGGCGGCGGGGATGATGAGCAACGCGGTGATCAGCAACACGCCGACGATTTTCATCGCGCAGGCGATGACCAGTGCGACGAGCAGAGTGAAGATCGCTTGCGCGCGACGGGTAGGCACGCCTTCGGCACGCGCCAGCGCTTCATCAACGGTGGCGGCGAGCAGCGGTTTCCAGATCGCGATCAACACCACCAGCGCGATGCCGCCGCCGCCCCACACCCACAGGAGATCGAGATTGTCGATGGCCAGCAAATCGCCGAACAAGAACGCCGAGAGGTCGAAGCGGAGCGTTTCGAGAAAAGTCAGCGCCACCAAGCCGAGAGCCAACGCGGTGTGGGCAAGCAAACCGAGCAAGGTGTCGGCGGCGAGGCTTTCGCGTGCTTGCAAGACGACGAGGAGGACGGCGAGCGTCAAGCAAACGATGAGTACACCGAGAGTCGGTGACAGGCCGAGCAGAAAGCCGAGACAAACGCCGAGCAGCCCCGAATGCGCGAGCGTATCGCCGAAGTACGCCATCCGTCGCCAGACGATGAACACGCCGAGCGGGCCGGTGACGAGCGCAATCGCCAGTCCGCCGAGTAGCGCGCGCCAGACGAACGGGGTTTGCAATGTCTCAATCAGGCTCATGAGCACATTTTCTGTTAGGCCGTACACTCCTCCCCTCTCCCGCTTGTACAGACTCGACACATAGGTAACAGGTGTGCCAAGACATGGGTAACAGTTTAAATGACGACATGGTCGTTATTCAAATGATGGACAAATCGAAAGAAGCGATGCGTTGATGACAG
>JAIRJZ010000022.1 GCA_031260355.1 Burkholderiales bacterium
CCTTCCTGTCATTCTGCGCGTAGCGAAGCGAAGTCGCAGAATCCAGACGCCGCGTGGATCCTGCGACTTCGCGCAGGATGACAAGCGGGGGATAGCAGGGTTGTTCAGAGCGTCCTTAAGTATGTAATTCCCTTAAAAAACCGATAAAAAAGAACCCGTTCAGGCAGTTTATTTTATAATCTACCGATTTACTTTGGTATTCTCAAGCCTGATTTGCCGTTTCAGGCAGTGGTTGCAGCGAACGGGCTTGATTTGGGTTGGTTTTATCGAGTATCCACTCCGCATTGAATGCGGGGAATGAGGGTGAGAATATGTTGATTGGCATTCCCCAAGAGCGTTACCCCGGCGAAACCCGGGTGGCGGCAACGCCGGAAACCGTAAAAAAACTGCTGGCGAGCGGTGCTCACACCGTCGTTATCGAACGCGGCGCGGGCATGGCGAGTTACCTGCCCGACGCGGCTTTTGAAGCGGTCGGCGCCAAACTCGGCTCGGCAGACGAGGCGCTTTCCGCCGATATCGTGCTCAAAGTGCGCGGGCCGGACGCCGCCGAACTGGCAAAGCTCAAGAAAGGAGCGCTGTTGGTCGGGCTACTCAACCCGTTCGATGGCGCGGCGGTTGAGAACTATGCGAAAGCGGGCGTCACCGCCTTTGCGCTGGAAAAACTGCCGCGCATTTCCCGGGCGCAGGCGATGGACGTGCTGTCCTCGCAGGCCAATATCGCCGGTTATAAAGCGGTGCTCTTGGCGGCGCACGAATACGGCCGTTTCATGCCGATGCTGATGACGGCGGCGGGAACGGTAAAGGCAGCGCGGGTGCTGGTGCTCGGTGTCGGTGTGGCCGGATTGCAGGCGATTGCCACTGCCAAACGATTGGGTGCGGTGGTCGAAGCTTCCGACGTGCGACCGGCGGTCAAGGATCAGGTCGAATCGCTGGGCGCCAAATGGGTCGATGTGCCGTACGCCAACGACGAAGAGCGCCAAATTGCCGAAGGTGTCGGTGGCTACGCGCGGCCGATGCCGCCCGAGTGGATGGCGCGACAGGCAGCGATCGTTCACGAGCGGGCGTTGCAAATGGACATCGTAATTACCACCGCCTTGATTCCGGGGCGACCGGCGCCGAAGCTGATCAAGGCGGCGACCGTGGCGGCGATGAAACCGGGAGCGGTCATCGTCGATCTGGCGGCGGAGCAGGGCGGCAATGTCGAAGGCTGCGACGCCGGAAAAACGGTAAACGTTGGCGGCGTGAAAATCGTCGGATGCGTGAACCTGCCGGCGACGGTTCCCGCCGACGCCAGTGCGCTGTATGCCCGCAACGTGCTCAACTTCCTGCAACTGATGATCGACGCCAAGAGCGGCGCTTTCGCTTTGCCGGAAGACGACGAAATCATTCAGGCGACGCTGTTGTGCAAAGACGGCACACCTGTCGTAGCCAAATCATAACGAGGAGAAAGCCATGGTTGGTGAAATCGACCCGACAGTCGTCAATCTGATCGTGTTCGTGCTGGCGATATTCGTCGGCTACCACGTGGTCTGGAACGTCACACCGGCATTGCATACGCCGCTGATGTCTGTCACCAACGCCATTTCCAGCATCATTCTGGTCGGTGCGATGTTGGCTGCGGCGCCTGCTGTGTATGACTGGGGCGGCTATATGGGCATCGCGGCGGTCTTGCTGGCATCGATCAACGTGTTTGGCGGCTTTCTGGTGACACGACGGATGCTTGAGATGTTCAAGAAGAAAGAGCCGAAACCCAAAATTGAACCGGCGCAAAGCGCGAAGGAGGCATCATGAGCGCTAATCTTGCCGTTTTGTGCTATCTCGTTGCCTCGGTGTGTTTCATCCTGGCGTTGAAAGGCTTGTCGCATCCGTCAACGGCGCGGCGCGGCAATGTGTTTGGAATCACCGGGATGGCGATTGCGGTTGCCGTCACGTTCATCGTCGTCTTCGAAGCGACAGGTAACGTCGCAGGTATTCTCGCCGGTATTGTTATCGGTGGTGGTATCGGCACGGTCATTGCGCGCCGGGTGCAGATGACGCAAATGCCGGAACTGGTCGCGGCGATGCATTCGCTGGTCGGCCTTGCCGCCGTGATGATCGCCGTTGCAACCATCAACAACCCTGAAGCCATGGGGTTGGTAAACCCGATACCGACCGCAACCCTGCTTGAACTGTTTATTGGAACCTTCATTGGCGCCATCACGTTTTCCGGTTCGGTTGTCGCCTTCGGAAAACTCTCGGGCAAGATGGGCAGTGCGCCGGTGGTCTACGCCGGTCAGCACTGGCTGAATCTGGCATTGGCCATCGCGATGGTTGGTTTTGGCGCCTGGTTTTTCATGGGCGGCGGCTGGTTTCCGTTCATCATGATGACTTCTATCGCTTTCCTGCTCGGCGTCCTTATCATCATTCCGATCGGTGGCGCTGATATGCCTGTCGTGATTTCGATGTTGAACAGCTACTCCGGCTGGGCGGCGGCGGGCATTGGCTTTTCGCTGAACAATCCGATGCTGATCATTGCCGGTTCGCTGGTCGGTTCGAGCGGCGCGATTCTGTCGTACATCATGTGCAAGGCGATGAACCGCAGCTTCATCAGCGTGATCCTCGGCGGTTTCGGCGCAGAAGATGGTGCGCAAGTAGCGGGTACCGGCCAGAAAACCGTCAAGTCGGGCAGTGCCGAAGACGCGGCTTTTGTCATGGGCAACGCCGAGAGCGTGATCATCGTGCCGGGTTACGGGCTGGCGGTGGCGCGCGCCCAACACGCCGTCAAGGAGATGGCCGAAAAATTGCGCGAGAAGGGCGTATCGGTGCGTTACGCGATTCACCCGGTGGCGGGACGGATGCCGGGGCACATGAACGTCCTGCTTGCCGAGGCCGAGGTTCCCTACGACCAAGTCTTCGAGATGGAAGACATCAACAGCGAATTCGGCACGGCCGATGTGGCGCTGATCCTCGGCGCCAACGACGTGGTCAACCCTCTTGCGGAAGAGAAGGGCAGCCCGATTTACGGGATGCCGATCATCGAAGCGCACAAGGCGCGCATGGTGATCGTCAACAAACGTTCGATGGCTTCCGGCTACGCTGGCGTTGACAACCCGCTGTTCTACATGGACAAGACGATGATGGTGTTCGGCGATGCGAAGAAAGTGATTGAAGACGTCGGCAAGGCAATTGAATGAGGATTCAGACCGACAGCGGTTGATGAAGCTACTTTTTTTGAGACAAACGGCACTGTTGAAGTGCCGTTTGTTTCTTGTGCAGGCTTTTGGATAATGCGATAGTGAACGGCAAAAACGGAGCACCAAACGTACCTAAAACAAGAGACAGTGGGCGGCAAATTGCCGCCCCTACAACACCTCCGATACGATATACCGTAGGGGCGGCAACCTGCCGCCCGTTCCTGATCATTTGAATTTTTAACGATAAACCGAAAATTCAGGTGCCTGAATGTTTACTTTTTAGATGAAGTAAAAACCGTGCGTGAATCACTCCTCGAACAGCTTCCGAAAACCTTGAGCCGCGACCGTTACCGGTTCGAGACTCGTCTGCGCCGGATGTCTGGAGAAAGCCCTCCCTTTCAAGGGGAGAGGGGAGCAAAGTGTGACGCATTGGCTTGGCAAAAACTCCAAAACGATATTGCACAATCGGTAGCCAAACGCGAGGCGCGTTCCCGGCAAAAACCGGCCATTAGTTACCCGGAGGAGTTGCCGGTTTCGCAACGCGCCGAAGACATCGGAGTGTTGATCCGAGCGCATCAAGTGGTGATCGTTTGCGGCGAAACCGGCTCGGGCAAAACCACGCAGTTACCGAAAATCTGTCTGGCGGCGGGGCGCGGCGAAGCCGGGTTGATTGGACATACGCAGCCGCGGCGAATGGCAGCGCGGGCGGTGGCGACCCGGATTGCCGAAGAACTGAAGACGCCGCTGGGGAGTGGCTTAAATGCGGCGGTCGGTTTCAAAGTGCGCTTCACCGACCACACCCGACCCGAGGCGTACATCAAATTGATGACCGACGGCATCCTGCTGGCCGAGGCGCAGCACGATCCGTGGCTGTCGCACTACGATACGATCATCGTCGATGAAGCGCATGAGCGCAGTCTCAACATCGATTTTCTGCTCGGTTATCTGAAGCAACTGCTCGTCAAGCGCCCCGATCTGAAATTGATCATCACCTCGGCGACGCTCGATGCCGACCGGTTTGCCCGACATTTCGGCAGCGAGACAACGCCGGCGCCGGTCATCGAAGTGTCGGGACGCACCTATCCGGTGGATATCCGCTATCGTCCGCTGGGGCGGGAAAACGATGTCGGCGAAGACGCCGACGACGAAGAGGGTATGGAGGACGCGGTCGCCGATACGGTCGAGGAGTTGTGGCGCGGTGGTTCCGGCGACATTCTGGTGTTTCTTCCGGGGGAACGCGAAATCCGGGAGACAGCGGACGTATTGCGACGCGCTTTGCGGCAGCGACCCTACGCGGCGCAGATGGAAATCCTGCCGCTTTACGCGCGGCTGTCAGTCGGCGACCAGCAACGCATTTTCAGCAAAAGCAATGGTCGCCGCATCGTGTTGTCAACCAACGTCGCGGAAACTTCGTTGACCGTGCCGGGCATTCGTTATGTGATCGATACCGGGCTGGCGCGCATCAAGCGTTACAGCCTCCGCAACAAAACGACGCTGTTGCGAATCGAAAAAATCTCACAGGCAGCAGCCAACCAGCGAGCCGGACGTTGCGGTCGGATAGAGGCGGGCATCTGCGTCCGGCTGTACGGCGAAGAAGATTTTCTGGCGCGTCCCGAGTACACCGATCCCGAAATTTTGCGTTCGTCGCTGGCGTCGGTCATCCTGCAAATGGCCGCGTTGAAATTGGGACAGGCCGAATCTTTTCCGTTCGTCGATGCGCCCGGTCCGCGCGCAATTGTCGACGGCTATCAGTTGCTGCGCGAACTGGATGCGATGGACGCAGCCGGTAGTTTGACGTCGATCGGACATGAGCTTGCGCGCTTGCCGCTTGATCCGAGAATCGGCCGTATCGTGCTGGCGGCGCGTGAAAAAAATTGCCTTCCCGAGGCGCTGATCATCGCCAGCGCGCTGGCAGTGTCGGATGCGCGAGAGCGGCCGCTCGACAAACAACAGGCCGCCGATCAGGCGCATCTGCGTTTTCGTGATGAGCGTTCCGATTTTCTGTCGCTGGTGGCGTTGTGGGAATTTTTCACCGGCTTGAATGAAGAAAAGCTGTCGCACCGCAAAACCGTCGAGCGTTGCCGTGCGCAGTTTGTCAATTATTTGCGGTTGCGCGAATGGCGCGACGTGCATCAACAACTGGTCAACACGTTGCAGGAAGCCAAGTGGCAGTGGAACGAGGCGCTTCCGCCAACGATCACGCCGGAACGTTATCGTGCGTTGCACGAAGCGTTGCTGACCGGGTTGCTCTCGAACATTGGAACCATCGGTGATGAGAGTGACGGCTATCTGGGTGCGCGTGGGATACGTTTCTTTGTACATCCCGGGAGCGGTGTCAAGAAAGGAGGCCGCTGGCTGCTGGCCGCCGAGTTGACCGAAACGTCGCGACTGTATGCGCGCTGCGTCGCCAAAATTGAGCCGGAATGGATCGAGGCCACTGCCGGCGACCGCGTGAACAGAGATTATTTCGATCCGCGCTGGGACGAAAAACGCGGCGAAGTAACGGGATTCGAGCGCGTGCAATTATACGGCCTGACGCTGGTGGCGCGGCGGCCGGTATCGTTTTCCCGCGTCGATCCGAGAGCGGCATACGAAGTCTTTGTGCGGGAAGCGCTGGTGCCCGGGAGCCTGCGAACGAAAGGAAAATTTCTGGCGCACAACCGGCAACTTATCGACGAGGTTACTGAACTGGAGCACAAGGCGCGGCGCCAGGATGTTTTGGTTGATGACGACACGATCGCGGCTTTTTATTTCGAACGCGTTCCAGGAGAGGTCAATTCGCTGGCAAGTTTCGAGCGTTGGCGCGACGAAAACGAACGCCGCGAGCCGCAAGGCTTGTTTCTGACGCGCGAATTGCTGATGCGGCACGCGGCGCGCTGGGTCACGGAAGACTTGTTCCCAGAGACGCTCGATGTCCAGGGCAATGCGCTGCCGCTCAAATACCGCTTCGAGCCGGAGCATCCTCTCGATGGGCTGACGCTGACGGTGCCGTTGACGCTGCTCAATCAGCTCGATACGGCGCGATTGTCCTGGCTGGTTCCCGGCATGGTGCGCGACAAGATCACCTGGTACTTCAAGGCGCTGCCGAAAGCGCAGCGCAACCGGCTGGTGCCGCTGCCGGAGACGGTCACGGCATTTCTGGAGGCGATGCCGTTCGGCGAGCGCTCTTTACCGGAAGCGTTGTGCGCGTGGTTTGAGAAAAATTACGGCGGCACACTGGATACAAGCGGCTGGAAGAACGACGATTTGCCGCTGCATCTTCGGGTTTCGCACGATGTGATCGACGCCGACGGTAACTTGTTGGCGCAGTCGCGCGATCTTTCGCGGTTGCGAAAGGAACTCAAGGAAATGGCACAAGTCAGCCTGCGTGCCGACGCCAGCGAAGGGCCGTCGCTCGAAAAGCACGGCCTGGTGCGCTGGGATTTCGGCGAACTGCCGGAAACGCTGGCGCTCACCCGTCAGGGGCAGAAGTTGGTGGCGTACCCGGCGCTGGTCGATGAAGGCGATTCGGTGGCGCTGCTGTTGCGCGATACGGCGGAAGCGGCATTGCTGGATACCCGTGCCGGCATCGTGCGGCTGATTCGTCTCGCGCTCAAAGACTTGTTGACCCGCTGGGAAAAACAGCCGCCCGGATTCCAGCAACCGGCGTTGCAGTTGAAGCCGCTGATTCCCACCGATCGCTTGCTGGCCGACATTCTCGATGCGGTTTGCGACCGCGCGTTCATCGGAGACGACCCGTTGCCGCGCAACGAAAAGACTTTCAACGAACAAGTCAAACGCGCCCGTACCCGTTTCGCCGCCGTGGCGGAAAGCGCCTTTCGTTTGTTGGGCGAAATTGCCGCCGAACATCAGCAATTGACGACGCGAATGAACAGCGCGTCCGGCACACTCTCGCGGTTGGTTCAGGAACTGAAGGCACAGCGCGACGCGCTGCTGTATCCCGGTTTTTTTTCGGCAACACCCTGGCCGCAATTGACACATTTGCCGCGTTACCTCAAAGCGGTGGATCGTCGGCTCGCCAAATACCCAGACCGGGTGGCGCGGGACCAAAAACACGGCGCGCAAGTGCAATCCTACTGGCAGCAGTACCAAGAGCGATTGGCACGCGACAGGAAAGAACACATCCGCCATCCGCAACTCGAAGCGTACCGTTGGCTGCTGGAAGAGTTGCGGGTGTCGCTGTTCGCGCAGGAACTGAAAACACCGGTGCCGGTGTCGTTCCAGCGCGTCGAGAAAGCCTGGACGGCGCTCGAGAAAAAACCTTGAACCGGCAGAAAAGGGCAAACGAACCGCGCACAGACTGAAACACTTGTTGTCTTTTTATTCAAAATCGTGACAACAAGGTAAAATTTATGGGCTTCTTTTCTTCGCGAAGGCTGGATGCGGTACCGTATCTCTGGCATTCAGAATTTTCTAAACGGAAAACGTTGGTTATTTATAAAAGGAGAACGTCATGGGACTTTTCAGTTTTATCAAGGAAGCGGGCGAGAAATTGTTGGGCGTCAAAAAAGCGCAGGCGCAGGCACCGGTTGCTGTGGACGCTCAGGCAGCCCGCCAAGCCGATCTCGAAGCGGCGAAGGGCATCGTCGATTACATCAACAAAATGGGTTTGCAGGTGAGCAATCTCAGCGTTGTCGTCGATACGGCGCAAGGCACCGTCAAGGTTTCGGGCGAAGCCGCCGATCAGGAAACCCGCGAGAAAGTTGTGCTGTGCTGCGGTAACACGCAGGGCATCGAAAAAGTGGACGACCTGATGACGGTCAAGCAGGCGGCGCCGGAAGCGCAGTGGCACACCGTGGTCAAAGGCGACACGCTGTGGGCGATTGCGGAAAAGTGCTACGGCAAAGGCAAGGGCAAAGAGTACAACCGGATTTTCGAGGCCAACCGCCCGATGTTGACCCATCCCGACAAGATTTACCCGGGACAGACGTTGCGCATTCCGCCGCTGGGTTGATCTCCGGAGGAGGAACACGGTAAATCCAGGTTTTGGGGCGGCAGAGGTGGAGCGGGCATTGCGGTAGCCTGATCTGTCATATACCATGACATCATCGCTTTCTCTCTGACCGCGCCCATGGCAAAGTCCAAGACCCTTTTCCAGTGCAGCGAATGCGGTGGCCAGTTGCCGAAATGGCAAGGGCAATGTCCACATTGCAATGCCTGGAACACGCTGCTGGAGACGGTGGCCGTGCCGCCGTCGCGCCGCAGTCTGGCCGGTTCGCGTTCGGAGATACGGGCATTGAGTTCGGTCGAGGCGGGCGATGTGCCCCGAATTGCGACCGGCATCACCGAGTTCGACCGGGTGCTCGGCGGCGGCTTCGTCCCGGGCGAGGTGGTGCTGCTCGGCGGCGATCCGGGGATCGGCAAATCAACCTTGTTGTTACAGGCAACGGCGGCGCTGGGCGCAGCGCGGCGGACTTTGTATGTGTCCGGCGAGGAATCAGTCGAGCAGGTGGCGCTGCGGGCGCATCGGCTGGGGCTGATCAACGCCCCGGTGGAACTTCTGGCCGAGGTTCAACTGGAAGCGATCTTGGCCGCGCTGGAGAAAACGCGGCCAGAAGTGGTGGTGATCGACTCGATCCAGACCATGTACACGGAAACCCTGAGTTCGGCGCCGGGCAGTGTGGCGCAGGTGCGCGAATGCGCGGCGCGTTTTACCCGGTTCGCCAAAGAGCGCGGGATGGTGCTGGTGTTGATCGGCCATGTGACGAAAGAGGGCGCGATTGCCGGACCGCGGGTTCTGGAGCATATCGTTGATGCCGTGCTGTATTTCGAGGGCGATGCGCATTCGAGTTACCGGCTGATCCGGGCGATGAAAAACCGTTTCGGCGCCGCCAATGAGCTGGGGGTGTTCGGGATGACCGAGCACGGCCTCAAAGGGGTCGCCAACCCGTCGGCGCTGTTTTTGTCGCGCCACGCCCAGCCGGTGCCGGGGACGGCGGTGATGGCGACAGTAGAAGGATCACGACCGCTGCTGGTGGAAATCCAGGCGCTGGTCGATCCGGTAACGGCTGGCATGATGCCGCGGCGGCTGGCGGTGGGCGTTGACCCGCAGCGGCTGGCGCTGTTGCTGGCGGTGCTACATCGGCACGGCGGAACCCAGATCGGCAGTTTTGACGTTTTCATCAATGTCGTCGGCGGCGTTCGGATCGACGAACCGGCTGCCGATTTGGCGGTCTTGATGGCGGTTTATTCCTCCTATAAAAACAAGGCATTAGAGAGCAAACTGACAGTGTTTGGTGAGGTTGGGCTGGCCGGGGAAATCCGCCCGGTGCAGCGCGGACAAGAGCGAATCCGTGAAGCCGCGAAACTGGGATTCAAGAAAATTTTGGTTCCCGATCTCAACAAACCCAAACGACCGGCAGACGGCATCGAGATCATCGGCGTCTCCCGCATTGAAGAAGCCCTGTCCCTTTTGGCAGGAAGGTAATTCTCGAAAACAGATTAGATTAAACGCCTATCGCATTGTTATTAAATGAAATATTTTTATAGACTGCCATGAAAACTTCTCGCCGCCATAAGCAAAAAACCATTCCTGCGATGATCGCGGGACTGCTGCTGATGGCCGCCAACGTCATGGCACAAGAAACGCCAGCAGGGCCGCTGTTGACGCAAACACTTGGGGCGGATCAGATTGAAGAGGTCGTGCAAATTTCCCTGGGACTCGCCGAAAAACCGGCGGGGGAAATCCGTGTCGATTATCTCTATTCTTCCGCCGAAATAGCTTTGCCGGAGGTGCACAAACCGCAGAAATACATGCTGCGCGGCCATGCCCGGATAAAGCCGGGCAAGCGGGTCAAGGTGGAAGGACAGGGGGTTTTACTGACGCAAGATTATCTGGCGGAAATCATGAACCGCCCGACAGCCGTCGGCGGTTTTCTGGCGGCTTGGCAGAGTGTCATGCGCGATGTCAGCCGCGCTGATCCGGATTTTCTGCCGGCTAACCGGATAAGCTGGCAAATGCCCGGGCCGGTCGGCGACGAAGAACTCGCTGCCGCCGAGAAACGCCTGGGAATGCCGCTTCCCGCCGTCTATAGGGAAACCATGCAGCGCAGTGGCCCCTGGCGGGTGAGTTTGCCCAACGGTTTCTCATTCGAACTGCTGGCACCGGCGCAACTGGTTTCCGCCAGCGACTGGCTTCAGAGGTACACCGGGCCCGTCGAGTGGGACAGCGAGGAAAATCAGACCAAGCGCCAGCAATTCAAATCGGATATCACATTCGTTGTCGTCAACAACGACCCTTGGGTTTTCCGCCGTAGCGGAGCGCCTTGCGACGACGAGCAGCCGTCGTTTGCCACAGCCCAAACCGCCGACGAGCGGTTTTACACCAGCAGCGTTTGCGGTACCCATGCGCAACTCGAAGCCATCCGCCGACAGATGCTGGAGGCCTTGTTCCGCGCCTTTTCGACGCCAGAGTTTACCGTCGTGGACGACGTCCATCGCCTCCGTTTCGAGCAAAAACCGTCTGCCGGGAAGGGGGTATTGCGGCGCTATTTGAAAGCGGATGCGTCTGGTTAATGTCAAGACGCCGGATTGGGCGGTTCGTCAGCCCCAAACGTTCAGCAGCCAGGCCGGGGCGAAGGTTGCCGTCTGCAATGGCTTTAATCGTCTTCAAGCGGTCGATTTCGCGCATGCTCACAGTAATGACCTCCGGTTGTCGCGTTCTTTGGCAACAATCCCAGCATCAGATGAAATCTTGATGAACACTACACAAAAATTGGTTGTCTTTGAGTCGGCGCAGTTTGCGTTGTCGGTGATGGTGGCCGCCAGATCGGCTTGGATTTATCAAGAGAGGCAGAAAGAACAGCCAGACCTTGGGAAAATTGAACGATGGCAAAAAGAAAAGGCCGCTTTTGATAAAGAGCGGGACAACTTGAGCTTCGATGATACGGACAAGTCGCAACAAACCATAGATAAATACGCTCCTCAATCCAGATAGACAGGCGGGCTTGCCATGTGTTATCGCATGGGCTACAATGTGGCTCATAAATGGAGGTTGCCCTATGACTACAAACGCTGTTGTCCGCGCCCGTATCGACGGGCACATCAAGGAAGAAGCATCGACCGTGCTGGCTACGATGGGTCTTACCGTATCCGATGCCTTTCGCATCATGCTCACGCGCGTTGCGCACGAGAAGGCTTTACCGTTCGAGCCGTTGATTCCGAACGAAACCACCATTGCGGCCATGCGCGAGGCGCGCGAAGGAAAGGGCGAGAAGTTCGCAACCATAGATGACTTGATGGCCGATCTCAATGCGGATGATTGAGCGTTTTGGTCAGTTCAAACGAGACTACAAGCGCGAGAAGAAGGGGCGGCATCGCGCTACGCTTGATGTCGATTTGCATACCGTCTTGACTGCGCTACTGGCTGATCTTCCGTTGGAGCCGCGGCACTGCGACCATCCACTCACCGGCGACTGGAAAGATCACCGCGACTGCCATATAAAACCTGATCTGGTGTTGATCTATCGGAAGCCAGACAATGATACGTTGTAGCTTGTGCGTCTTGGTTCGCACAGCGAACTTGGCCTTTGACCAGTTCTCTTGAGTAGACCAAAAAAAACCGCCCGAAGGCGGTTAGAATTTGACGTAATCTCTCTTTTATCCTGCGTCTGACCTGCACGAACCATTGCGTATAATTTATATTATGTCAAATTTAATATCCGCGCCAAGGGCGCGAATTTTCGCAAAACTCGCAACCGCCCCTCAATTTGGATAACAAACGCCTGTTCGTCGCCCTCTGGCCATCCCCTGCCGTTCAGCGGGAGTTGAGGGTCGGCAGGGATTCATGTAAATAACAGCAGGAATTGACATAACTCTATGAATCAACAGGGATTATCGGAGGACAAAAGCGATCCTTGATTCTCGGAAACGCCACTCTTTTGTTCGCTTCCTTTTGCCGGCGGTGAATGGTTGGCGATGAGCTTCTGCAAAACTTGTTCCTGGCTTACAGATACAGCCTTCATTGCGGTCAACTCAGCCTCCAAACGGAATGTTGTTTGGGTTGCCTCTTGCAGTTTTTTCTCATAGCCCTGAATCTCGATAAGCAATTCGTCAACTCGCACCCCAGTATGTAACAACTGCTCTTCTACTTGTTGTCTCTTCAGTTCGGAGACGGCTAGTTGTTCCCGGGCAGCGCGTAGCGGCCGCGCCTCGGTTTCGAGGCGGTGAAGCTCGCTACGAAAATGGGCCAACTCGCTGGATAGCCGAACATTGTCCTCGTGGCTACGGATGAGTTCCTGCCGCTTCACAGTTGCCGTTTCCTTAGCCGCACGCAACTCAGTTTGCAAAAACTGAATCTGTTGCTCGAACTGTCGCTGATCCTGCTCCCGTTGCTCCTTTGCCGCAACACGGAAATGCTCCAGCGCCTCTCTGGCATGCAGGTGCTTTTCTTCCAGTGACACACGATGCGCTTCTTCCCTCGCCTGCTGCTGCTCCATATCCTGGATGCGCTGCGCCGTTTGTGCCTGAACAATTCTTTCTTCCTGAAGCTCGTTCATGGTTTTAGCATGGGAAGCTTTTTCTGTGGTCATCTCCATGACCAAGCGCTCCGACTGGCTACGGAATGAGTCGACTTCATTACGTAACGCATCAATAATGTCGTTTAACGCAGAGATTTCCGCTTTGTGCTTCTCCACCAGCTCCACTATGCGCTGGTCGGATTCCTGATGTAGACGTTCAGCGAGCCTTGTTGTCAGATCTTGAATGGCTTCGCTAACTGCAATCTTGGCACCAGTACCCCCACCCTCCTCCTCTATTTCCTTTACGAAGCGGTGGATCGTGCCCTTTGAGCCAGTATTGCCTAACTCGCTACGGATGGCATCGATCGAGGGGTATCGCCCTGTCGCCAGCAAGTTGTTTCGCGCTTTGATGACTTCGGATTTGTATATTCCAGCTCTGGCCATAACACCCTTAAATTACGTATGTATTACATATTGCCATAATACATACTATTTTCCCGCTGATCAACATCTTTCTTTTGTAGATTATTTGATAGTAAATAATAGTAGATTATTTGCTGTAAAGGAAAAAATGACAACAAAACCACTCTGAAACCGTACATTTGGGGGTATAGCAAGCAGTCGTGTCACTAGGGGCCATTTGGGCACAACGGAACAGTCACTGCCCTGCTTCCCACGGGTTGATGACCGTCAATCCAGCAGCCTTGAACGGCGCTACGTCGCGTGTAGCAACAGTAAAACCATACGCGAAGGCAATGGCGGCGATGTAGGAGTCCGGCGCAGGGAAACCCTTGCCAGCAGCTTGAGCCATAGCTGCTAGGTCAGCATAGTGTCGGGCGGCGTTGGTATCGAAAGCAAGGATACGATCCGCAAACACCTCTATGATGCCGTCCATTGTCTGTGCCAGCGCTTCCCGGCGTTTGCCTGCCGGCATGGTGCGCAGACCAAACAACACCTCGGCCACCGTGACACTGGTCAGGTATAGAGTTTCCGCCACTTGCGCATCAATCCATGCCTTTACAGGTGCGGCAGCTAGCCCCGGCTTCGCCACTTCTGAAAGAACATTGGTATCAAGAACAATCATTCTTCAAAACTCATTGGTTTGATAGGCGTGCGGTCGCGCATTTGCTGAACTGCGCTCCAATCCTCATCGGTGAGACCAACACGTTGGCTAAGCTTGGCCAAGGCCGTGCCGATGCGCAGACGCTCAGGCGGTCGAGCAGTGGCCTCGAGAATGTCTCGAATTTCTGCCTCTGTACTGCGACCATGGTGAGCCGCACGCACGCGAAGCGCTCGATGAACCTCATCAGGTAGGTTCCTTACAGTAACTGTTGCCATGATGACCTCCAGAGGTTTTTGACATCAACGTTTTCATTTTATAAGAGATGCTTTCATCCGGCAATAGAGAGAAAGGCTTTTTCACCACAGACATCTTTGTAATAAAAGCCCTTAACCGCTTTGCTTTTTGTGTCTCCTGATTGAATATATCCCGCCAATTGCCCATTGGCATCATGTTCATACACGACTCTGCCAGCGGGACAGCTCAAGCTCAAGACATAAGTTCAAATAAAATCACCTTTCCCCTTCTGCTTATCTTTACAAGCGGCCCATTTCCTACCACCTGAGAATTATGGCTGCCCATGACATAAACACATCCATCTTCCCGATCCTCCCATATAGTATAAACATCTCCTTCCTTAATTTTTTCAATAGAAGCGCCACTCCTCTTATGAATTGCCTTTACATAGATATCTATCAGATGCTCTCCGGAAAGAGGGGGGTCCTTGCATGCTTGATCTTCTCCTCCCCCAAAGCCGTGCCTTGCAAAGTACACAAAGACCGTGCCTCCTTTTCTATTTATTTTCACAGACCCTCGTTCCCGTGACTTTAGTAGTTCATCACGTGTAACGACATAAGCGCAACGCTCTTCTCTGATAATAAAAGTCCCCTTTTTTAGCTTTTCGACATCTTCATCTCTTCTGTAGCTAATCTGCTTTGTATAAATGTCTATCAATTGCTCTCTGGACAGAGCAGGATCGCTGCAAGAGACCTTATCGCCTCCGCTGGATGCTCCAACTATTGCAAAGAGTAGAATAAGTAGAAAAGCGCTAGGGCATGTTTTCATCTATAGATCGCATCCATATGAACCTCTTGCATTTTCCCTTAACTGGGCTACCCTTTCTTTACAGCGCTGCTCCCCTTTGCAATTCCTTTCCAGACACTCAATTTCAGCTTTGTGAGCGCTACATTCTCCCGACCTCCTAGAACCTTCATCTCCAAATCCAGGAAGAGCATATGAAGCACACCCTTTACACTCTTCAAGCCTTGAATCATTAGCATGTACTCTTTCATGCGCTATTATACAAGCACATATATATGAGAAAGCACCACCACCTCCCCCGTTCTGACAAGGCGGGTAATTGCATGGGACCTTTTTTCCACAGCAACACATCACGAGCCCTCCGTACTTCCCCGTGTCCCACCATTTTTTCGCCCCTTCAGAATTACAGCAGTTCGACATGTCACAATCACAACACTCCTCGGCAAGCCCCATCGCATCCGAGAATACGACAGGTCGTGATTTCGTATAAGTGTAGGTGTTGATTCCTGCATCTTGTCCCACCGGATCGCTCTCGATATACCTTCCCAGAGTTGGGTTGTAGTCCCGATGGTAGTTCTGATAAAGGTTCGTTTCGTCGTCCTGATACTGTCCCGGGAAGCGATGCGGGTTGTTTGTTTCGGTCTTGGTCTCTTTCACTTTTCCGAACGCTTCATAAGCCCCCGCCCAGCTTGTTTCGCCCTGCTGGTTGGTCAACCGTTGCGGGGTTCCGAGATGGTCGTTGTGGTAATAGTAATAGTTTGTGCCTTCCCGCTTGTAGAGTGGGTTGGTTTGCCAGCCTTTGTCCGGCCAGTAGCCGTATGAGACTATTTGGCCTCCGGTTTCGGTGTATTCCGCTGCTAATCCTACGTCGGTGTAGCCGTACCAGGTGGTTTGACCTGCCTCCTTTTTGACTCTTCTGCCAAAAGGGTCGTATCGGTATTTGGCAATCGTTGTCCCGTTGTCTTTGACTTCGATCAGCCGTTCGTTCGCGTCGTAAACGTATTCCCGTTTGTTTGCCTGATCTTCTTCCTGAATCAGGTGTCCGTCTTCGTTGTAGGTATAGCTTTTGACCGGAACGGTTTGTTCGTCTTCTTTCTTGAGGATGAAGGTAAGCTGGTGATTCTGGTTGTAAACGTAGCTTTGCCCTTCAGCATCGGTCAATCGGTTATGGACGCTATCGTAAGTGTAGCTCTCGCTGGGTACGGGGCTGCCTTCGGGAACGGCAACGCTGGTTAAGCGACCTGCGGCATCGTAGCCGTAAGCCGTGTCCTGTCCTTCTTTAGCAATTTTGGTGATGCCGCTGATAGCGTTGTAGATGTATTGGCGGTCAAGACGGGGTTCTTCCCCTTTTTTGACTTGCCGACTCTGGATATTCATCAGGGCGTCGTAGTTATCGGTTTGCCTGATTTCGTTAGGCCAAACGACGGTTTGCGGCTCGTACCATTTGTAATCGCTTAGCTCGATGGTGTGGGTTCCGTTCAGGGTGATTTGCTTGAGTTGCCCCTTGTCGTTCCAGGCGTATTGTTCTTTCACGTTGTCGGGGTCGGTGCGTTCGAGCAGTTTGCCGGTTGCGGTGTAAGCAAAGGTATGGGTTTTGCTGAAGGAGCCATAGTCGATGGTCTGACTGATTCTGCGGTTGGCAGCGTCGTATTCGTAGGCCGCACTGGAGATTTTCTGACTGTTTTCTCTATCGTCGTACCCGGTCAGGAGACCGTTGGCGTTGTAGGTGTAGGCAATAACGCGGCTCGGCGTTGTCTGATTCGGAAGATAGTGTTCTTCCTTGGTTTTCTGGTTCAGGGCGTTGTAGGTGTAAATACGCTTTCTGCCACTGGCGCTCTTGTATTCGATCAGGTTGCCATTGGCGTCGTAGGCGTAAGTCGTCGTTTCGCCCATTGGCCGGATTTCTTTGGTTTTCTGCCCCCGCTTGTTGTATTCGTACCGTGTCGCGCTGCCCTTGGCGTCAGTGATGGCGGTCAGGCGGCCAAAGCGGTCGTACTGATAATGGGTGGCGCTTCCCGAATAATCGGTTTCCATCGTCTGTTGGCTTAGCGCGTCGTAGCTGTATTGGCTCGTCTGGTTCAGAGCGTTCGCCCGTTTGACGGCGTTGCCTACGGCGTCGTATTCGGTTTGGGTGGTGTGTTTCTGGTTCGCGTCCAGGTTCTGGATGGTCTGCACTTGCAGGTTTCTGACGTTGTAACGGTATTCTTCTTTGTAGGTGGCGTATTGCCTTGCAACGACCAGACCTTCCAGTCCGCTTCCGGCTGTGCCGTAAACGGTTTCGGTAACATTACCGGCGGTGTCTGTGATAAGCGTGAAGCGTCCGTCACTGTCGTAGCCCCAGAATTCGGTACCGCCGTCCGCATTGATTTTTTGGATGATCCGGCCTCCGGTGCTGTATTTGACTTCGGAGACGCCGGATGCGGCATCAACGGTTTTAATCAATCTGTTTTCTTTGTCGTAGATATATGTTGCGGTGTTTCCTCGCGCGTCCGTCACAGATGTACGGTTTCCGTTTTTGCCGTAAGCGACTGTCAGGGTGCGTTGTTCCGGCGTTCCCTTTGCCTCGGTCTGCTTGACGAGGTAGCCCGCTTTGTTGTTTTCATATTCGGTGATCGCTCCTCTGGGGTCGGTGATGGTAACGATTTTCCCCATCACATCATAGGTGTACTTCGTAGTGTGGTTCTCGGCATTGGTTTCTTCGGTCACGTTGCCGTAATCGTCGTACTTCCATTGCGTCACGATATCGTCTGCGGTTGTGTCACCCTTCAGGGTGGTTCTGGTTCTCTGGCCGTAGCTGTCGTACTGGTGTTCGGTGATTCTCTGTTCGGGATACCCCCTCGCCTCGGTGAGTTTGGTGAGGTTGCCTTTCTGGTCGTAGTCGTATTGGGTGACGGTTCCCAGTTCGTCCGTTTGGGTGAGGATTTGGTTGTACGGGTTGTAGGTGGTGCTGGTGCTGCTTCCGTCCGGGTAAACGGTTCTCAGGATGTTGCGGTTGCCGTCGTAGGTGATTCTCGTGACGAGGCCTCTGGCATCAGTAACGGCTTCGACGGTGTCGCTTTCTCTGATGACGCTACGGTGGGTCAGGTTGCCGGTTTGGCTTTGGAGATTTCTGCCGTTTCGGTCGTAAACGTTGGTGGTTCTGACTCCTTCGGGGCTGATCCTGGTGACGGTGTATTGCCGGCTGGTGCGGTTGTATTGGTATTGGTAAACGGTAACGTTGTTTTCAGCGTCGGTGTAGCTTCCGACTTTGGCGGTTTTGACGTCGCGGATGATTCGGGCGGTGCTGACCACCCCAGTGGTGTTGGGCTGGCTTGGGACGGTGGCTTTGAAGCCGGTGCCGTTCCAGTCGCCCGCCGGGTTGTTGTCAACGTAGAAGAGTTTGATTTCGTTGCCCTCGGGGTCGGTTCGGGTCTGGATTTGGCCTTGGCTGTCGTAGGTGTAGGTCCAGTCGTTGCCCATGACGTCGGTGACTTTGGTCAGTCGGTTGTTGGTGTAGCTGTAGGTGACGTGTCTGCCGGTGCGGTCGGCGACGGTTTCGAGCAGTCCCTGGGCGTTGTAGGTGAAGGCGAGCGCTAGGTTGCCTTTGGCGTCTTTGGCCTGGCTTCTCTGCCCCTGGCCGTTGTATTCGATGGCGGCGTGCAGGGTGTTGCGGTCGCCGGTGCCGGTGATCCGCCCTTGGCTGTCGTAGGTCGCCCAGGCACCGTCTTGTTTGCCCCAGCGGTAGCCGGAAGCATCTTTTCTGATGTGGTAGTTCTTTTCCAGGCTCCAGATGTCACCGCTTCTTTCGTAGATGGCGCCGCCTCTATCTATGGCTTTGACGCTGCCGTCCAGCGGGTCGTAGGTGAATTTGAGATCAGACCATTCGGGGTTCAGGTACCAGCGGCTGTTGGTCCAGACACGCTTCGCGGTGATATATCCGCCGATCGCTTTGACTTTGAGGTCTTCGGTGGTTTCGATGTATTCGCCATTCGGCAACGCGATGTTGTACGAGGGGTAGGCGTGGGCGGTAGAAAGGCCGAGGGTGATGGCGAGGACGGTGAGCAAGGCGTAGTGATTGAAACGAGAACCCCTCTCCCCTAGCCCTCTCCCGCAAGGGGCGAGGGGAAACAAGAATACGGAAAGGCGCTGCTGGATTCCCGCTTTCGCTGGAATGACGCTCTTGGATGGGCGGCAAATTGTGCTGATGTTCCGCCGCAGGTTTGACCACCCTCTCCCCCACCCCTCTCCCGCCAGCGGGCGAGGGGATAGATGGCTCTTCGCGGGGACGGCGCTCTTGGCAAGAGCGGCGGTGGCGTAAGGATGAGAGGTGTTGCGCTCAGAAGTTTCTCTCCCCCTCTCCCCATCCCCTCTTCCACAAGGGGAGAGGGGGGACAGGAGTACGAAAAAGCGCTGGATTCCCGCTTTCGCGAGAATGACGGAGCGCGGGTAACAGAGCCTGCCCCCAGCGAGAACGGAGATTTCCGTCCCTGCGATGCGTTTACGCGCACCACCCTTCCCCTCTCCCGCTTGCGGGAGAGGGTGCCCCAAAGGGGTGGGAGAGGGAAATGTTGCCTCTTGCTTCTCTGCACTCTTTTGCATGACTTCGCCTGTCCTTTTAGAAAATTTTGTTTCCACTACTCATAAACACCACCCTCTCCCCTACCCCTCTCCCGCAAGCGGGAGAGGGGACTTCTTTGTTCGCCTCTCTCCCGTTTTCGGAGGAGGAGCGCAAAGAAATGTGCGCGGAAACATTTGCGTACACATGAACTGTCCTAGCAGCATTCGCCCTTTTCGCATTCCGGGTCGCACTTGGGGGTCATCGGCACCGGGCCGGGGGTGTAACCACCTCCACCACCACCCCAGCCTCCTCCGCCACCACCGCCACCGCCGGAACTTCCTCCTCCGCTGCCACAGTTGCTTCCGATGGTTCTATAAAAGCCGCTGCTGCTGCCGCAACTCTTGCTCCATTGGCCGTTGGCGCATTCGTACTCGCATTTGGCGCTGGCGCCTGCGCTGTAGCTGTGGCAAGTTCCGGATTTCTGCTCCATGGTTTGTTTCTCGATGCTGCCGTCGGCCTGGGCTTTGAGCATCACGCGGCTGCCTTCGGCAATGGCTGCTTTCCCCATAGCAGCTTGCTTCGCCGTGACCTTGTACGGGATGGTGATTCTCGTCTTCGCTTCGAGTTGCGAGGGGATGCTGTCGGTCTTGAATTCGTAGTGGTAGTATTCGTCGCTCTTCGGCGGGGTGAAGACGAGGTTGTCCGCCCGCACCAGCCCATTGTTGGATAGGGTCAGTTCACCGGTGATCTCTTCGCCGACTTGCATGCTGGGCAGGTTGATCGCCGTCGGGGTCAGAACGACGACCGGCGCCGGCACCTGGGTCTGGTAGGTCGCGTTGATGGTGATTTCGTAAACGTCACGAATGGTCGTTTCGTTGACCCTGAATTCGACATTGATCGGCTGGTAGTCCAGGAAGACGGGCTGCGGGATGGTAATGCCGGCCAGCATCTGGAAGCGACCGGAGGTGCTTATCCGGTTGGTCGCGCTTGCATTGTAGCGGTAGGTGCCCGGCGGCAAACCTTGAATCTCGGCAATACCCTGGGCGTTGCTGCGAACGCTCCTCTGGATGTTGGTAACGACTTCGTTCTGGACGGTGATTAAGGCATTATTGACGCCGAGAATCACCTGGCCTTTATCGTCGAGGGTGTTGGTGTAAAGATCGCTGACTTCAAAGCGGACACCGGCCTCGCCTGCCTGCGAAACGGCAACGGTGATCGGGATTTGCCCACCTGCGGCGTTGTCAGCGGACACCCAGATACGGAAGTAGTAGAAGCCATCGCTAACGGCCGTACCGGGAGCAACGTTGACTTGCAGGATTTGCTTGTCACCGACTTCGAGGGTGCCGAGATTTTCGCTGCTGCCGAGGCTGATCCAGTCAGGCAGGTTGAGGCCGCCGGCGCTGGTTTGCAGTTGGACGCGGACATTGTGTGCCGCTGCCAGCCCTTTGTTGGTCAGGGTCACAGTCGCAGAAACAGGGATGTTCTGCTGGGTGCCGGTCTGGATGTAGGTGGGGCTGGGTGCCAGCGCCGGCTGCGGATCAGAAAGCCGCCAGTTGAGGGTCAGTTTGGCGCGCGCAACGTTGCCGGTATCGCTTGCTACCAGGGTGAAGATGATGGTGCCGGTTTCTAGCGGGGTATTGCCGTTGAAGGCAATGTTGACGGGAACGCTGCGGCTGGCGGGCACATCGACGCCGCTGCCGCCGTTGATGCTGATGCCGGGCGGCACACTGCCGGAGGGCTGGTCTTCGGCGCGGGCTTCCCAGCGCACGCCGTGGCTGCCGGTTCCGGCGCTGGCAGCCACGCTGATCGGGATGTTGTAAGCAATGGTGCGCGCGGCGTTCAGGCTATAGGTGCTGATGTTGGTAGAGAGGCGGTTGATGGTGAACCGCGCTTGCTCGACGAACTTGGTTTCGTCCGGATGCAGTGCCGCCAGTTGGTAGGTTCCGGCGTCGGTTGCCTGCGGATCGAAACGGAAGGTGAAGTTGCCCGCCTCGTCGGTCACGACATTGATCTTGCGCTGGAAGCTGCCGACTTGCAGCACCAGACGCAGCGCGATGTTGGCAACAGATTCGTTGGTAGCGCGATCCTTGGCGCGACCGCTGATGGTAACGGCATCCCAGCCATAGGATACCGCCGGAAGCGCTTGCAGCACTTCGCCGGTGTACGGGGTCAGCACTTCGGGAATGATGTGTTTGACGGTGACGTTGCGCGTGGCTTCGGCCGTCTTGCCGCTGCTGCTCGTCGCCACCGCTTTCAACGTGTAAGCGCCGTCGGCCACGTCGGCGATGTCCCACAGGAAGGAGGTCTCCCCGCTGGTCAGCGTGGTAAGCGTTGTGCCATTGGCGGACAAGACGATGGACTGGATGGTGCCGCCCGGATCGGTGGTCAGAACGGCGATTTCGACGGACGCACTCAATACGATGTTGGCCGCCGGACTGACGAAACTGACAGTCGGCGCCGCCATCGTGTAGGTGACGTTGACCGCTGCGCTTCTGGCGCTGGTGCCGCGGCTGTTGCGCGCATCGGCTTGCAGGGTATGGCTGCCTTCGCCGGGGAGGACGACGCTGCCGCTAAAGCGTCCGCTGCTGTCGGCGTTGATGAGACCGCCGGTTGCCGCACCGTTGAGATAGAGCTGCACCTGGCTGCCGATGGCGGCCTGACCGCTGACGGCGACATTGGGCTGGCTGACGTTCGCGCCACTGGCCGGACTGGTGATGGTCGGAGCCGGTGGCGCGCTGAGTGTCAGCGTGAAGCCGATGTCCAATGTGGTGAGGTTGCCGAGGGTGTCCTCGCCGATGAAGCTCAGGGTGTGAGCACCGTTGGCAATGCCGTCAAAAGTCACCGGCGTGCTGTAGGAGGCCGTGGTCGGGCTACCTGCCGGCTGAGTCTGCGCGAGGCTCACGCCATCCAGTTTCATTTCCAGCCGCTTGACGCCGGAAGGGTCGGTCGCACTGAGTGCCAATGTTCCGGTGGTCGTGATCGTCGCTCCGTTGACCAGCGCTTGGCCTGCGAAGGTCGGGGTCAATGCCGGGCCTTCGGTATCGATGGGACCTTTCTGAACCGTGACCGTTCGTGTCGCTTCTGCCGTCTGGCTGTCGCTGTCGGTCGCCACCACTTTGATCGTGTGTGTGCCTGCTGTGGCAGAAGCGATGTTCCACACCCTGTTGTAGGGCGGCGCAGTGACGGTACCGATAGACACGCCGTCGATGAAGAACTCGACTTTGGTAATCGACAACGCAGAGATGACAACGGCGCTGATGGTGGTGTTTTCCGTCAGGGTCGCATTGGCCGGCGGCGCGGTGATGGTGACGCTGAACGGAGCGGGGTTGTAAACCATCGGTTGCGGCAACGCGACGGTGGTAACAGCGCCATCGCTGCTGGCTCGGAATTGGGCATAGACCTGTTTTTCGCCAACGGTGCTAGACAGCGTAAAGGCTCGTTGCGCCGTCAACGCAACGTAGCTGCTGGTGATGTTGGCGGTTTCGCCCAAGCGGACTTGATTGGCCAGCGGGCAGTAAAGATTAAAGGTCACTTCGCGAACCGTGGTCACATAGCTGCCGTTAGCCGGCAGGATTGTGCAACCGGCGAGGACGCGATTGGCGGTGAATTGTCCGTAATCGACGCCGGTGCTGACGGCATTGCCGCTACCACTGGGGTTGTTGATCGGGTCTTTGGGCCCGCTGGCATGCCCCCACCAGTTCTGTGTGGCATCGACAACCGTCGCCGGTGTGTTGTTCAGCACGCCGTAGCTGGTGTTGCTGTAGATGTTCGATTGGGTGATGCTCGGCGCCGCATTGTTGTCCACCACCATACCGATCTGGTTGGCGGTCAGTGTTGTCCCTGTCAGTGTCGGAGAGCCGGGATTGGGGCCGCTGTCGAAGCCATCGACCCGCAGCGCGGTCACGCTGTTGTTGATTGTTAACGCATTGAAGTGATAGGCACGGTTCTTGATCGACAACGCCGCGCCGTTTCCTCCGGCCGCGTTGCCTCCAGCATAGCGCAACACGATATTGTCAATCACGAGGTCAGCCGGATCGACTTTGCGGGTAACGGTCAGCCCGCGCCAGTCGCCGGCGGTAGCTGGCGGCAAGTTGACTGCGGCAGTACCGCCGACCGTGGAATCGTTAAGACTGGTCAGCGTCACCCCCTGCCCTGTATGTAGGGCATCGTGCACCGTGATTCCCGCACCGCTGCCGAATTTGATGGTCACACCGTCTTCTACCGTCAGGCTCGCCGCTTGCACACCCGCGCTCAAGCCCATGCAAAGAATGGCGGCCATTCCGCTTCGCGACAATAACGATGCTGTGTGACGCGCAATCACCCGCAGGAGGCCAGGAACGGCAGCGAAGGAAGTCGGAAAGGTCTTCATGAGTCAGCCTTGCTTCGGGAAACGGGATGGATTGTTGGGGTTCTTTCGTGCAGAGCTCGTGTAGAGAGACGCGCAAATGCATTTCTCTCCACCCTCCCTGTCATTCCCGCGAAAGCGGGAATCCAGAGCCAGATAAAGGGGTCGGGGGAGAGGGGCATCACCTGTCGATAGTTCATCATCAGCCTCACGAGCCGCAGGGATGCCGCAGCGGCGGCGGATTGGCGGCGATGGCCGCCATGCGTCGCTGTTGTTCGACAAAGGCCACATAGTCGCGCCAGCCTCCGGTCAGCCACAACACATCGTTGTCCGGCACATCGGACAGTTCACGCCACCGTTGCCGCAGTTGATGCGTTGCGGTTTCGTCGGCAGCGACGATGATCGTGGTCGGCACATGTGCCGAAGTTCCGGCATCGGTGCGTCGCCATTCCCGAACGAGGGTACGGATTTTGTCGATCGTCTGATCGGGGGCTTTTGCGTCAAGCGCCGTACCGACGAAGGTTGAAGACGGCGATGCCGAAAGCTGCGCCAAAGCCTCCGTCGGCAGATCGACACCGATCACCCGCCAAACTTGAGCGACCTGTCCGCGGAGGAAATACCCGGCGTCGATGGTGTCGAGCGCCATGATGGTTTCGGCATTGCCCAGCAACGGTTGCCCTGCCCGATACCAAGCGCGCGCGCCATGCCGCAACAGGCGAAGCTGCGCGAAACCGGCCTCTTTGAGTTGATGGCAGACCATCGCCATTTCGGCATCGTCAGCACCGTTGCCGATCAACACGGCAGGCATTTCCTTGAGGAAGGTTTTGGTGGAGATTTGGTGCAACGGAATCTGCAGCGCGCCGGACATCGGCGCGGCGCGCGTTTCCGGCAGCGACCGCACGTCCACCCACAGTGGGGAGCGTTTTTCTGCTTCAGCGTAGCCTATCCAGCAACTGTGATCCAGAACCGGCACCGGTACGGGTGGCGACAGCACTTTCGCGGTAGTTGTCGTCACGGCAGCAGGTTCCAGCAAGCAACCTTCATCCGTGACAACAGTAGGCGCTGTTTGTGTTGTCTGCGCAAGCGAGACAGGTTCGGTTGCTGCGACGGTCAGCATTGACATACACGACAGCAACACCGCCACCGTCGTCTTCAGCAGCGACGGCGGCAGAGGTGCAACAGTCAGGGCGCAGCGGCGCAGCATCACGGCCTCCTTGCCCGGCGATAGCCGAGAACCGCAGCAAACATCATCAGCAACAGTAATACCTGCCCTATCCGTCCCAGCGCCGGGATCGGCTCGGTGTTCGAGAATGCAACGATCGGGCCGCCTGGATCGTGGATTTCACCGTTCGCAGTCAAATCGTCATCGCCCAGACTGCCATCGGTGATGGTGTAGCTCACGGTGTTGCCGCTGATTGCCACATTGCTCGGCACGTACCAAATGGAAGTCTGCGGCAACCACGGCGTCGGCCCATATTTCATGTAGCCGGTAACGCCCTTGAGGTTCGGCCAGGTGGTGGTGACCCTCACGGTGCTGCCGATATCGCAACCCACCAGCACAAATTCGAGGACACCGTGCGGCATGAGGTATTTACCCAGCAGATTCATCATCAGCCCCGAAGGC
>JAIRJZ010000045.1 GCA_031260355.1 Burkholderiales bacterium
CCTATTCTATAGGATATGCATGTTAGTTTTTGATTTTGAGATAGGTTCTAGACATTTCTGCGGGGATACGCCACGTTTTGCTCCTTCCCCTTCAAGGGGAAGGCCGGGATGGGGATGGGGTTTCCTGGCTGTCCGTGCAAGTAGCACCATCCCCACCCTAGCCCTCCCCTTGAAGGGGAGGGAACAGAACAGCATAACGCTAGAAACGGACAACGACCGAACAGAAAACGCTCTAATGGACAATGACCTGATAACGGATCTTTTTCAAGGCCTCCTGTCCGGTTTCCCAGGAGCGCCGGTATTCAAATGTCAGCGCCTGCATGCCCGGGCGAGAGGCGGTGAATGAAAAAATTTCCGTGCCGCCGGCACCGGGGCGCGGTTCCGTTCCTTCCGGCGGTAACGGGACTTCGTAGCGCGGACTGGCGTCGAGCAACATGCCGCGCATCGGCTCAATCTGTACCCATTGGTGGCCGGTCGAGCGGTTGCCTTGCAAACGCACTTGCAGTTGCTGGCCGACTTCGAGCGGAATGTCGGCGCCGTTCAACGCTTCGGTGGCGATGGTACCGTAAGACAAGGACAACGCTTTTTCGGGTTCGGCGGACTTGGTGGCACAACCGGCCAGGATCGTGACGGTCAACGCGGTGGCGAAAGCAACAGAGGCAACAGAGAATAAATTCTTCATGAGATATTCCGGGAAACGTGAAGATTTCCAATGGCTAAGTTTACCCCATCGCTGCGCCGAGTGGCATCATTCGTGCGAAACGCCGAGGTAAGGCAAGAGCATTTGCCATGCGGCTGTTTTCTCTGCCGGCGGCATCGTATGCGCCGGACTGGTCGAGGGCAGCGATAGCAGCGCAATGGGGTTCTCGGCGGGGCGCTCGGCAGCGAAGCGGGCTAACTGACGTTGCCCGATACGGGCGGCGGTTTGACCGTTGAAGGCGATGACTTCGAGCTGCGGCAACTGTTGCAATTGCTCGACGAGCGGATTGGGGGTGATGTCTCTGAGATTCTGATCGAGACTGCCCTGACGCTGCGCTTGTCCGACGACATCCCACAAACCGATGCGGCAGCGTTTGAAAACGCGCAGTCGCTGCGCGTAGGAACGTTCGGCGAGATCGGGCTCGCCAAGCAAATGGCCGAAGACACGCCAGAAGTGGTTGCGCGGGTGAGCATAATACGCTTGCGCGGCAAGCGAAACGCGACCGGGCAGACTGCCGAGAACGAGAACGCGCGTGTCGCGATAGACAACGGGCGGCAGACTGTTGTGTCGGGAAGGGTTATCAGTCATCACCAAGAGGCGCGACGGCTACCTCAACGAGGGTTGGGCGCAAAACGCGGATGAGGTCGGCGGACGCAATGGCAACGAGAAAACCGCGTTTGCCGCCGTTGATGTAAATCGTCGGCAGATCGGCGATGCTGCGCTCCATGTACACCGGCAACGCTTTGCGCGTGCCGAACGGACTGGTGCCGCCGATTTGATAGCCGCTGTGTTTTTCGGCGACATCGGCAGCGCACGGCTGAATGGTTTTGACGCGCAACAAACGCGCCAACGATTTGGTCGAGACCTCGCAATCGCCGTGCATCAGGACGATCAACGGCTTTTTGCCGTCGTCCTCCATGACCAGCGTCTTGATCACGCTGCGCTCGGGGACGCCGAGTTCGCGGGCGGAGACGGTGGTGCCGCCGTGCACTTCATAAGTATAAAGGCACGGGATGAACGGTACGTGCTGGGCGCGTAAAACGCGGATAGCGGTGGTAACAGGGAAAGTATCTTTGTTCATGAATGGAAAATATCAACGCCCGCGCGGATGGTGTTCGGCGTGCAGTTGCTTGAGCCGTTCGCGGGCGACGTGGGTGTAGATGGTGGTGGTGGTGATGTCGGAGTGGCCGAGCAGCAGTTGGACGACGCGCAGATCGGCGCCATGGTTCAACAAGTGGGTAGCGAAGGCATGGCGCACAACATGCGGCGACAGCATTTCGGGCGCGATGCCGGCACGCAGCGCGTAACGCTTGATCAACGCCCAGAAAGCCTGACGGGTCAGCGGCGTGTGCCGCGTGGTGAGAAAAACACCGTCGTTGCGCGTGTTGCCGGCGAGAAGCGGCCTGGTTTCTTCGAGATAGCTTTTCAACCAGTCAACGGCATTTTCACCAAGCGGCACCAGCCGTTCCTTGTTGCCCTTGCCGATGATGCGGACAACGCCGATATCGAGCGCGACCTGCATCAGCTTCAGCCCGACCAACTCGGAAACACGCAGGCCGGTCGCGTACAGGGTTTCCAGCATCGCGCGGTCACGAACGCCGAGTGGCGTATCGAGATCGGGAGCGTTGAGCAAGGCTTCTACCTGCGCTTCGGAAATGTTTTTCGGCAGACGCCGGGTTTGCTTCGGCGCGCGGATGCGCAGTGTTGGATCGGTGGCGATTTGACCGCGTTCGTTCAGCAGTCGGTAGAAGCGGCGCAGCGTGGAAAGGCGGCGCGCGATGGAAGAGGTCTTGGATACTGACGAAAACTGTTCGGCAAGCCAGCGTTCAATCTCGGTGCGCTCGGCGGTCGGCAAGGTGTGAGACGTTCGTTGTGTCAGCCAGACAGAAAAACGCGACAAATCGGTGCGGTAGGCGTTGAGTGAAGCAGCAGCGAGGCCGTCTTGCAGCCACACCTGATCGCAAAAAAGATCAATGAGCGCGGCGTCTTCCGCGCTTGGCTTGAGAGGGACGGTGCCGGGTTTCATTCCGATCTGCGATAAATATTAGGAGCCACCTCAAAATTATTGAGACGCTATAAGCCTCCGATTTTGAGACTCCGTCATTCTCGCGGAAGCGGGAATCCAGGTCTTCTTTCTGGATTCCGGCCTTCGCCGGAATGACGATTTCCTGATGCCGGATTCTTGCTCATTTCGAGATAGATTCTAACCACAAAGAGCACAAAAGCACGGAGCTTTTTGTACTCTTTGCGTTCTCTGTGGTGAAAAGTTTTTTACGCTACTCAAACTCCGGGTAGCGCATTTTCATGCTTCAGCAACCAGCGTTTGATGTGCAGCGGCTCGCCGTCTCCGGCGTGCATGAAACCGCCCAGCGAACGCTGGGCGACGACGCGGTGGCAGGGAATGACGAGCACGACCGGATTGGCGCCGCAAGCGCCGCCGACGGCGCGCGGCGCTGACTTCAATGTTTTCGCCAGCTCACCATAGGTTCGGGTGCTGCTAGCGGGAATGGCTTGCAACGCTTCCCAGACCCGTTGCTGAAACAGGGTGCCGCGCGGCAATATCGGCACGGTAAAGGCGAATTGCGGATCGTCGAGATAGCGCGTCAGTTCGCGCACGGCCTGTTCGCTGAGGGCATCCGCCGGCGCCGCTTCTTTTTCCTTGAGCGGCAAAAAAGCGATATCGGTAATGTGGCAACCGTCGCTGCGAATACCGAGCACCGCGAACGGCGCGCACAACTTGGCCGACCAAGGCTCGTGAGGCATATGGCGCACGAGCCGGGTCACGGTCATGAAGCCGACAATTGGGACAACGCCGTTTCGAGACGCGCCAGACCTTCGCGGATGTCTTCTTCGGCGATGTTCAGCGGCGGCACCAGACGCACGACATCGGGGCCGGCGGCGAGCAGCAGCAAACCGGCTTTGCCCGCGGCGGCAACGACATCGAGCGCGCGCCCCTGCAGCGAACCATCGAGTTCGCAACCGAGCAGCAAGCCCTCGCCGCGAATTTCCTTGCAGAACGGCCGACGTTGTTGAACGGCTTTCAAGCCTGCCATGAACAAACGGTAACGGGTTTTGACGCTTTCGAGAAGTCCGGGCGTGTTGATGGCGTCGAATACGGCTTCGCCGACGGCGCAGGCAAGCGGGTTGCCGCCATAAGTGGTGCCGTGCATGCCGGGCGTGAACACGCGGGCGATTTCTTTCGTGGTGAGCATTGCGCCAAGCGGGAAGCCGCCGCCGATCCCTTTGGCGGATGTCAGAATGTCCGGCGTGATGCCTTTGCTCATGTACGAAAATAACGCGCCGGTACGGCCCATGCCGGTTTGTATTTCATCGAGAATCAGCACGGCCTTGTGCCACGAGCACAGATGGCGCGCGATGTGCAGGAATTCCTCGGTGGCCGGAATCACGCCGCCTTCACCCTGAACCGTTTCGAGGATGACGGCACAAACGTTATCTTGATGTTCTTCGAACGCCGCCTGCAACGCGGCGATATCGTTGTAAGGCACATGCGTGATATCTCCCGGCACCGGCCCGAAGCCTGACGAATACTTCGACTGTCCGCCCGCCGTGACGGTGAACAACGTGCGGCCGTGAAAAGAATTGGCCATCGAAATCACCTGCGTCTTTTGCGGCCCGACGGTGTCGTGTGCGTAGCGGCGCGCCAGCTTCAACGCCGCTTCGTTGGCTTCAGCGCCGGAATTGCAGAAGAACACGCGCTCGGCAAAGGTGTGCTCAACCAGGCGGCGCGCCAGCCGCAGCGCCGGTTCGTTGGTCATCCAGTTGGAAACGTGCCAGAGTTTTTGCGACTGCGCTTCCAGCGCTGCCGTCAGCGCCGGATGGCAATGTCCGAGCGCATTAACGGCAACACCGGCGGCGAAGTCGATGTACATCCGGTTTTCCTGATCCCATACGCGCGCGCCGCTACCGCGTACCGGAACAAACGGCGCTGGCGAAAAGCAGGGCACCATGATGTCATCGAAAAGCGCGCGGGTGACGGGAGTGGCTATGCTCATAGTTTTACGGTGTAAGGAATGGTAAAGGCTATTGTAGTTGACCTGCGGGCGCTTGGGGGTTTTCAGTGGCGATAACCGAGCAAGGCCAGATGGTTTTTGTCCAAATAGCACCAGTCGCCGGGAGCGAGGGGCGGTAGCGAGCTGTTCTCCAGAGACAGCGCGCCGAATCCGGTGCGATGTAGCGCCTCAACCCGGTTGCCGGCGGCGGCGACCATCCGCTTGACTTGATGGTATTTGCCCTGATCAATGCTGAGCGCCAGCGTGCGCGTATCGAGTTGTTGCGCCGCCAACGCCGCCAGCGGTGCTGGCTCATCGGTCAACAAGACACCGGCGAGCAATTTTCCCGGCAGTGCTTCGTCGAACGGATGTTTCAAAGCGGCGCGGTAATGTTTGGCGACGCGCCGTTTCGGCGACGCCAAGGCGTGAATGAAGCGGCCATCGTCGGAGAACAACAAAAGCCCGGTCGTGTCGGCATCGAGACGACCGACACTTTGTGCGCCGCGGCGAACCAGCGGCGGCGGCAGCAGCGTGTAAACGCTGCGGTGGTGCTGCGGCTGATGTGTGCATTCAAAACCGGCCGGCTTGTGCAGCGCCAGATAAACATGCTCGGCATAAGCCCAGACGTCGCCGTCGATTTCGAACGTTAGAGCAGCGGTGTCGAAGTCGGCCTGCGGATCGCGGCATGCCGCGCCGTTGACGCGCACATCACCGGCTTCAATGCGTTGGCGACAAACCTTGCGGCTGCCGAAGCCTTGAGATTGCAAAAGACGTTCGAGTTGCATGTGTTAATCAGCGCCTGTCTCAAAAGGTATCAGGAGTCCGTTATCAAAAAGTCGTCATTCCGGCGAAAGCCGGAATCCGGGAAAGAACGCTTTGATTTCTGCTTTCACGTACACCAACCAATTAACAGTGCGGGGACTTTTTTGCACTCGAAATGCACCCCAGTCCGAATCATTTGTTTCTGCAATGTGAACTTTAATCGGGGTGTTTTAGTTTGCTACAGCATTGCGTATTTTATCCGCAAAAAAACTGGAAAATCTATACAATCTATCCTCACTCTGTTATCGTCATATGATCGTTTTGCTCAGTGCAGTAAACAAATTCTCGGGAGGAATCATGAGCAGTGTGGTAAAAAAATGGAGTTATATTTTGGCGGCGGCGTTGGCAAGCGGGGCGATGTTGGTGCCTGGCATGGGGCAGGCGGAGGGTTGTCGTCCAGAAGCCGCTTACCTGTGCGTCGAGTCACCCACTTACTCACCTTGGACGGAATCTGCTGGCGTAACGAATTGGGCGTTGGTTTGGGTGGGCGGTTATAACCCCAACAGCACTGGGACATATAACGTTTCTACCGGCGCAGACGTTACGCTGGGTGCGATATCCCCGTTCCAAGGCAGTCTTTTCGTTGGCTCGGGGGGCGGTGGCACGGGAACAGTCAATGTCGCCAATACGGGAAAAATGACGCTTAAAGGCATGACTCTTGGCAATACGGCCACTGATGTCGGAAGTGTCGTAGTAGATAACGGAACCATTACGACAACAGATTCAAATTCACAGTATTACATCGGCAACAGTGGCAAAGGAACGCTCACGGTCAAAAACGGTGGCTCGGTTTTCAGCTTGTCTCAGACCTATGTTGCTTATCAGCCTAACAGCACCGGCACGCTCAACGTCGAAGGTTCAGGTTCCGCATATACCGAAACCGGACTCATGTATGTTGCCAATGGAGCTCCCTCGACGGCGTATCTGAATGTCACTGGTGGGGGAACGGTTTCCACGCTGGGTGGTGCCATGCAAATCGGTGGTGGTGGCACTGCCGAGGCAGTTGTCAGCGGGGTGGGCAGCACACTTACCGCCGGGGCGTGGCTGGCTGTGGGCGTCATGCCTACCGGCAATGGCTCGCTGACGATCAGTGGTGGCGGCGCGGCCGGAAGCAGCGACGCTACCCGAGGAACGTATCTCGCGTATAACCCAGGCGCTCAAGGGACGATCACGGTATCGGGTGCGGGGTCGCTGACTTCGACAAACCTTTATGTAGGAGCGGGAGGGCAGGCGAACTTGCAGGTTCAAGCCGGTGGTGCCGTGACCATTGACAATGATACCGTTGTGGGATCGGTGGCGAGCAGCGGTTGGGGCGTTGTCAGTTCCGGTTCGGTTGCGGTCAGCGGTACAGGCGCATCTTTCAAGACGGGCAATCTGACGATTGGCGCTGGCGGGGAAGGAACGATGACAGTTTCTGCCGGGGGAACCATCGAGGCGACGGGCGGCGTTTTCATCGCCGACCGCCAGTGCGGCGCATTGGCGGCCTCATTTTGTGGCGGCCCCGGTACGGGGCAAGGCTCTGGCGCACTGAATATCGGCGCCGCAGCCGGTAGCCCAGCCGCGCCGGCGGGTGTTTTCACTGCGCCAACGGTCACGTTTGGCAATGGCCTGGGTGTCGGCGGTACGGGCAAGATCGTGTTCAACCACACCGATACGAGCGGCAGTTACGTTTTTGCCCCGGCCGTTACCGGCGGTAACGCTACAACAAGCGATGTCGAGGTCTATAGCGGCAACACCGTGATGACCGGTGTCAGCAACTACTACGGCGGCACCGACGTTTATGGAGGCATCCTTTCCGCTGGTGTGATCAGCGCCTTCAGTCCCAATTCCGACTATGACGTGAAAACCGGCGCTACGCTGGATTTGCGCGGTCGCAATCAAACCGTCAAGTCCCTCGATAATGCGGGCTTGGTGAAGTTCGGAGGGACGCCGCCTGTTCCCGGCGCCCAGTTGACGACAGGGAATTATAGTTAACCGCACAAATAATTAGACGTTTTAAGGAATTCATGAATAGGCAGGTGGGAAACGTTTCGCCACTGCCGTTTGAGGTTAGCCCAAAGCTTCTCTATCGGATTCAAGTG
>JAIRJZ010000087.1 GCA_031260355.1 Burkholderiales bacterium
TCGCCGCCTTGAACCACTGCGCCGTCGCCTTGTTGACGCTTTTGTCGGTCGCCTGCGCCGACAGCACGACGGCGACCAGCAACTCGAACGGGCTTCGATAATTTAGCTCCGTTGACGGCTGCGAATCGGCCGCAGCCAGCCGCTCGAAAAAACGGCGGCACTTACCCGGTGTCATCTCGGGTTGTTTCGTTATCATTTTCGTGGTCATCGTTACCCCTCGCCATTGCTATGACGTGTTTGGCGGCGCGCTTGATACTGCGTCCTTCGCAACCGCGCTGTCGCCAGCGCTTCGGCGATGACCTGTTGGCGTGTTTCGGCAGGCACCGTTTTCTCTCTCGGCTCCGCTTCACTGCTGGCAGGCGTTTGTTCGATACGACGCAACATCACCGGCTCTGCTTCCGCCAACCGCTTCAGACGCGCATGGTAACGATTCCGCGCCGCCGTCGCGTCGTCGCTCGTCCATTCCCTGTCCGCCGGTTCCAGCACGATGCAATCGACCGGACACGCCGGGAGACATAACCCGCAACCCGTGCACAGCGTCGGCAACACCGCATGCAAACGCTTCGGTGCCCCGATCAACGCGTCGAGCGGACACACCCGCAAACAACGTACGCAACCGATGCACGCTTCCTCCACAACTATCGCGCATTGCAAAGCGCCCTCATCGAACGCGGCCCCCGGCGACAGCGGCATCCCGCTTACCGCCGCCAACTGTTCCGCCAGCGCCCTGCCCCCCGGTACACAGCGATCCGGCGTCTCCTGCCGCGCCGCCAGCGCCTGCGCATAATGCGCGCAATCCGGCTGGCCGCAGCGCCCGCACTGATACTGCGGCAACCGTTTGTCGAGCGATTCGGCGAGGCCAGTAAGCGCAAGAGGAAGAATTTTTATCTGCATCAGCAGCATTTTACTTGTTTTGAGAAACCGGCCACGAAGAGAAATGCCGCAAGACCTCCTTTTCTCGAAGAAAAGTTATTCCATCACAGGAACGTCATCCCCGCGTAAACGAGAACCCAACCCTTCTTCCGGATTCTCGCTTTCGCGGGAATGACTGGATTGGGTACACGCAGAGCATTCATTGCGAACACATTCCGCGGAATGACCCACCATCTTCTCTTGCAAGCGGGAAGAGAAACCATCATCTGAATACCGTTACTCTTGCACCCAAGCGCTCTTTCGCGTACAAAAAAATTGAATCCGCGTGTTCCTGAAAACGTTTTGACAAGACAGCGCCTGGGGTATATCCTCCTCCGGGATTACGTGGAACCATTTCAGTAAGTGAGGCGACCACAGGGATATGGGTTGTCGTCACGAACTGTGGAGACGCAATGGGCGGGAGAACGGTTCATACCGTAATCAAGGCATGAAAAACGCAACTTCATCGCCCTGAGAAGCTGAAAATAGAGCGATGGTGAGAAAACGTTTTGATGGCAGTGAAGCGATTTGAAAGAGGACATGGACGAAGGCTGTAGTAGTAGACATAGCTCAAATGATGGTTCCTTGAGGAACGCGCCCGTTGGTTCAGGCGCCTGGCGGCAATGCATGCAAAAGCGTTGTCGGAGGACTTTTATCGGCTGACTTCCGGGTCTTGCGCGCTGATTCTTCAAGCCATCGTTTGGGAACAAACGATGGCTTTTTCATTCCTCAAAGCAAATTGACTTGGCGGCAATGGCGCTGTAGCAAGCCGAAAATGCGTTTGGGAAACGCTGTGGCATAGAAGCAAACACCTTTTAAAAATACGCGAGGTAAGAACAGATATGGAAACCGAGAGTTTATGCGGCCCCAGGCCTGATGGACCGCACCAAAAACACGTGCCGGAAAAGGAACCCTGTTTCCATTCTGTCACCCTCATTTGAGAGCGCTCATCAGTACACAGGGCTGTGTATCCAACAAACGATCAGACAACAAAAAAGGAGTACAGACCAATGCAAAACGTAAAAAAAAACCTTATAGACAAGAACAAAGCGCGCGCGGAAGCGGTGAGTGACAGGCTGAAGTTTGCCGCTGCCGCCACGCGCGAAGAATTGTTCGACACGCTGGGAACAGGGCAGGAAGGATTAAGCGATGCCCTGGCAGAAGAGTCTCGCGAACAATACGGCGACAACAGAATCACGCACGGCAAGAAAGCGTCGCTGCCGGAACGTCTCGCCAAAGCTTTCGTCAATCCTTTTACCGCCATCCTGTTCGTGCTGGCAGTGGTTTCAGCCTTCACCGATATTATTTTTGCGGAACCCGGAGACGCCGATCCCTTCGCCGTCATTATCATCACCACCATGGTGCTGGCTTCCGGCCTGCTGCGTTTTGTGCAGGAAACGAGGAGCGGTCACGCCGCCGAAAACCTGTTGAAAATGATCAAAACCACCACCTGTGTCCAGCGACGAAAAACGGGACAAGTGGAAATCCCGCTCGAGGATGTGGTGGTGGGCGATATTGTGCATCTGGCGGCGGGCGACATGATTCCCGCTGACATGCGCATCATCCAGGCCAAAGACTTGTTCATCAGCCAGTCGGCCTTGACAGGCGAGAGCGTGGCCGTGGAAAAAACGCCAAGCGCCGTACGAGGCGGTCGTGACGCCCTGACTGAAATCTCCAATCTTGCTTTTATGGGTTCCAACGTGATCAGCGGCAGCGCCCTGGGCGTGGTTGCCGCCACTGGCAACGACACCATCTTTGGCGAAATGGCACAACACGTCACCCACAAGCCGGTAAAAACCAGTTTTGAAAAAGGCGTCAACACCGTATCGTGGCTGCTGATTCGCTTCATGCTGGTCATGGTTCCCTTCGTTCTTTTCATCAACGGCTTTACCAAAGGCGACTGGATGGAAGCTGCGCTGTTCGCTCTGGCCGTAGCAGTAGGGCTTACCCCGGAAATGCTCCCGATGATTGTCACTGCCTGTCTGGCCAAAGGCGCAGTAGCCATGTCCCGGGAAAAGACCATTATCAAAAACCTGAATTCTATCCAGAACATCGGCTCTATCGATATTTTGTGTACCGACAAAACCGGGACGCTGACGCAAGACAAAGTGGTATTGATGTACCACCTCAACATTCATGGACAGGAGGACGCACGGGTGTTGCGGCACGCCTTCCTGAACAGCTATTACCAAACCGGTCTGAGAAACCTGATGGATATCGCCATCATTGAGCGGACGCAGAGTGCACAGGACGGCGTGGAAGACCTGCGCGGACTGGCGGATCGCTATACAAAGGTGGACGAGATACCTTTCGACTTCGAGCGCCGCCGCATGAGCGTCGTGGTGACGAACGGAAAAACGCAGGTCATCACCAAGGGTGCTGTGGAAGAAATGTTGTCGGTGTGTGCCTTTGCCGAATACGAAGGCAAAGTCCGCCCCCTGACCGACGACATCCGAGCCTATATCCTCAAAAAGGTGGGTGAACTGAACGAGGACGGCATGCGGGTCATCGCTGTCGCGCAAAAGCACAACCCGTCTCCGGTGGGCGCGTTTTCCGTGGCTGACGAATCGGAGATGGTGTTGATGGGCTATCTGGCCTTCCTTGACCCGCCCAAGGAGTCCACGGCCAAAGCGATCACGACGCTTAACGAATACGGCGTCGCTGTGAAAATTCTGACCGGCGACAACGACAAAGTAACTCGTACCGTCTGCCGCCAGGTAGGCATCCCTGTTGACCGCATCCTGCTCGGCTCCGACCTGGACGGAATGAGCGATGAGGCGTTGGGCAAGGTCGCCGAAGAGGTCAGCGTTTTTGCCAAGCTGTCGCCACAGCAAAAAGCGCGAGTCATTACGGCGCTGCGAAGCAAGGGGCACAGCGTCGGCTATCTGGGAGACGGCATTAACGACGCGGCAGCCATGAAAGCTTCCGACGTCGGCATCTCGGTGGATACCGCCGTGGACATTGCCAAGGAATCCGCCGATGTCATCTTGTTGGAAAAAGACCTGATGGTGCTGGAAAAGGGCTTGGTTGAAGGCCGCAAGACCTACGCCAACATGATCAAGTACATCAAGATGACGGCAAGCTCCAACTTCGGGAACATGTTTTCGGTACTGGTAGCCAGCGCCTTCCTGCCGTTTATACCCATGATGGCGATTCACATCCTCATACTCAACCTCATCTACGACCTTTCCTGCACGGCCATTCCCTGGGATAACGTGGACAAGGAGTATCTTGCCAAGCCGAAAAAATGGGATTCCACCTCCGTCAGCAAATTCATGTTGTGGATTGGCCCGACCAGCTCCGTATTTGACATCTCCACCTACGCACTGATGTTCTTTGTCATTTGTCCGGCCATGGTCGGCGGCCACATGTGGCATGAAATTACCGACCCGGCGACACAAGCCTACTTCATCGCCGTGTTCCAGGCCGGATGGTTCATAGAATCCATGTGGACCCAGACGTTGGTCATCCACATGCTGCGTACGCCGAAGATTCCGTTCCTTCAGAGCCGGGCATCGCTGCCGCTTACGCTGCTAACCTTTGCCGGCATCGTGCTTTTAACCATTATTCCCTTTACAGGTTTCGGCACGTCCGTCGGACTGGCGGCACTACCGATGGCGTTCTTCTGGTGGCTGGCGTTGACGGTTTTCCTGTATATGGTGCTGGTGAGCATTTTCAAAGGAATCTTCGTTAAAAAGTATGGCGAGTTGCTGTGAACGAAAGACAGAGTCGTCACACCTCCATTTTCAATTCGCCATGCACTACTATCAAAAAGGAAAAAACTCATGCGTTTTCTAACCCTCATTTCCCCATTTTGCACGGTCGCTGTTTGCCTTTTCGGCTTGCTCGTCAACCCGGTCGCGTACGCTGCTCGGCCGATGACCACCGACGACGCCCGCATCGTCGATTCCAAGTCTTGTCAGGTCGAAAGTTGGGTTCAGTTCAACCGTGACAGCACCGAATATTGGGCACTGCCCGGTTGCAACTTCACCGACAATCTGGAACTGACATTGGGCGGTGCCCGTACCAGACAGGATGGAAAAACTCAAACCACGGATGTAGTGCTTCAGGGCAAGACCCTGTTCAAGACCCTGGAGCCAAACGGCTGGGGCTGGGGATTGGTGGTCGGCAATACCCGTCACCCGAACACCCACACCGACCATAGCCCGATCGGCAACCTCTATGCCTATGTGCCGGCGAGTTTCTCGTTCCTCGACGACCGTGTCCTGATGCACGCCAACCTGGGCTGGTTACGCGAGAAAGAATCCGTAAGACATCGTATGACCTGGGGGCTTGGCTCCGAAATAGAACTCAATGAGCGGGTCTGGTTGATCGCCGAAACGTTTGGGGAGAATCAGGGCAAGCCGCTTTACCAAGCCGGTTTTCGCTTTTGGCTGGTGCGGGATCGTGTCCAGATCGATGCCACCTATGGCGACCGGTTCGGCAACGACACGAAAGAGCGATGGTTTTCCATCGGCCTGCGCTTGTTATCGCCGGCTTTTTTGCCGTAAAACCTTTTCTGTGTGCGATATCCCCTGGCTTTGCTTGGGGATATCTACACAAAACGCCATTATGTCGCTGTTGCACAATTTTATAACAATCAATGGGTTACCAACATTAAACAGCAGACTAACTGCTTGTTTGCCCATGGGGTTATCGCGTATAGCCGCTGATCTCTATCGTCTTCTTTAGCAACTGCCGAAGCGGCCAACCTTCGGTTGAATCGCGGAGTCCAGAACGTTGCAAGTAGCTGCGTAATAGCAGGGTCAGTTCTTCAGCTTCATCTAAACCAAGTTGTTCCCGATCAATATGTACCGCCTCGACTTTCTCGACGAAGGAGCGTTTAAAACAAGGTTCTCTGTATCCCTTGAAGAAGTAGCGCCGGCCGGAAGCATCGTAAACCCGGCAATCAGCCGCATCTGGGGATTCAACGTAGCTCTCCAGATCCTTCATCGTCTCGAAGACAGCTACATCCCCTTGGTCACTGAGTATCAAAGGCAAGTTCATCGGAACCGTGGCCGGGATGAGTCAAAGCGCGGTAGGCTGGGTCGGCAGACCCAGCAAGCGTCGTCCCGTAAGAATGGCGCGTAGCGTAATTCCAGCATCTTTATATAATACATCCTCGCACCCTTATTCTCGCTCAACATCGTTCAATCCATTACCCGCCCAAGACTCGGTATAAAC
>JAIRJZ010000075.1 GCA_031260355.1 Burkholderiales bacterium
CACACACACACTACGAAAACCGGCTCCTTGCTGCCGCCCGATTCTTCGTTGCCGCTGCTGCGCTTCGTCCTCGATGAAACGCGCCGCGCCCTGCCGCTGACGGCGGAGGCGGATTGGCAGTTGTTGCGCCTTGCGCCGGAGGTCGGCCATGCCTGAACGGTCGTTGTCGATGGACACGGCAGCGCGAACCGACGACGAACGGCGGTTTTCGCCGGAGCGGTGCTGGCGCATTGTTGCGACCGGATTCTGTTTTGCGGTGTTCGGCTTGGGTGGCGTGGTCGTGCTCTGTTTGCTGTTTCCGCTGTTGCGTTTGTTGGTCTGGCGGCGCTCGCTGCGTCAGACGCTGGCGCGCGACATCGTGTGCGCGAGCTTTCGACTTTTCTGCGCGTTGATGACCGCCGTCGGCGTCATCAGCTATGAAGTGCGAGGACGGGAAAAGCTGCAACGCCGCGGTTTGCTGGTCGTTGCCAATCATCCGTCGCTGATTGACGTGGTGATGCTGATCTCGTTGTTGCGCCAACCCGATTGTGTGGTCAAGGCGGCGGCATGGCGCAATCCGTTCATGCTCGGCCCCATCGCGCTGTGCGGGTTCATCCGCAATCAGGACGGGCCGCAGTTGGTTGACGACTGTATCGCCTCGGTTCGGCGCGGCAGTAATCTGATCGTCTTTCCGGAGGGCACCCGCACCCGAGTCGAGGCGCTGCTTCACCGGCAAGTCAACCCGCTGCAACGAGGCGTCGCCAACATTGCGGTACGCGGCGGTCTGCCGCTGACGCCGGTCGTCATCACCGTCTCCGAACCGATGTTGACCAAGCAGCAGCCGTGGTATCAGGCACCGCGACGGCGGCCGCACTTCGTGCTGACGGTGTTTGACGATCTGGCCCCGATCCATCTCGTTCCGACCGACGCTTCGCCGACACAGGCGGCGCGAAGGGTCACGGAGCACCTTTCCGATTTTTTTAACCGAGAACTGAAATGTCTGACCTGATAGACGAAATCAAAACCCTGATCATTGAGACGCTGAACCTGGAAGATGTCACGGTCGCCGATATCGATTCCGACGCGCCGTTGTTTGTCGAAGGCCTCGGCCTCGATTCGATCGACGCGCTGGAACTCGGTGTTGCTCTGCACAAGCGCTACGGCCTGACGTTGTCGTCGGAAGCGGAAGAAGCGCGGCAACACTTCGCGTCGGCGCGCCATCTTGCCGATTACGTCGCCGCTCACCGCAGCTGCTGATGCTGCGCCGATAACCTTTGAGGAAAAGCGATGTCTTCAACGAAGTCCAAAGAAGAGATTTTCGACTGGGTTCGCCGTGTTCTGCAAGAACAGTTTGAGATTCCCGCCGAGCGCATCACTTCGGAAGCCCTCCTGTATCAGGACCTCGACATCGACAGCATCGATGCCGTCGATTTGTTGATCAAGCTGAAACAGTTGACGGGTAAGCCGATCTCGCCAGAAGCGTTCAAGCAGGTGCGCACCATCGGCGACGTGGTGGATACCGTCCATGCGCATTTGCAAGAAGAGTGATCGCCGCCGCGCTGCGGAGCCTTGCTGATGCCGACTTTCGTCGTTCCGCTGCTCGGGCTCGCCCTGCCGTTATTTTTTTGGGTGTGTTATTGGCAGCAGTGGCCTTTCTGGCTCGGCGGTTTTCTGCTGTTGCCGCTGGCGTGGCGCCGACACGGCATCGGCGGGTTGCTCGGCTGGCTGGGGCCGTGCGCGGCGCTGCTCGGCGTCGCGGCGCTGTTGCTGCGTTCTTCGACGTCGTTGCTCTATTATCCGGTGCTGGTCAACGCGATGTTTCTGCTGGCGTTTGCGGTGAGCCTCTTTCAATCACAAACACTCATCGAGCGGCTGGCGCGCCGTCTCGACCCCGATCTGCCGCCGCAGGGCGTCCGCTATACGCGCAGGGTAACGATGGCGTGGTGCGCGTTCTTTGTCGTCAACGGCGGTATCGCCTGGTGGACGACCACCCAGGACATGACTGTCTGGACGCTTTATAACGGCCTGATCGCCTATGTGGCGATGGGGATCATGTTCGGCGGCGAATGGTTGATCCGTCGGCGCGTGATGCGCCGCGCAGCAACGAACGGCGCGCCATGAAAGACCTGCCGTCGTTGCCGCCACCGCTGCTGTCGGCGTCGCCGGACGCCGCCGTTTTTTACCGGAATGCGGTACCGGTGACCTATGCGACGCTGCGCGCCGACCTCGTTGCCGCCCGCCGGGCGTTGATGCGGCTTAATGTGCCGGAAGTCGTGTTGTACGATGATGACGCCTACAGATTCCTCATCTGGTTGCTCGCCTGCTGGCAGAACGGTCAGATGGCCTTGTTGACGGCCGACGATTTGCCGGCAACGCACACGTTTCTTTCGATCCCCTGGGTCGGACGATGCAGCGACAGCGCCCTGCCCGACTGGGCTGACGACGTTTCTGCCGATGCGCTCGCTGATGTGCTCGCCGACGCGGCAGCGTTTCCCGGTCCGCCGCCGTCGTTCGACTGTCCGGGCATGGTGGTTTTCACCTCTGGCTCCAGCGGTACGCCCAACCGCATTTTCAAAACGCCGGCACAGTTGTATTGTGAAGCGGTGCTGTTGCAACAGATGTTTGGCGGCGAGCTACCCCCCGACGCCCGTTTCGTCGGCACGGTGCCGCATCATCACATGTTCGGACTGCCGTTCCGGCTGATATGGCCGCTGTGGGCAGGATATCCGATCATCAGCGAGCCGTACCGTTACCCGGAAGAGCTGGGGCGGCTCAAGACCGGGCCGCATGTGCTGATTAGCAGCCCGCCCACGCTGAAGCGGTTGGCGCAACTGGAAACTTTTTTCTCACCAGCGACGTTTCTCGCGACCTTTTCGGCGGGCAGCCCATTGCATGACAGTGTTGCCGCGATCTGCGCGTCGCGGCTGGCGTCGCGAATGATCGAAATCTACGGCAGCACCGAAACCGGCAACGTCATGCACCGCATCGCGCCGGGCGGCGCTTGGCGCGAACAGCCGGGTGTGACGGTGGCGCTCGACGAGCGCGGCTGTCTCAAGCTGCGCTCCCCGCTTTTGGCGGACGACGACTGGTTTCAGACTCAGGATACCGCCGTGCATGACGATAACGGTTGGCGGTTGACCGGCCGTGCCGATCGCGTCGCCAAAATCGAAGGCCGCCGCGTCGCGCTCGATGCGATCGAAACGGCCCTGTTGGCATTGCCCGAAGTAGCAGAGGCGCGTACCGCGCCGCTGTACCGGGAACGCGACGAGATCGCTGCCGCCGTGGTGCTGAGTGACAGTGGCCGCACTCAGTTGCAGGCACTTGGAAAGTTGCGCTTTGACCGCTGGATGCGGCAAAGCCTGTCAGCGTCGCTCGAACGTATTGCCTTGCCGCGTCGTTGGCGTTATCTGATGGCGCTGCCTTACAACGCGATGGGCAAGGTCACGACCGCCGCCATCGTGCAGTTGTTTGAACGTCAGGCATTGCCGCCATTCACTGTCACTACCAGGGCAGCGTGTGAAGTGGTGCTGTCGCTGCCGTTGAATGACTGCTTGCAGGCGTTTGACGGTCACTTCCCGCAATTGGCGGTTCTGCCCGGTGTGACCCAGATCGACTGGGCACTACGGTTG
>JAIRJZ010000039.1 GCA_031260355.1 Burkholderiales bacterium
TTCTGTCATCAACGCATCGCTTCTTTCGATTTGTCCATCATTTGAATAACGACCATGTCGTCATTTAAACTGTTACCCATGTCTTGGCACACCTGTTACCTATGTGTCGAGTCTGTACAGAGGGAGAGGGGCAGGGGAGAGGGGGAAAACGACCGCTTCTCCCCCTCTCCCGCCCCTTCGGGGCACCCTCCCCCTCGAAGGGGGGAGGATGAAAGTGTACCTATTTGAGCTAACCCCGCTCCAGGATCATTCATCATAGACGGCATACTTTTTTTCCATCCGTTGAAAAATGAGCGTCAGCACCAAAACCATCACCAGATAAATGACGGCAGCCGCCAGGTACGGAAACGTTGTGAAATCGCGATTCGAAATGCCGCGTGCTATCCGCAGCAAATCGTTCATCGCCAGCACATAAATCAGCGCTGTGTCCTTGACCAGCGTAATGACTTCATTGCCGACCGGCGGCAAAATGCGCTTGAAGACCTGCGGCAACACAATACGCCGCATCGTCTGTCTGTACGACAAACCCAGCGCCTTCGCTGCCTCGTACTGACCGCGGTTGATCGACTGGATGCCGCCGCGAAAAATCTCGGCAAAATACGCGGCGTAATTGAGCGAAAAAGCGATGATCGCTGCCGGAAAAGCCGGGATGGTTATACTAAGCCCCGGCAAATGCACCAACCCGTAATAGATGAACAACAATTGCAGCAACAGCGGTGTGCCGCGCATCAACCAGATGTAACCGTTGACGACCCCGCTGGCAATGCGATAACGCGACACCCGCACCATCGCCAGCATCAGCCCCAGCGGCAACGCCAACACCAGCGTGATAAAAAACACCTTGAGCGTTACCGCCGCGCCTTCCAGCAACGGCCCGATAATTAGCAGCAGATAATCCATGAGGCGAACCCCGGCGCGGGAATATCCCGGCCGGGGTTTATCGTTTTGTTATCGGACAATTATCTGGCAACTTCTGGAGAAACCGGCGCTTCGACGGGAACATCATCTCTCTCGATGATGTCTCTGCCGAACCATTTTTCCGAAATCGCCGCCGCGGAACCATCCTGCTTCATGTCATTCATGGCCTTTTGCAGCTTGGCGAGCAGTTCGGTGTCGTCCTTGCGAACCCCAACACCATATTCCTCATCGCCGAAGTCGTCATCCAGCACGATATAGTCTTCCGGCTTCTTCACCACATAATAACGGCCGACCACTTCATCAACGACCACCGCATCGAGCCGACCGGCCGTCAGGTCAAGCAACGCCGTCATGTTGTCGCCGAATTTTTTCAGCTCTTTGAATGTTTTTCCCGCCGGATCATTCTCGACCGCTTCAATCGCAGTGCTGCCTTCCTGCACGCCGACAACCTTGCCGGCCAAATCAGCCTTGTGCTTGATCGGAGACGTCGCCGTCACGATGACGATCTGCCGGTTTTTCAGATACGGCGTCGTAAAAGCGATGTTTTGCTTGCGTTGTTCGGTAATCGTCAAACCGTTCCACAAAACATCGATGCGCTTGCTGTTCAGTTCGGCTTCCTTGGCGCTCCAGTCAATCGGTTTGAATTCAACTTCGACGCCAAGACGCGTCGCCGCTTCTTTCGCCAAGTCGATATCGAAGCCGGTGATCTGGTTTTGCTCATCGCGAAAGCCCATCGGCGGGAAATTGTCGTCAAGTCCGATGACGATTATGCTCACCGGCGGCGTTACCGGAGCAGTCACTGCCACTGCTTTCTCTTCTTTCTTGCTGTCGCAACCGAATAGCAGCATCCCCGCCGCCAACGCAATTACCAACGATGAAATCTGTTTTTTCATGGCTCATGACTCCTGGTTAATTTCCTGATTGGCCCATGTAACAATAATGACGCCGCGCAAAAGGATATTGTCGCCGTAAAACCCAAGGTTTTCAACCGGGTGGCACCCAACGGGATGTCCCATGTCCCCAGGGCGCTCCGGGCGAGGCCGCCTCAATATAAGGATCCGGCCATCACCGGCAGTATGGTTTTCGCCGGTGCCCGCTTGCCGCACAGCGACATCGCCACGCCGTATTCCTCCGCCCAGCAACCCGTGCAAACCGGCCTCGTCGCCAACTGCCCTGCTGACGCTGGCGCGGGAGCGCCAGTTCTGCATGCTAGAATCGTCCCCGTCGTCACGCACCAACCACCATAGAGGAAGATGCCACCATGGTCATGCTCAGACATTATCTGCAATTCAACGACTGCTCCCGTGCTGAAACCGACTACCTTTTCGCGCGCGCGCGCTGGATCAAGGACCGTCTGCGACAGGGACAGCCCCATCGTCCGTTGCAGGGGAAGACGCTGGCGATGATTTTCGAAAAATCCTCGACCCGTACCCGTGTCTCGTTTGAAAGCGGTATGGGGCAGCTCGGCGGCAATGTCATTTGTCTGTCCAAAAATGATATGCAGTTGGCGCGGGGAGAAACCGTTGAGGACACCGCGCGGGTGTTGTCGCGAATGGTCGATGTCATCATGATTCGGACGTATGCCCAGACGCTGGTCGAGACGCTCGCCGCGCATTCGCGGGTGCCGGTCATCAACGGGCTGACCAACGAGTACCATCCCTGTCAGGTGTTGGCCGACATTTATACTTTCATCGAACATCGCGGCCCGATCACCGGCAAGACGGTGGTCTGGGTCGGTGATCCCAACAACGTTTTTTACACCTGGCTGCAAGCAGCCGCCCTGCTGGATTTCAAAGTGCATTTGTCAACTCCGCCCGGTTATCCGATTGACGATGCCCGCGTGACCGCTGCCGAGCGCGCCCATCTTGAAATTTTCGCCGCCCCTCATGATGCCGTACGCGGCGCGGCGCTGGTCACCACCGATGTCTGGACCAGCATGGGTTTCGAAACCGAAAACGAACAGCGCCGCCGCGATTTTCAGCAATGGCAGGTCAACGCCGCTCTGATGAAGTCCGCCGCTGCCGACGCGGTCTTCATGCACTGCCTGCCGGCGCACCGCGGCGAAGAGGTCACCGATGAGGTGCTCGACGGGCCGCAAAGCCTTGCCTGGGACGAAGCCGAAAACCGGATGCACGCACAGAAAGCGCTGCTCGAATTCCTGCTGGTCGGTGAGGTCAAGACGACCTGAATGCCTGTCTCCGTACCCAAGAGGTCGGCTTTTGGCGAACCGCTGCACTAGGAGTAAAATATTTTACGCTTCCGCCCGTGGCAAGCCACGGGCGTTCGGCTTCCGGTACCGGCCGGAGCCTACATAGTATGAAGGTTGATGCAGTCCACTATAAACGAGTTGAGGAAACCCATGAGCAACAAAGTAAAACGCGTCGTGCTGGCCTATTCGGGCGGCCTTGATACTTCGGTCATCCTGAAGTGGTTGCAGGACGTTTACCAATGCGAAGTTGTCACCTTCACCGCCGACATCGGCCAAGGCGAAGAACTGGAACCGGCTCGCAAAAAAGCGTTGCAACTCGGCATCAAAAAACAAAACATCTTCATCGAAGATTTGCGCGAAGAATTCGTCCGCGACTTCGTGTTCCCGATGTTCCGCGCCAACGCCGTCTATGAAGGAGAGTACCTGCTCGGCACCTCGATCGCCCGTCCGCTGATCGCCAAGCACATGATTGAAATCGCCAAGAAGACGGGGGCGGACGCCATCTCCCACGGCGCCACCGGTAAAGGCAACGATCAGGTTCGCTTCGAACTGGGTGCTTACGCGCTGAAACCCGACGTCAAAGTGATCGCGCCCTGGCGCGAATGGGATTTGCTGTCGCGCGAAAAACTGCTCGCTTACGCCGACCAGCACGGCATCCCGGTTGACTTCAAGAAACGTAAAGGTGCTTCACCTTACTCGATGGACGCCAACATGCTGCATATCAGCTACGAAGGCGGCATCCTCGAAGACCCGGATTTCGCGCCGGAAGACTCGATGTGGCGCATCACCGTTTCTCCCGAAAAAGCGCCGAACAAACCGCAAATCGTCGAACTCGAATACAAGAAGGGCGATATCGTTGCCATCGACGGCAAGAAAATGACGCCCGCGCAAGTACTCGCCACGCTGAACGAACTCGGCGGCAAACACGGCATCGGTCGCCTCGACATCGTTGAGAACCGCTATGTCGGCATGAAATCGCGCGGCTGCTACGAAACGCCGGGCGGCACCATCATGTTGAAAGGCCACCGCGCCATGGAATCGCTGACGCTCGACCGCGAAGTGTTGGCACTCAAGGATGACTTGATGCCGCGTTACGCAAGGCTGGTGTACAACGGCTACTGGTTTACGCCGGAACGCAAGCTGTTGCAAGGATTGATCGATGCCTCGCAAGAGTACGTCAACGGCGCCGTGCGTCTCAAACTGTACAAAGGCACCATAATGTGCGTCGGCCGTAAGTCGAAAAACTCGTTATTCGACTCCAAGGTCGTCACCTTTGAAGACGATGCCGGCGCCTACAACCAGAAAGACGCCGAAGGGTTTATCAAGCTCAACGCCTTGCGTCTGCGCATCGCCGCCAAACACAAACGCATCTGACCCGGATTTCGCCACTGGCTCATCCGGAAACACTGAGCACGTCCCCTCTCCCTTTGAGGGAGAGGGTGCCCCGAAGGGGCGGGAGAGGGGCTTTCCACATGCAGTTCTCTTATTCACATCATTTACTCCATTCTCCAGGAGAATAACCATGCCTTCCTTCGATATCGTTTCCGAAGTCAATCAGGTCGAAGTCCACAACGCCGTCGATCAAGCCAACAAGGAAATCTCCAACCGTTTCGATTTCAAGGGTTCCGACGCCCGCGTCGAGATCAAAGACAAAGTGCTGACCTTGTTTGCCGACGACGATTTCAAACGCCAGCAGGTGATGGACATCGTCACCGCCAAACTCGCCAAACGCGGCATCGACATCCGCTGCCTCAAGGAAGGCCTGGTCGAAAAAATCTCCGGCAACAAAGTCAAACAAGCCATCACCGTCCGCGTCGGTCTGGAACAGGAACTGTCCAAGAAAGTGGTCAAACTGCTCAAGGACAGCAAGATGAAAGTGCAAGCCTCCATTCAGGGCGATAGCGTCCGCGTCTCCGGCGCCAAACGCGACGACCTGCAAAACGCCATCGCGCTGGTGAAAAAAAGCATCGAAGACTTCCCGTTGCAGTATCAGAATTTTCGGGATTAACCCGCGTTACCTACTTATCTGAGACATGGAAAAACAGCCTTTTTATGTTTATGCCTTAAAAGATCCTCGCGAGAAGCCCGCAAAACCTTTTTATATTGGAAAAGGCACAGGGAACCGTGCTTGGGAACATACCCTTGCACCAGACGATTCGGAAAAAGGCAAGGTCATCAAAGAAATACAGAAGAACGGCTTGAAAACTATCCATACGGTTCTTGTGGATGGCCTCGCAGAAGAGCAAGCTCTCAAGATAGAGGCTGAACTCATTGCCGCTTTTGGAATTAGAAGCCAGGGAGGTTTGCTAACGAATGTCGTCAGGCCAATCACAGAGGGCATTTATAAAAAAGTAAGAATCAATGTTCCAAGCGGCTGCTATGAGCGCGCTCAGTGTGGGCTAAACCTCTTAAAAGATGCTGTTATCGAATTAGCTAAAGCCAACTCTAGCGGGATTACTAATTCTGACGTTTCCAAGTTTCTTGGGCTGCAATCAGATTATTGCGGGGGCTCAAAAGACTATCTTAGCTTTAGTGTCCTTGGAGTCCTAATGAAAGAACGAAAAATAAAAAGAGAGGACGGGAGTAAAAAACATTTATTAACCAACGCCAGGTCGTAAATATTTGATTCTAACAAATAGCCTTGCCCAACCTACGCAACAAACACATCGTATGCAAACTTGCTGATCAACACCACCATCAAAACGAGAAACAGTTTCCGGATAAATCCGACACCGCCACGGATCGCCATTCGTGCGCCGAGAATACCGCCGGCCATATTGCATACCGCCATCGGCACGGCGTAATGCCACAGAATGTGGCCAGCCGGAACGAAAAACGATAACGCCGCAAGATTGGTCATCAAGTTGACGACACGCGCCGCTGCCGCCGCATGTAAAAAGTCGAACGCAAAGAAGCGAATGAAAACGAACGCCAGAAAGCTTCCGGTCCCCGGCCCGAAAATGCCGTCGTAAAACCCGAGTGCCCCGCCCCACAGCGCCGCGCCGACCCGCTCCCGGCGCGTGATCGCTTTCGGTTTGTGAACCTTGCCGAAATCTTTTTTGAAGAACGTGTAAACCGCCATCCCAATCAGCAATACCAGGATCACCGGCTTCAGCCACTTGACCGGAACCATGCTGACGACCATCGCGCCGCCGAACGCCGCGACAAACGCGCACGCCATCGCCGGCAAGAGCAGCGCCCACGGCAAGCGAACCCGCTGCAAATATTGACGCACCGCCATGCCGGTGCCGCAGATCGACGCGAATTTGTTGATGCCGAATATCGTCGCGGGCGGCGTATTCGGCAAGATGCCGAAGGCACCCGGCAGTTGCACCAGCCCGCCACCGCCAACAGCAGCATCGATCAACCCGGCGCAAAAGCCGGTCAATCCCAGAAGAAGAATCGTCTCCATGAGGAGTGTTGTCGCGGTATCAAACGTCCCCGGTTTCCGCTAACACAGACTGACAAACATCGACCCAACGATCGCCGGTCAGCGCCGCCAGTCGCGCCGGCGTCAGCCGCACCGCCGTATGGATACCGCCCGCCGCCGGCAAAATTTCGTCAAAATCGTTCAGCGTTCGATCGAGATAAACCGGGATTTCGCTCGCCAGTCCGAACGGGCACACCCCGCCGACCGGATGCCCGGTCAGCTTTTCGACCGTCTCGCCGTTCAGCATTTTGGGTTTGCCGCCGAACGTGGCTTTCATTTTCTTGTTATCGACCCGCGCATCGCCACGCGCCACGACCAGCACCGCACCCTGGCCGGTTGAAAACGCCAGTGTTTTGGCGATACGCCCCGGCTCAACGCCATGCGCCACCGCCGCCAACGCTACTGTTGCCGTGTCTTCATTCAATTCCAGAATTTTCAGCTCCGGCGCCTTTGCGGCCAGATGCGCGCGCACCGATTCCAGTCCCATCGAAAAATCACTCCAGGAAAGCGAGAAAGCGTAGCATAATGAGCCCCATTGTGCGCCCTCGGGCGCTGGTTGTGTCAAGGATGGTTGCATGTCTGTTACAGCGCTTCACTTCCGCCGCGCTTGCCCCGCCGATTATCCGGCGCTCGAAACCCTGCTCAACGCCTTTTACATCGGCAACCTGAGTACCGATGAAGCCCGAGCAAAAGGTTTTCTGTCGGCGCCTTTTACGCAGGCGCAAATTGCCCGCTTCAACGAGGATCTGGGCGCGTTGGTGGCCGTCGAGCACGACACGGTATTGGGCTTTCTGGGACTGAGTGAATGTGATGCGCCGACGACTTATCCGGTCGTACTGGCCATGACCGCTGCGATGCGTCAGACCACCTTTGAAGGGCTATCGCTTGACGTCTGCAAGCCGTTTATTTTCGGTCCTGTTGCCATCGCCCGTCAGGCGCGGAGCCGCGGTATTTTCCGCGGGCTGTATCAGGCCATGTGGGATTTCCTCGATCCGTCCCGCTATGAATTGGGGCTCGCTTTCATCGACCTGAACAACCGCCACTCGCTGACCGTTCATCAACAAGCGTTGGGCGCCACCGTACTGACATCCTTTACCTGCGGCAATAACGCTTACTGGCTGATCGCCTACCGGCGACCGCTCGCCTGACGGCCTACCTCAACATCAATAATGCTGCCAATGCGCCGCTGGCCAGCATCGCGCCTCCCAGCCAGCGCAGCATTCGCGACTGCCTGTTACGGTACGCGTAGTACAGCATCCAGCCGACGACGGCAGCGCCTTCTATCGCAAAGCCGACCATCGCCGCCGTTTTGTAGCCGCGCCTCAGGAAACCCAGCAGCCCCGTCACAAAGATGACGGCCAGAATCGCGCGCGGATCATACAAAAGCGCCTTGATCATGATAATCAGAAACAACGTGGCGAAGAGGAAAAGAAAAACACATACCTCCGGGCGCAGCATCCGATCCAGAATTTCCTGACTCATTTACCGTTCTCCTCGACTGAATTTTCGCTCACTTTTCACTCGCACGCCTCCGGATGAAAAATCCCGCGATACCTCATGAAACCTTGCGCGGTTTCGTTTGCGCCATCTACGTTTAAACCAAAAATGCTATAGCTCCCTACTGCAAACCCATTCAATCTCTCTTATAACGCCGTTCTCTTCGACGGCCTCGGAAACACGGCGTCCTTGGCGTGGAAGATGTCGCAATAAGCCACAAACGCGGTCAGCGTTCCCAGGCTGATCAGGAGCGGCATGAACAGCATCATCCCCCCGATCAGGAAAGGAAGAAGAACCAGCACACCGCTTTTGCCGCCGGCGCCCAGAGCGGCCAATGCCAGCACCGTCACCACGACGCCCATCACCAGACAGAACGCAAAATAGGCAACGATCGGAACCAGCACATAAACCGCCAGCGCCCGCCAGTTGATCAGCAACGCTTTTAAACTGCTCAACATCGCCCCCACGACACCGGCACGCTGAAATACCACCACCATCGGCGACAACCAATCCGCCATCCAGGTCAGCGTCAACACTGTCGCACCGATGAGTATTGCCAACAACAAACGCGGGGAGGTGAAAAACGCCAGTACCGCCACCGGGTCTTTCGTATCAATGCTCTTCAGTTCCGTTTCAAAATCGCTGCCCAGCACCATGACGAAGATCAGGGCAGTAAATAGCCACAGCCCCATTTTCACGGCGCCGATGCCCAGCAAGGTCTTCACGTCGGCCTTGAACCCGTTGAAAAGGTGCGAAAACTGCGGCGTTCCACCACGCACCTGCGTCCAGCCGGCAGCAACAAAACCGACAACGAAACACGGCGTGAGGATGGTCGGCAGATAACCGATGATGCTCGTCCAGGTACCACCCGCTGCCATCATTGAAATCAGAATCGACGGCAAGATGAAAACACAGATATAGCCAAGCCCGATTCCGTACCAGGGGCCGACCGATTCCCTTATCATCCGAAAAGCTTCGACCCACCACAGCCAGCCGCGCCCGGCGGCGCAACGGGTGACGGTTTGGGTATAGGATTCAGGCGTTGACATCTTGAAACTCCAGCGTTGGCCAAGCGGGCAAAAAATTCGCGCGCTGGCGCAGGATTCGTTCGAAATGCGCGGGGTCGTGGGCGTGCACCAGCGAACCTTCGCGCGGCAAGTGGTAATCGTAAAGCCGCGACAACCAGAAACGCAGGGCGCCGGCACGCAACAACAGCGGCCAGCGGTTTTTTTCGTCAGCAGCAGGAAGGCGGACTTTCTGGTACGCGGCAAGCATCGCCGCGACGCGCTGCGGATCGAGGTCGCCGACCGCCGGATCGGCAACACACCAGTCGTTGACAGTAACGGCCAGGTCGTAGCCGAAGGCGTCGGTGGCGGCAAAACCGAAGTCGATGATGCCGCCGATGCGCGTTCCGGTCGGGTCAACAAACAACACGTTGTCGCGGAACAGATCGCCGTGAATCGCGCCGCGCGGCAACTGTTCGATACCACCGTCGCGCACCGCCGTCATTTCGGCGTCGAGCAAGCGTCGTTGGGCGTCCGACAAAAAGGGACGTACCGCCTGCGCCGTGGTTTCGCGCCACGTTTGTCCGCGCGCGCTCGCCAAGGTTCGCGGATAGTCGGCGACCGCCAGATGCATCCGCGCCAGCACTTCGCCAATCGCCGCGCAATGCGCCGCCGTCGGCGCCAGTTGCGGCGACCCGGCGACGCGGGCAATCAACCCGGCCGGTTTGCCGTTCAGCGTCGAGAAATAACTGCCGCTGCGATCGGCCTCGGGCATCGGCACCGGCAACCCGGCTTGTGCCAGATGCGCCATCAAGTCGAGATAGAACGGCAGATCGGCCGCAGGCAAACGCTCGTAAAGCGTCAGCACATAGTCGCCGGTTTCCGTGGTGACGAAATAATTGGTGTTTTCGATACCGGCGGCAATCGGCACTTGCGCCCGCAAAGCACCGACGTTGTAACGTTCAAGCCAGTCCGACAATTCCCCGGCAGTGACATTGGTGTAAACCGACATACGCTCCCATAAGCCGGTCTGCGCCGGCGAAAATGATTTGCCTGCTCGCGCGTCACCAAGAAAAAAGCTGCCACATGGGTACGCGCAAACCGCTGTCCAGACTGTCGCGCTGCACGAAGACTCCGGAAGCGCCGCTGACGGGCACCAGATAATACACCGGCCCGACCTTGGGTGTAACCTTGATGTAGCGAAGGATGCCGTTGACCCGCACTTCTTCGCGCGTTTCGTCTTCGCGTTCGACCAACGTCACCTGCGGCTCCAGTTCCGGGTCGCCCTGGATGGGATCGGCCTGTCCGACCGGACGCGAAGGGGATGCGGCAGATGCCTTGTCGGCAGTTTTTTCATCGACGATTGCCGGCGGCGGTGGCGCGATGGCAGCGCCCGGTTCCACCGCAGTCACGGGCAGCACCGCCAGTCCGCCGACGCATAACCCGACCAACACCGTCATTGCGGTTTTGTTCATGCTTTCTCTCTCAAATTTCTGTTCCTGCGCCCGCTTTTCACGCTCTTTTCACACTCGCCGCGCAGCCGTTTCCGTCATTTTAACATCATGCTTTTCGGGGCTGCGATCCCGGCGTTTCTTTACAACGATTCCGCCGACAACGATGTTTTTTCTTATGCTGGAATTACAGATTCAGCATCTTTTCGCGTTCTTCCGGCGTCAGCTTGAAGCCGCTTTTCTCATAGAAATCGAAGATGGCTTTAACGATGTCGTCCGGTTCTTCAATGATTTGCAATAACTCCATATCCTCGGGCGACACCATCCCCCCATTCACCATCTGGCTCTGTATCCAGTCGAGCAGTCCGCGCCAGAATTCGCCGCCGACCAGAATGATCGGGATGCGCCGCGCCTTGCCGGTCTGAACGAGCGTCATGCACTCGGTCAGTTCGTCGAGGGTACCGAAACCGCCGGGCAACACCACATACGCCGACGCGAAGCGAACAAACATCATCTTGCGCGCGAAGAAGTAACGGAAATGCACACTGATATCCTGAAAGGCGTTGCTCTTCTGCTCGTGCGGCAACAGAATATTCAGTCCCACCGCCGGCGAAGGCCCCGGGAACGCGCCACGATTGGCCGCCTCCATGATGCCGCCGCCGCCGCCGGAAATCACCGCAAACCCGGCATCCGACAGTTTGCGGGCGATGATTTCCGTTTTTCGGTAATACGGATGTTCGGGCGGCAGCCGCGCACTGCCGAAAATACTGACCGCAGGCACAATGTGGCGCAATTGCTCGGTGGCTGTCGCGAACTCTGCCATAATCCCCATCAACCGCCATGCTTCTTCACCGCTGTCGTAGCCGTTGCTGCCCCGAAAACCAGGGGGCACCGGATGACCGGCTGGTATGCTGTCCGCTTCGACAGCGCCGACCGCCGAAATTTTTGGAGTTTTGATCATGCCTTTACTCGTCCTCGTTGATGGTTCGTCCTACCTCTATCGAGCGTATCACGCCTTGCCCGATTTACGCACCTCTCGGCACGAGCCGACCGGCGCTTTGCGCGGGGTGTTGTCAATGCTGCGGCGGCTGGTTGACGAATACGCTCCCGATTATTTTGCCGTCGTATTCGACGCCCCCGGAAAAACTTTCCGCAACGATTGGTATCCCGATTACAAAGCCCACCGCCCGCCAATGCCCGACGATCTCGTTGCCCAGATCGCGCCGCTGCACGATTGCGTCCGCGCTCAAGGCTGGCCGCTGCTCATCGAATCCGGTATCGAGGCCGACGATGTGATCGGCACGCTGGTGCGCACCGCGCAGGCACAGGGCTGGCGCACGCTGATCTCGACTTCCGACAAAGACATGGCGCAGCTTGTCGCGCCCGATGTCACTTGCGTCAACACGATGAGCAGCGAAACGCTCGACGAAGCCGGGGTCGTCGCCAAGTTCGGCGTCACGCCGGCGCAGATGATTGATTATCTGACGTTGATCGGCGATACGGCGGACAACGTTCCCGGCGTCACCAAGGTCGGCCCCAAAACCGCCGTCAAATGGCTGGCGCAATACCATACGCTGGACGGCTTGATCGCGCACGCCGACGAAATCTCCGGCGCTGCCGGCAACCATCTGCGCGAAGCACTGGACTGGCTGCCGCAAGCGCGTCGGCTGGTGACGATCAAAACCGACTGCGCATTGTCAATCGCCCCGGAAGCCTTGCGCATAGAACCCGCCGATGTCGAAGCGCTGTCCGCGCTTTACACCCGCTTTGATTTCAAGAGCTGGTTGCGCAATACCTCGAAAACACCGCCGAAACGGTCTCCGGCAATTTTGCCGACCGCCCCCGAACACAACCATGTCCGCGCCATCGCCGAGCCGGCGAAGGCGGTTTCCCCGCCGCTCTTTTCCGAAGGAAAACCGGCAGCCTTGTCTTACGAAACCGTGCTCGACGAAACGACGCTGGAACGCTGGTGCGCCCGTCTCGATGCCGCCGCTCAGGCCGGGACACTGATCTCCTTCGATCTCGAAACCACGGCGCTCGATCCGCTGCTGGGCGAAATCGTCGGTTTGTCGTTCGCCGACGCAGCGGGTGAGGCGTGCTACATCCCGGTCGCCCATCACTATGCCGGCGCACCGGCGCAACTTGACCGCGCCGCGGTTCTGCAACGCCTGACCGCATGGTTCGAAAACGCCGACGCGCCCAAGCTCGGTCAAAACCTCAAGTACGACCAGCACATCCTCGCCAATCACGGCATCGCGCTGCGCGGCGTACGTCACGACACCATGCTGCAATCGTACGTGCTGGAATCGCACCGACCGCACGATCTCGACGCGCTGGCCGAGCGCCATTTGAACTGGCCGACAATCCGCTACGACGAGCTCACCGGCAAAGGCGCGCACCGCATTCCCTTCGAGCAGGTCGCCGTTGATCGCGCCGCCGATTACGCCGCCGAAGACGCCGATGTCGCGTTGCACCTGCACCACGCCCTGCATCCGCGTTTGCAGGCCGTGCCGTCGCTGCTTTCGATCTACGAGGATCTCGAACTGCCGGTGCGCGAAGTGCTGTTCACGATGGAACGGCATGGCGTCCTGATCGACCGCGAGCGCCTGGCTCGCCACAGCCACGAACTCGGCCAGCGTCTGCTGACGCTCGAAAACGAGGCGCACGCGTTGGCCGGACAGCCGTTCAATCTGGCGTCGCCGAAGCAATTGGGCGACATTCTTTTTTCGCGGATGAAACTGCCGCCGGTCAAAAAAACCTCGACCGGCCAGCCGTCCACCGACGAGGAAGTCTTGCAAACGCTGGCCGCCGATTATCCTTTGCCGAAAGTGTTGCTCGAACACCGAATGCTCGCCAAACTCAAATCGACGTACACCGACAAGCTGCCGGCAATGATCAACGCCCGTACCGGCCGCGTACACACCACGTTTTCACAAACCACTGCCGTCACCGGCAGACTTGCCTCCTCCGAACCCAATTTGCAGAATATTCCGGCGCGTACCGCCGAAGGTCGCCGTATCCGCGAAGCGTTTATCGCGCCGGCCGAGACAGTATTGCTCTCCGCCGATTATTCGCAGATCGAGTTGCGAATCATGGCGCATTTGTCGGAAGACGCCGGTTTGCTTCAGGCGTTCCACGACGGCGCCGATATTCACCGCGCCACCGCCGCCGAAATTTTCGGCATCGCCCCCGCCGAGGTCAGCGCCGAACAGCGGCGCTATATCAAGGCCGTCAACTTCGGCCTGATTTACGGCATGAGCGCGTTCGGCCTCGCCCAGCAACTGGGCATCGAACGTGCCGCCGCCCAGCAATTCATCGACCGCTATTTTGCCCGTTACCCCGGCGTTGCCCGCTACATGGAAACCACCCGCGAACAGGCGCGCGCGCGCGGGTACGTCGAGACCGTGTTCGGTCGCCGCCTGACGCTGACCGACATCAACGGTGGCAGCGGCCCGCGCCGCGCCGCCGCCGAACGCGCCGCCATCAACGCGCCGATGCAGGGCACCGCTGCCGACCTCATCAAGAAAGCGATGATCGCCGTTCAACAATGGCTCGACCGGAACGCAATGGGTACCCGCCTGCTATTACAGGTTCATGACGAGTTGGTGCTGGAAGTACCCGAAAACGAAATCGCCCGCGTCGAACAGGATTTGCCGCTGCTGATGTGCCACGTCGCGCAGCTTCGCGTTCCATTGGCCGTCAATCTGGGAAAGGGGCGCCACTGGGATGAAGCACACTAGAGCGTTTTCAATTCAGTTGCGTACACTTTTTGATGCGGCACCCCATCTCATCCTTCCCCCGCGCGCGGGGGAAGGAGCCACATTCCCTCCCCTGCTTGCG
>JAIRJZ010000063.1 GCA_031260355.1 Burkholderiales bacterium
CGGCGTGCCGGCGGCGGCGATCGAAGTGGTGGTTCATCCGCAAAGCATCGTCCATTCGTTCGTCGAGTATCTCGACGGCTCGACGCTGGCGCAACTCGGTTCGCCCGACATGCGCACGCCGATCGCGCAGGCGCTGGCGTTTCCCGAACGAATCGACGCCGGAGTGACGGCGCTCGATCTTGCCGCCTTGCAGGCGCTGACGTTCGCGGCGCCGGAGCGCGGGCGTTTCCCCTGTCTGGCGCTGGCATATCAGGCGCTGGCGGCGGGAGGCAGCGCGGCGCTGGTCTTGAACGCGGCGAATGAGATTGCGGTCGAGGCGTTTTTGAACCGGCGGCTCGGCTTTCCCGATATTGCCGCCGTGTGCGATGCCGTGTTGTCGGAAATGCCGACGACAGCGGCGCCGACGACAGTCGAGGAAGCGATCGCCTTCGATGCGGCGGCGCGCCGTGCGGCGCAGCGGCAGGTTGCGGCGTGTTTTTCCCGTCAGGAGACGTGATGTACAGCCTGCTCGGGTTCTTGATCACGATCGGCGTTCTGGTGACGTTTCACGAGTTGGGACATTACGCCGTGGCGCGGTGGTGCGGCGTCAAGGTGCTGCGTTTTTCGATCGGCTTCGGGCCGGTGTTGGCGGCGCGCCGGTATGGGCGCGATCAGACCGAATGGGCGCTGTCGGCGGTACCGCTCGGCGGTTATGTGCGCATGCTCGATGAGCGCGACCGGCGCGACGACGAAGGGCCGGTTGCCGAAGGCGATTTGCCGCGCGCATTCAACCGGCAAAGCGTCTGGAAGCGAATAGCGATCGTCGCGGCCGGGCCGTTGGCAAACCTGCTGCTGGCGGTCGTGCTGCTGGCCGCGATGTTCATGACGGGAGTGCCCGGCTATCAACCGGTGCTGTCGCAACCGGTGGCGGGAACGCCGGCGGCGGCGGCCGGTTTATGGTCGATGGACCGCATCGTGGCAGTTGACGGTCGGTCGGTGGCGGTCTGGCAAGACGTCAACCGGCTGCTGCTGGGCGCCGATGTCACGGCAACGACGACGCTGACCGTCGAACGCGATGGGCAGTCTCTGAGGCTGCCGTTGGCGCTGGCCGTGATGGCGAAAGACGATGGTGACGGACGTCAGTTGGAGCGGCTTGGGTTGCGCCCCTATCTGGGGTCGCCGCTGATCAGAGAGGTGGCCGCGGATTCGCCGGCGGCTGCCGCCGGATTGCAGCCGGGCGACCGCATCCGGGCGGTCGATGGCGCCACCCTCGACACGCCTTCCGCAATGACGGAGCGTTTTAACCAAGCGGCAGGAATGACGGTGGAACTGACCGTCATGCGGCACGGTGCGGTTCTGACATTGCCGGTGACGCCGCGCCAGGAAACGGACAAGAGCGGCAAAACGGTAGGCCGTATCGGCGTTGTCATGATGGGCGACCCGGAAGTGGCCGAACGCTACCGGGTTACAGTGCGTCATGGTGCGGTCGAGGCGCTGGCGCTGGGCGTTGTGCGAACCTGGGATTTGACGGCGTTGACCTTCAAGATGATCGGGCGGATGATTGCCGGCCATGCCTCGCTCAAAAACCTGTCGGGGCCGCTGACCATCGCCGACTTTGCGGGACAATCGATTCAGGCGGGATTTCAGCAGTTCATGACCTATCTGGTGCTGATCAGTATCGGGCTGGGTGTCCTCAACCTGTTACCGGTGCCGCTACTGGATGGTGGGCATTTGCTGTATTATCTCGCGGAGATTATACGAGGTCGGCCCTTGCCCGAGCGGGTCATCGAAATCGGGCAGCGTATCGGATTGGCCCTGATTGTTTTCTTAATCGCATTGGCATTATTGAATGATTTTTCTCGACTTTTTTGATCGCGGCGACACCTTGAAACCGCGGCTTCTCCGGCTGTCGTTGCTGTTGGCGGCGTTGCTTTTTGCACAGACGGCGGCGGCCTTCACGCCGTTCGTGGTGCGCGATATCCGGGTGGAAGGGGTGCAGCGTACGGAAGCGGGGACGGTGTTCAGTTATCTGCCGATCAAGGTCGGCGACCAAGTCGATGAGGTGAAAGTATCGGACGCGATCAAGACGCTTTACGCGACCGGCTTTTTCCGCGACGTGCAGATCGACGCTCAGGGCGATGTGTTGCTGGTGGTGGTTGACGAACGGCCGACGATCAGTGCGCTCTCGTTTTCGGGGAACAAGGAATTCGAAACCGAAATGTTGCGCAACGCGATGCGGGATGCCGGCTTGGCCGAGGGGCGTATTTTCGACCGCGCGGTGCTGGAAAAGGCAACGCAGGAGATGAAACGGCAATACGTATCGCGCGGCTTCTACAACGCCGAGGTCGAAATGACGATGACACCGCAGGAGCGCAACCGGATGGCGATCAGTTTCTCGATCGAGGAAGGCGGCCCGTCGAAGATCACGCGTATTCACATCGTCGGTTCCGAGGCGTTCGCCGAAAAAACGCTGATCAAGCAAATGAGGCTGCGGACGCCGGGCTGGTTTACCTGGTACACCAAGAACGATCAGTATTCGAAGCAGAAGCTGCAAGCGGATCTGGAAGCCTTGCGCAGTTTTTATCAAGACCAGGGCTATCTCGAATTTGCCATCGAATCGACGCAGGTGTCGATTTCGCCGGACAAGGCCGATATCGACATCACGATCACGGTCAGCGAAGGGCAGCGGTACAGAATTTCCGAGGTCAACCTTGCCGGCGATCTGGCGGTTGACGAGAGTGAGTTGCGCAGGCTGGTTCGGGTCAGACCCGGTAGCGTGTATTCGCGCGCCAGGTTGCAGACGACCTCGAAAAATATCAGCGAGCGGTTGGGCGCCGAGGGCTATGCGTTTGCCAACGTCAATGCGGTGCCGGAGCTCAACAAGGAAGAAGGAACGGTGGCGTTCACCTTCTTCGTCGATCCGGGACGGCGGGTGTATGTTCGCCGGATCAACATCAGCGGCAACGTCAAAACCCGCGACGAGGTGATTCGCCGCGAAATCCGGCAGATGGAAGGCGCCTGGTTCGACGGGCCGCGGATCGAACGTTCCAAAGTCCGGATTCGGCGGCTGGGCTATTTCGACGACGTCAACATCGAAACGCCGCCGGTGCCGGGAGCGCCCGATCAGGTCGATGTCAACATCACCGTCGTCGAGCGCAATACCGGGCAGTTTCTGGTCGGCATCGGCTATTCGAGTTCGGATAAAGTCGCCTTGCAGGCGTCGATCTCGCAGCACAACGTATTTGGCTCGGGAAATTCGTTGACCTTGGGCCTGAACACCAGCCGAAGCAGTCAGAATTATTCGGTCTATTTTACCGATCCGTACTGGACGAAAGACGGTATTTCGCGCACGGTGGAACTGTACAATACACGTTACGATACCGACGATTTGGCGGTGTCGTATTACAAATCCGATACGCTTGGTGCCGCGGTCGGCTTCGGGATACCGATCACAGAAACCGATACCATCAGTGTCGGGCTTCGTTTCGAAAACACCAAACTCAAGCTCGACGAAGAAAAAAGTTCGCAGTCGTACCTCGACTTTGCCGAAGAGTTCGGCCTCAAAACCAACAACGTCATGTTGTCAGCCGGATGGTCGCGTGACACCCGTGACGACATCATGTTTCCGTCGCGTGGTCGCCTGCAAAGCATTTACACCGAAGTGGCGGTGCCGCCGGGGGACTTGTCCTATTGGAAGGCGCAGTACGTTCACCAATGGTTCTGGCCGATTTACGATCCGCTGGTGCTGATGCTGCGTGCCGAATTGGGTTATGGCGGGGGCTATGGCGGCAAACCGTTGCCGTTCTTCAAAGCGTTTTACGGCGGCGGCGTCGGGTCGGTGCGTGGCTACGAAGGCTCCTCGCTGGGGCCGCGGGACAAGGACAATTACGCGATGGGCGGCAAGCGTAAAATCATCGGCAATGCCGAAATCTTTTTCCCGCTGATCGAAGGCGACCGTTCGGTGCGCGGTAGCGTGTTTTTCGACGTCGGCCAGATTTACCAGGACGGTCGCCAATCGGATAACGAAGCGTTCCATTATTCGACCGGGGTGGGTGTGGCGTGGAATTCCCCGATCGGGGCGCTTAAAATCAGCTATGGTTACCCCATCGCCACGAAACCCAGTGACCGGATTCAGCGCTTCCAGTTCCAACTCGGTTCTGTGTTTTAATAGAGGGTGGCGGCAAAGGCCGGACGGCATTTTTAAAGGAGGGTTTCGTGAACAAACGTCTGATTTTGGTTGCAGGGGCGTTGTTGAGTGTGTTTCTTGCCGGAACGGCGGCGGCGGAAGATTACAGGATCGGTTTCGTCAACACCGAGAAACTGTTTCGTGAGGCGGAACCGGCCAAGCGCGCGCAGCAAAAGCTGGAAAAAGAATTCTCCGGGCGTGACGCCGATTTGCAGAAACTCTCCAAACAAGTGCAAACGTTGCAGACGACGCTCGACAAGGACGGTGCGACGATGGCCGAAAACATCCGCCGCGACAAGGAGCGTGAGTTGGCCAATCTGTCGCGCGATCTGCAACGGCAGCAACGCGAATTCCGCGAAGATTTGAACCTGCGGCGCAACGAAGAACTGAGCGGTTTGCAGGAACGCGCCAACAAGGTGATCCAGGAAATTGCCGAAACCGACAAATACGATTTGATCGTGCAAGAACCGATCGTGTACGCCAGCAAGCGTATCGACATCACCGACAAAGTCATCAAGGCGCTTGCCGGCAAGTAAGCGAGGCGGCGATGAAGCCGGAACCTGTGACCGTGGCGACGAAAGGCGTCGTTGCCGTGCGGCCTTGGAAACTGGCGGCGCTGGCTGAGGTGATCGGCGCGACGCTGGAAGGCGACGGAAACCTCGACATTCGCGGCGCCGCACCGCTTGACCGTGCCGGCGCGCACGATATCGCTTTTCTCTCCGATCCGAAATACCGTGCCCATCTGGAAACGACGCAAGCGGCGGCGGTGATTTTGTCGCCGCGGGAAGCCGCAGCTTGGGCGACACCGAGAGCGCGGTTGCTGGCGGCCAACCCCTATGCGGCCTACGCCAAAGCGGCGAATTGCCTGTATCCGGAACCGTTACCGCCGACGGGCGTTCATCCAACGGCGACGGTGGCGGCGACGGCGCAAGTGGCGGCCGACGCGGTGATCGGTCCGCACGCGACCGTTGGCGAACAAGCGATCATCGGCGCGCGCAGCGTGATCGGCGCCGGTTGCGCGGTCGGCGATCACGTGACCATCGGCAACGATGTGCGCCTTCATCCGCGCGTGGTGATTTATTCGCGTTGCGTGGTCGGCGACCGCTGCGTCTTGCAAAGCGGTTGCGTGATCGGTGCCGACGGTTTTGGTTTTGCCAATGAGGACGGGCGCTGGATCAAGATTCCGCAGATCGGCCGGGTGGTGCTGCATAGCGATGTCGAAATCGGCGCCAATACCACCATCGACCGCGGCGCTCTCGACGACACCGTCGTCGAAGAGGGCGCGAAGATCGACAATCTGGTACAGATCGGCCACAACGGCGTCGTCGGCGCCCACGCGATCATCGCCGGTTGTGCCGGTATCGCCGGATCGGTGAACATCGGCAAGTATTGCCGGATCGGCGGCGCCGCGATGATCGGTGGCCATTTGTCGATTGCCGACGGCGCTATCGTGGCGGCGGCGACGCCGCTGTTTTCGTCGATCGAATCGCCGGGAATGTACAGCGGCGTGTACCCAGTTCAGCCACATCGGCAATGGCAGAAAAACGCCGTGCAGTTACGACAGCTCGACACGTTGTACAAGAGGGTGCGGGCGCTCGAAAAAGCATTGGCCGGCGAGACGCCGGCAACAGAGGAACACGAAGAGGACTGAGGAAAATCATGGATCGGGTGTTGATGGACATCAATGATATCTGTGCGACGTTGCCGCACCGTTATCCGTTTTTGCTGGTCGATAAAATCGTTGCCATCGAAGGCAACACGTTCATTCGCGGCATCAAGAATGTCACGATGAACGAGCCGTTTTTCATGGGACATTTTCCCGAGTATCCGGTGATGCCGGGAGTGCTGGTCATTGAAGCGCTGGCGCAAGTGGCGGTGATTCTGGCTTACAAGAGCGGTGCCTCCAGAATGCCCGACGGCGGACGCGGCATCATCCTGTTTGCCGGGATCGATGAGGCGCGGTTCAAACGGCAGGTCATTCCCGGCGATGTGCTGGTGCTCGAAGCAGAGATGCTCAGGACAGCGCGCGGGGTCGGCAAATACAAGGCGCGGGCGCTGGTCGATGGGCAGGTGGCATGCGAAGCGGTGTTGATGGCGGCGTTGCGGCCGCCGTTGCGCAGTGCCGCCCAGAAGACGGGCGGCGCCCAGCCGGTGATCGACTGACACGAAACGGATTGACGATGCCTACCATTCATCCGCAGGCGCTGGTCGATTCACGCGCCGAACTGGCCGACGATGTCGAAGTCGGCGCTTTTTCGATCATCGGTCCGCACGTCAAAATCGGTGCCGGTTCGGTGATCGGCCCGCATGCCATCGTGACTGGACGTACGACGCTGGGAGTCAACAACCGCGTTTTCCAATTTTGTTCGATCGGCGAAATCTCGCAGGACAAAAAATACAGTGGCGAAGCGGTCACGACGACGATCGGCGACAACAACACGATTCGTGAGTACGTCACCATCCACGCCGGGACGGTGCAGGATCGCGGCGATACGCGGATCGGCAACGATAACTGGCTGCTCGCGTACACGCACATCGCGCACGACTGCGTGGTGGGCAACCATACCGTGTTTTCCAACGGCGCGCAGTTGTCGGGGCATGTGCATGTCGGCGACCATGTGACGATGGGCGGTTTTTCCGGTGTGCACCAGTTCTGCCGGATCGGCGCGCACGCGATGGTAGCGGGCGGTTCAATCATTGTGCAGGACGTGCCGCCGTACATGACGGTGGCCGGTTATCCGGCAAAACCGGCGGGCGTTAACAGCGAAGGATTGCGCCGCCGTGGTTTCTCGGCGGAAGACATTCAGGCGATCCGCCGCGCGTACAAGACGCTGTACCGCGAAGGGCTGACGCTGAAAGAAGCGCGCGACAAAATGGCGCAGGAGGCTGCACTATTTCCGGTGCTTGAGATGCTGCTGCGTTTTCTGGAGGCGGAAGGGCGCGGCATCGTGCGCTGATCAGGGACCAGAGAATTTTTAAAGTCCCCGATAGGGGATCAGTAAATCCCCCGCCTTTAGGCGGCTGGGAAGGAAGTGGTTCTGGTGTAAAGTAGTTGGATGGAAGCATACAAGCGCGGTAGCCACACAGTC
>JAIRJZ010000078.1 GCA_031260355.1 Burkholderiales bacterium
CCTTGTGGTGTGCGCAGGTAACGGACGGCAATGAGTCCAGCGGCAACGGCGATGAGGAGGAGCAGGACGGGGGTGGAGACCGGAATCGGAACGCTGTTTCCAGAACGAAGCAGCGGGGCGAGCAGAATGGACTGACCGTTGATATCTTCGAAGAAAACGTCGGAGGGAATATCGAAGTTCGGCGAGGTCGAGGCTGCGAAGCCGATGGTGGTTTGCGTGGTGATTACTATATTCGGCAACTGATATTCAATGAAGGCGCCACCGAGGGTGTAGGTCGGATGGCCGCTGTCCGAGCCTTGGGGAACCAGGGCGTTACCGACGCAGGTGAACCGTTCGGCGGACGCCAGCACACCGTTGATAACGGTCACGATGAGGGAGACTTCGACGCCGTGAAGATATTGGGGGTTACCGAGGGGATAGTCGGGAACTGCGACGGTACAACCGGTGGCCGTATTGCCGTCAAGGTTCAGGTAGGTTTGGTAGTAAAGCGTTGAAGGCGCTTGGGCTGCGGACAGGCTTGCGAAGAAAAGCAGCCCCAGAATTAAAGACGCGATAAGGCCCTTGGATAGTGCGCGCATTTTGAACCCCTGCCTGATAGCAACGAAACGAAATCCGTTCAGGGGTCGGTGCATTCTTTCTCCCCAAATCCCTAAACGGCTACTTGAGAAACAGAACAACAAAAACATGACACCATCCGAAACAGTAATGGATCAATGTCATAACTCGGCATAGGGTAATGGGGTAATAAACCATTGTCAAGAAAAACTATTCCTCTATCTCTTGGCTGGAACTCCGCACGTCCTGAGAAAGATCGGCTGTTTTATAACAGGATTGTTCCTTTGTTCTCGCCATAGCGAGCGCACACTGCGCCGCTTTCTCCGTCGCTGTTTACCGTTTTACGGTATCCTGTCAGCTAAATCTCAAGGACTGCACCATGCTTCATGACGAAAGATTTCTGAGTATGCCGTTAACCGACGCCGAGTTTGACGAGCTTGAGGCGTTTCTGACTTCGAGCGCCGTGCCGGAAGACTGCATGAATCTCGAAATGCTTGACGGCTTTCTGACCGCAACGGCCAGTTCGCCGCAGATGTTGATGCCCTCGCAATGGCTGCCGAAAATTTGGGGCGAAGACGTCGCGCAGAGCGGCGGCGCGGTGTTTGCGTCGGCCGAACAGGCGCAGCGGGTCATGGAGTTGATTCTGCGCCACTGGTCCAGCATCAGCCGGACGCTGCGCGAAATGCCGACGCGCTTCCATCCGTTGTTGTATTACCCGCCGGAAGAAGCGATGGAACCGGACGCGCCGCATGAGGCTTTCGACTGGTGCCAGGGATACATGATGGGTGTGCAACTGTCCGAAGAAGAGTGGATGCCGTTGTACAACTCGCAGGAAGCTGGCGACTGGATTTTTCCGATCGAGGCGTTGGCCTTCGGTCAGCAAGAGCCCGAGTACGCCGAATGGTTCGATGATGACGAAAAGCGTGACAGTTTGGTCGATGAGTTACCGATCGCCGCAGTGTTGATTTACCGTTTCTGGTTCGAACGCCAGCAGAAAACCCAGCCCAAACGAGGGGAAACCGAGCGCCGCAACCCCAAGAAAGCGCAAAAGAATCAAGAGCGGTTGCATTAGGGAACCTCTGAAAACCCCTTCCTGTCATTCTGCGCGTAGCGAAGCGAAGTCGCAGAATCCAGACGCCGCGTGGATCCTGCGACTTTGCGCAGGATGACAAGCGGGGGATAGCAGGGTTGCTCAGAGCGTCCTTAGAACGGTTTTTTCTGTTCGTGCACAGCACGAACTAAAACGAAACGGGAAACTTCCTGGATCCCCGCTTCTGCGGGGATGACGCTCGGCGAAAGATCGGGCTACGAGCGTTGCCTTTTTCTCCGTCATTCCCGTGAGAAAGGCCGCCCCTCTCTCCCAGCCTCTCTCCCGCGAGTGGAGAGAGGTGAAGACCGTTTCTTTCCGCTACGGCATCCGGGCAGTGTCTGCCAGATAATGCGCCAGATAGTCGTCGAAGCTCATTCGGTCTGCCGCTTCCAATTGCCGCTGTTGCTGATGCGACGTTTCCACCATGGCCTCGAATTCGCTGCGGACATTGGCAGGTAACGGCGTTTCGCGATAACAAGCCGCGTGCTGCTTTGAATAGCGGCAAACCAGCGCATGAAACGGCTCTTGGTGTTCCCGCATCTCCCGAAGCATCCGCGCCGAGGGCGTCGCTTCCGGGTCGGTGATTTTGCTTCGCTGTTTCCGTACGCTGTTGCGATACGATTCGCCCAGAAACTCACTCACCGCCTCGACCTGATCAAGCAACGGCGTTAACGCCTGCGCAAGCGTCGTCGGTTTGCCGTCGATATCGAGGATGGGTTCGTCACTGCGTCCGTTGGCGGCAACACTCAGAAGGTTGCTGTCGTAAACCGTTTTGCTTCGGCGACTGATCGGATCGGAGCTCAACAGAAAACACGTCGTCAACCAAGCTTGAATGAAATGCATCGTTTCGAGGTCGGTTCCCGTCGGTGTAAACGGCGATATATCCAGAGAGCGCAGCTCGATATAAGCGATGCCGCGGCGCCGCAATGCCCGGCTGGATGTTTCGCCCGCTTGCGGCGGCTGCTTGGGACGCACACTGCTGTAGTATTCGTTATCGCTTTGCAGAATATTCGCGTTCAGTTGCCGATACGCGCCATCTACCATGACGCCCACCCGTTCGAATGCCGCGCACGGCGTATGCGTCGCTTGATACAACGCCGAAAGATAGGCGTCGAGATTGTCGTTCGACACGAAAAACGGGCATTTCCGGTTGCTGTAACCCAGATCGGACAAACGCAGCGACGTCCCTTGCGGCAAGTAGTAGGTGTCCTTATCGGACATCGGCAGGTTGGCGTTTCCCGTCGCAAAGAACGACCGACTCACCGCCGGCGAAGCGCCGAACAGGTAAGGGATCACAAAACCGTAGCGTTGAATGTTGCGCGCCAGATCAAGATAACGCTGCGAGCGAAACGCCTGAATCTCGTCCGCCGAATCAGCGCGGACGCCATCAACGGCCTGCCACACCGGCCAAGACTCTTCGGCAAACGAAAAGTTGTAATGGATGCCGGAAATGGTCTGCATTGCCTTGCCGTAACGGTATGCCAATCCGACCCGATAAAGGTGTTTGAACTTCGCCAGATTGGAGACGCCGTATTGCGCGATCGGAATGCCATCTTCGCCTTCGAGAAAACACGGCATGCTGGCGTTCCACAACATCTCATCGTCCAGTTGTTGCACGGCGAAATGCTGAATCGTATCGAGCCACTGCCATGTTTCCTCAGGCGCCATCAACGGCGGCGTGACGAATTCCAGCAACGCTTCCGAATAATCGGTGGTGATCTGCGGATGCGCCAAAGCGCTGCCCAGCGTATGAGGGTGCGGCTTCCGGCTCAACCTCCCCTCGGCGTTGACTCGCAATGCCTCCCGCTCCAAACCGATGCGTATCCGCCGCAGCGCTTCCGTTCCACCGTGTTTGCTTAGATACGCCAGACGTTTTTCGAGTAGGTGAGGCATCGGTCAATTCCTTCTTGTTGGTATCCGTCTTGTCACATCAGACACTGACAATGCCCCTCAAACTCGACCCCGCGAATTCAGTACGAAAGGCGGCTCCTGTGTCTGCGGCCACGGAAGGCTCATGAAGTTCTCTCAAGCCGTTCGCTCTTGTCATGGGATCATCATGCAAGGTATGAAAGAACGCCTGATGGGGCATATTTTACACGATGGCTCTTTCCGAAAACGAGAATAATAGCGATACAATACGCCCTGAGTTCAGCCCCCGGTAATACCAACGCGACCATGCCGTCCTCACTCCCCGAAAACCTTCGTCCTCACGAAGCTCCCGATCGCGGGCAGCGGGCGCTCGCCGATATTACGACGCTGTTGCGTCGGCATCTTTTGATCGAGGGTCTGGCGCGCGAACAAATCGAAGAAACACCGCTCGACGAAAATCAGACATCCCTGTTGGAAAGTTCCACCGTTCAACACAGTCTGGCCGAGTTGCGCGAACATCTCGACGTCCTCCACCCGGCCGATATCGCGTTTATCCTCGAAACGCTGCCGCTGAATGAGCGGCTGTATTTGTGGAACCTGGTGCGCGCTGATCACGAAGGCGAAATTCTCATCGAGGTTTCCGATGCCGTGCGCGGATCATTGATCTCGTCGATGGACACCGAAGAGTTGGTTGCCGCTACCGAGACGCTGCCTACCGACGAGATCGCCGCGCTGGCGCCCGATCTGCCGCAAGAAGTGATCGACGATGTGTTCGAGGGCTTGCCGACCGAGGAGCGCGAGCATTTGCGGGCGGCGATGACTTTCGAAGACGACATGGTCGGCGCGCTGATGGATTTTGAAGAAGTACAGGTGCGGCCTGACGTTTCGCTCGAAGTGGTGTTCCGTTATCTGCGACGCTTCGACGAACTGCCATCGCAAACCGATCAGGTGTTCGTTGTTGACCGCAACGAGAAGCTACTGGGCGTGCTGCCGATTCAGGTGCTGTTGGTCAACGACGAAGAAAAACTGGTCGGCGAAGTGATGCAGCCGCCACCCGTCGTTCTGCTGCAACACGAAAATGCCGACGAAGCCGCTGATGCTTTCGAACGTTACGATCTGGTGTCGGCGCCAGTGGTCGATACCAACGGCAAACTGGTTGGCCGTGTTACCGTCGATGAGATTCTCGATTTCATCAAGGAACGGGCCGGCGAAGAAATGCTGGCGCATGCCGGTTTGAACGAAGAAGAAGACGTGTTCGCCTCGGTGTGGAAATCGTTCCAGAACCGCTGGCAGTGGCTGGCGATCAACCTCGTCACGGCTTTCATCGCCTCGCGCGTCATCGGTATCTTCGAAAACACCATTGCCGGGCTCGTCGCGCTGGCCGCGCTGATGCCCATCGTTGCCGGCGTCGGCGGCAACTCCGGCAACCAGACGATTACCATGATTGTTCGTTCCCTGGCTCTGGGGCAAATCACGACGGACAACGCCCGCCAACTCTTTCGCAAGGAATTGCTGGTCAGCCTGCTGAACGGGCTCATCTGGGGCAGCGTGATGGGGTTTGTCGCGTACTTGCTTTATCACGACTGGGCGCTGGGCGGCGTCATGCTGCTGGCGATGACGCTCAACATGCTGCTCGCCGCCTTCATGGGCGTACTGATTCCGATGATCCGGGTAAAATTGGGGGGCGACCCGGCGCTGGGTTCGTCGGTGCTTATCACCGCCTGTACCGACTCCGGCGGTTTTTTCATCTTCTTGGGACTGGCGACACTGTTCTTGACTTAACGCGGGTATTCTTCGGCACCCTTTTCAAGGGAGGTTCTTCATGCTTTCCTTTTTTCGTCGCTACGGAATCTCCATTGCGATCGGTGCGCTGCTGGGCAGCTTGCTGGTTCTCTTTGCCGCCGGGCCACGTCTGCACCACCACGCTGCTGCGCTTTTCGCAGAACCGGTCGCACAAGCTCCGGCGATCACGACACCGAGCGCCGCTGCTGAACTGATCGGGGAGTTGGACACTCCGGCGCAGGAATCGTTCACCGGGCGCACACTCGAATTCACCGGTTGGGCCTTTGATCCGGCCGGTATCCAGTCCGTCGAAATCCGCTTTCCGAACGTGTCTCACAAAGCTGCGTTGAACGTTCCCCGCCACGACGTTCACAACGCCTTACCACACTATGTCGGAATAGAACATTCTGGATTCGAAGCGAAAATCGTCTTGCCAGATTCGTTTTCGCCGCTCGACCGTCAGCCGATTGAAATCGTTGCAATCAATCGCAACAACGAAAGCAAATTGCTGGCCAGGCGCAGTTGGCTTCCGGCGTTTCCGGAAAACGCTTCTGTTTCCGGCAAACGACCTTTCTATCTTTTGATGATGACATCGGGGCTACCGTTCGGCGGTGGCGCTGAAATCGACACCATCTATCGTGATTACCAGTCGCCAACGATGAAAACCGGCGTATCGGTTCCGATTCTTTACATGCGCACGACAAAAGGAGCGCGCAACGACTGGGTTTTTGATCCGGCTTTCGATTTGACCCACCGCTGCGATGACCGCCTTGTTGCCGAAGACAATCTCGACAGCGTTTTCGCTTTTGCCATAGAAAAAAAGACGCCAATACAGTTCATCCTGAACGGCGGCATCTGGAGCAACGCCAGTTGCACCACTTCCGAATGGGATCTCACCGACCACCTCGAAGAAGACCCGGCATTGTGCCAGTGGGCGCAAGACGATACCGTCTATCCGAGCGATTACTTGAGCCACTTGTCAGGTTCGACCGCTTCGCCGCGATTGGCGCGCTCGTTGACTTACCATGTCTACGCCGAGAAGCCGCGATCTTACAAGGAGCGTAACCTGCAAGCAGCAGCGCGCCATATCGCCGCCTTCGCGCAAAAGCACCCCGATCTTTTTGTCGGCATCACGCTCGATGCCGATACCTACATGAATCCGTTTTTCAGCGGTCATGCCACCTTTGATTACAACCCCGGAATGTTGCGGCAATTCCGTGAGTGGCTGCAAGGCAGTGGGCCTTACGCCGGGAAAAGCGATGCCCCATCCGTCCCCGATCTGTCCGCCTATCGCCGCGCCCAGTCGTTGACGCTCAACGAGGTCAACGCCATTGCCGGGCGCCACTGGCAACAGTGGAGCGAAGTCGATCCGCCGCGTCCTTCCCCCGAACTGATGGCGAACCCGGTTTCCGCTGCTGCGATCGAGCAAGTCTGGGAACACCCGTGGTGGCATTTGTGGGACGCTTTTCGCAAGCACATCGTTCATTTGCACTATACCGAACTGGCGCAGTGGACATTTGAAGCCGGAATTCCTGAAAACCGGATTTTTTCGGCACAGGGGTTTGCGGCGGAAAATCTGGTTTTTCCCTCTGTTTACATCGAAGAGAAAAGCCCGTTTAGCTACTACGAATCGGCCGGTGTGTCGATCGAAGGCGCCAAACCGCGTAACGGTTCACATCTCGGCGTAATAACTTACAGCAGACCCGCGCGCAACGATGTCGCAATGCCGCACGGCCACAGCCTTTTTTCAGAATTTGCCCGCGCTGATGATGCTTGGGGAATCGTCGAGTACAACGCTGCCGACATCGGTGATGCCCGCACGCCGCCGCAATACCACAACGCTTACCTGACCCACCGCAACGCCTACAACTTCGACGCACAACTCATCGCGCACATGGCGTGGAACGGCAGCAACGGCCTGTTCGCCGACGATCCTGCTTATGTCTCTTACACTTCGTTCCGCAACACCGGTACCGAAGACGCGATGCGCGATTTCATGGTGTCGCGTGCCTTCTTTCCCGAAAGCGTGAGGCTGTGGACCTTCGGCAGCGCCCACTACGCCAGCAACGATGGCTGGACAACTTCTGTGGGGCACTTGCAGGCACACGCCGGCGCCTTGGCGCTCACCGCCGATCAGCAGCAAATTACGTTGATGTCCCCCGCCGATCAGGTGTTACGAACACCGCGCTTGAAAACATTGCGGCTGATCATTTCCGAAAAAGAAAGTTCTGCCATCGCCCGATTGACCGTCGCCGCGCAACGCACACCGGAAACAGACTGGCAAACGCTTTCCTCCGTGATAACACCCCAAGCCGAACCGTTCATCGATGGCTTTGTGCGTCTCGATGTTCCGCTACTGTGGCCGGAAGCGTGGATAAAGAAAGATGCTGTCGCCGAACGGTTGCGACTGAATATCGAACTGCACGCGTCTGCGGAAACCTTGGCCATTCACCGGATCGCTCTCAATCCATAGTATCGGGCGTAGGGTGGGCAAAAGCTGTCAAGCCGCGCCCACCAAACTCATAACTCGATTATGTCGCGGTGGGCACGCTTCTCTTTGCCCACCCTACGTCTGTTATTGTTTTCCGGCAAGCGCCCGAATCTCATCGGCGCGCCATTGTGCCGCCAGCTTATCGAGTACGCCATTGACAAATTTGTGGCCGTCGGTTCCGCCATACACTTTGGCGAGGTCGATGGCTTCGTTGAGAACGCTCCGGTAAGGAATATCCGGTCGCTCCGACAACTCCCAGGTGGCAAGAATCAGAATGGCCGTTTCGACCGGCGACAATGCCTGCGTCGCGCGCTCGGCCGCAACGTACGGCGCAAAGCGCTCGCGCAACGATTCGTACCGGCTGCTGACCCCGCGCCACAACGCGTCAAAATAGGCTTCGTCACAACGCGCATAGTTCGGACTGTCCATCAAATGCAGCCGGATGTCGTCGGCTGACGCTTGCGTCAGTTGGTACTGGTAAAGTCCCTGCATCACCAGCGCCCGCGCCCGTCGCCGACCCATGAAATCGATCTTGCCTGTCGGCGATTTCACCGACACCTCTTTCGGTATTTCAGTCGCCATTTTTACGCAAACGCTCCAACGTATTGGCCAGTTCGACGGCGGCCAGTGCCGCTTCGTAGCCCTTCTGATCCATTCGCGCCAGCGCCTGCTCGTCGGTCTCGCACGTTAACACCCCGTTGCCGACCGCGATGTCGAAATCGAGCGCCACATCGCTGATGCCGCGCGCCGATTCATTGCTGACAATCTCGAAATGGTACGTTTCGCCACGAATCACCGCACCGAGCGCAATCAGCGCATCGAAGCGCCCTGTTTGCGCCATCCCCTGCAACACCAGCGGAATTTCCAGCGCGCCCGGCACCCGAACCAACGTGACATGTGTGTCAACCACACCTTTTTCGCGCAAAAAACGTAACGCGCCCTTGAGCAACCCTTCACCGACTTCGGTATTGAAACGCGCCAGCACGATGCCGATACGCATTCCGGCGGCGTGCGCTTTGCTGGGAATTTCGTGAGGATTCATCATCATAAAAAATTATTCCGTTTTCTGTTGCACGCTCGACGGCTCCTGCTCCTGAAAACCGGTCACTTCCAAGCCGAAGCCAGCCATGCTCGGTATTTTTCGCGGCCGCGCCAGCAATCGCATTTTCTGAACACCCAAATCGCGCAGAATCTGCGCGCCGATGCCGTAGTCGCGCAGCGCCAGCGTTGCGTCTGTGTTCCGCTTGCCCGCTGCCGCACGCAAACGCAACTCCTGAGCGCTCTCCGGTCGATGCAACAACACCATCACACCGGCGAACGCCGCCGTCAGTTCGCGCAGCGCCGGGAACACGCCCCAAGCGTGCGCTTCGCTTTGTTCGTCCAACAGATCCATGATCGAAATCGGTTCATGAACGCGCACCAACGTTTCTTTTTCCGGCGTCGGCGTTCCATGAACCAACGCCAGATGCGTCGCGTCGGTCAGCTTGTCGCGGTAAACGAACAACTCGAAAGCCCCGGCTGCCGTTTGCAACGGCCGCTGAGCCACCCGCTCCAACAGCGTCTCATGCTGGCTGCGGTGATGAATCAGATCCGCCACCGCGCCGATTTTCAATCCGTGCTTCGCCGCAAAAATTTCAAGGTCCGGCAGACGTGCCATCGTGCCGTCTTCTTTGAGAACTTCGCAGATCACCGTCGCCGGCATCAACCCGGCCATTCGCGCCAAATCGCAGCCCGCTTCCGTGTGCCCCGCCCGCACCAATACGCCGCCGGGTTGCGCCATCAACGGAAAAATGTGTCCGGGTTGCACCACGTCTTCCGGCCTGGCGTCGGGCGCAACCGCCTTGCGAACCGTGCAGGCGCGGTCAGCCGCCGAGATGCCGGTCGTCACCCCTTCCGCCGCTTCGATCGACAGCGTGAAATTCGTCCCGTGCGACGAGCGGTTGGCTGCCGTCATCAACGGCAGCTTCAATTGCTGACAACGTTCCTGCGTCAGCGTCAGACAAACGAGTCCGCGCGCATGCGTCACCATGAAATTGATCGCCGTCGGCGTCACGAATTCCGCCGCGAGCATCAGATCGCCTTCGTTCTCGCGGTTTTCTTCATCAACCAGAATAATCATCCGACCCGCTTTCAGCTCGGCGAGAATTTCAGGGATCGGTGCTATCGCCATGTTGCGGCTCCAAAATGCATAAGTGAGGTATTTTACCCGTTATGCCACGGGACGACGTGCGGATTTGGGACGGAACGCCTGGCAAACAGCGTCATTGGTTTCGATATAAGGCCCGTCGATCAACTCGATGCAATACGGCACCGCCGCAAAAATGCCCTGAACCCGTATGTTCCCGTTCTCGTCCTTGACGCCTTCCAGCGTTTCACGAACCGCCTTCGGTTGTCCCGGCAAATTCAAAATCAACGCTTTTTTCCGGATGACGCCGATTTGGCGCGACAAGATCGCCGTCGGCACATAGTGCAATGAAATTTGCCGCATCTGCTCGCCGAAACCCGGCATGATTTTGTCGGCCACCGCCGCCGTCGCCTCCGGCGTGACATCGCGCAGGGCGGGGCCGGTGCCGCCGGAAGTCAACACCAGCGAACAATGCGCCTCATCGACCAATTCAATCAACGTGCGTTCGATCACCGGCTGCTCGTCGGCAATCAGCCGCGTCTCAAAATGCGCCGGTGTTTTCAGCGCCTGCGTCAACCAGTCGCGCAGCGCCGGAATTCCCTGATCCTGATAGACGCCCTGAGCGGCGCGATCGCTGATCGACACCAGGCCGATGCGTAGTTGTGATGTGTTCATGGTGAATTTTGTTCTGAAATATCGGCAGCGTCATCAACGCACCCATCGAAAAGTTTTTTCAAGTCCTGAAACAGCAAACGGTAGTGTCGTGGCGTCGCTTGCGCTTGACGCCGCTCCCGCTGCGCTTTCTCGATACGCTGCCGCCATGCTTCACTTTCCTCTTCCGAAAAGGCGCCGGGAAATTCCGCCGCCAACGCTTCCAGCGATGCCGCCGGTTCTTCAAGCAATCGCTGCCTCCAACCTTCCAGCAACACCATTCTCGCTTTTTCGGACGCGGGAACCGCCGCTTGCGCCGCCAACAACGCCTGAATCGGAGCAGGATCAACGTCGCGCATCAGCCGCCCGATGAATTGCATCTGCCGTCGGCGCGCTTCATGCCGGGTTATCGTCTGCGCCGCGACAATGGCATCGAACAGACGCTCTGGAAGATCGAGCGTTTTCAGTTTGGCAACGCTAAGCGTCACCAATGCCTCCCCCAGCGCCTGCACTCCGTGCATCTCTCTTTTTCGTTGCGATTTTGAGGGAGGTAAAACGTCCATTTTTTCAACTTCGGGAAAATCTGAAAATTTCTGTTGGTCTAAGTAAAGCAGCATACCACAGGGACTCATTGGGTTATCTCGGTCGTACGTTTCCGGGACGGTGTTCTTACGCTTTCGCCACCAGCGTCCGCGCCCAAGCGCTCACCTCTTGCGTGAACGGGTCTGCCGTTGACAGATTCCGCATACTGCGCAGCCAGGTTATCTGCCGCTTGGCGAGTTGCCGCGTCGCCGCAATGCCGGTGGCGCGCAGCGTCGCCTCGTCGCAACCGCCGTCGAGATACGTCCAAGCCTGCCGGTAACCGACGCAGCGCATCGACGGCATCGACGGTGTCAGCGGATAACGTGACCGCAGCATGCGCACTTCATCGACCAGCCCTTGTTCCAGCATGTGATCGAAACGATGCGCGATCGCTTCATGCAACCGCTTCCGATCCTCCGGCAACAAGGCCAAACACTGATACGACCCCAGCGTTTCGTCCGCTTGCCGCTGCCCTTGCAATTGCGACAGCGGCATCCCCGTCAACCGCCACACTTCGAGCGCCCGCTGGATGCGCTGCGCGTCGGTCGGCTTGAGGCGCTCCGCCGTGACCGGATCGACCCGCATCAATTCGGCGTGCAGCACCGGCCAGCCATCGCGCGACGCCTGCGCATCGATCTCGGCGCGCACCGTTTCATCCGCCGTCGGTAATGCGCTCAGCCCTTCAAGCAGCGCCTTGAAATACAGCATGGTGCCGCCCGCCAGCACAGGCCGTTTGCCGCGCGCCCGGATATCGTGAACGGCGGCGAGTGCATCGCGCACGAAACGCGCCGCCGAATAGGGTTCGGTCGGATCGATCAGATCCAGTAAATGATGACTGACGGCAGCGCGCGTTTCGGCGTCCGGCTTGGCGGTGCCGATATCCATCCCGCGGTACACCTGCGCCGAATCGACACTGACGATTTCGCCATCGAAACAACGGGCAAGTTCAAGCGCCAATGCGCTCTTGCCGGTCGCCGTCGGCCCCATCAGCAAAACGGCAGGTGGAAAACGGGAGGACGTACTCATGAGTTGATGAATCTCAAAACAGAGAGGGGGCGCTTACTTGCCGCGCAGGAACAACGCGTCAAGCGCATCGAGCGTCAATTGATACCAGGTCGGTCGGCCGTGGTTGCACTGCCCGCCGCGCTCGGTACGCTCCATGTCTCGCAGCAGCGCGTTCATCTCGGGAACCGTCAATAACCGGTGAGCGCGTACCGCGCCATGGCAGGCCATCGTCGCCAGCAGTTCGTTCCGGTGCGCCTCGACTTCCTGTGTGCTGCCGCAATCGTGCAGATCGCGCAACACGGCGCGCACCAACACCGTTGCGTCGGCGTCCTGCAATAACGCCGGCAAACAGCGAATCGCCAGCGTTGACGGCCCTACCGCATTCAACTCGAAACCCAGCGTCACCAAGGTTTCGGCATGCGCTTCCGCCGTGGCGATTTCCAGTGTGGCCGCCGTCATCGATACCGGCAACAGCAACGGCTGCGACGGTAACGGTTGCAAGGCAACGGTTTCTTTCATCCGCTCGTAAACGATGCGTTCGTGCGCCGCGTGCATGTCAACCAAAACCAGTCCCGCATGATTTTGCGCGAGAATGTAAATGCCGTGCAGTTGCGCTATTGCAAAACCCAGCGGCGGCGCCCCAGCGGGTGCCGCCTCGACAGGTATCGGCGACGCTGACAAAGAAGCATCGCCGGTGACAGCGGCAGATTTCGTTCCGAACAATCTGCCGTAAAACGGCGACGGCCCCAAACTTTCGGATGCCGTTGCTTCGCGCACCGGCAACGAAAAGGCTTTCTGCGTCGGTATGTATTGCACAGAAGCTCGCGGCGTGTTCGCTAGGCTTTCCATTTCCCCGGCAACACGCCGCCCCTCAAAATCCGAAGCCTGAATTCCTCCTATTGCGTTCTGCTCACCGACCGGCAACGCCAACGTCCGCTCGACACTCTGCCGGACGAAACGGTGAACCGCTTGGCTGTCACGAAAACGAACCTCGGTCTTTTGCGGATGAACATTGACATCGACCCCGCCCGCGTCAAGCGTCAGCCACAATGCGTAAACCGGCTGATGGCCGCCGTGCAGAACGTCGCGAAACGCTTCGCGCAGCGCGTGCAACACGACGCGGTCACGGACGAAACGACCGTTCACAAAAAAGTAGGCCGCCTCTTTCGGCGGTGACGCTCCGACTGCCGATACCGCCGCATAGCCGGTCAACCGCAAATCGGCTGCCGCGACATCCAGAAAGCGGGCGTCTTTCGTGAACGCCTCTCCCAGCACTTGCTGCACACGTCCTTCGCGCGTCGTCTGCGGCCAGCGATAAACGTCACGGCCATTGTGTTTCAACAGAAACCCGACATCGGGATAAGCCAGCGCGATACGGCGAAACGTTTCTTCGCAATGCGCCCACTCGGTCGCTTCGGTGCGCAAAAATTTGCGGCGCGCCGGCGTGTTGAAATACAAATCGTCGAGCGTGACCGTCGTTCCCGCCGCCAGCGCCGCCGGCTCGATCACACCGACGGTTCCGCCCTCGACATCGAGTCGCCATGCATGTGCCGCGCCGCGCGCGCGCGACACCACCGAGAAGCGCGACACAGCCGCCATCGACGCCAGCGCTTCGCCGCGAAAACCCAGCGTGGCAATTGCATCAAGGTCACGCGGCGCCGTGATTTTCGAGGTGGCGTGGCGCGCCACCGCCAGCGGCAAATCTTCGCGCTCCATGCCGAAGCCATCGTCGCTTACTTGCAAGCGTTTGCAACCGCCGCCAGTCAACGTGACCTCGATGTGCTTCGCCCCCGCATCGAGGCTGTTTTCCAGCAGTTCTTTCAGCGCCGCGGCCGGCCGTTCGACCACCTCGCCAGCGGCGATCTGATTGATCAGTTGATCGGAGAGCGGATGAATAACGGGCATTGGGAACCGTACCTCGTACCCTCCCCTTCAAGGGGAGGGCTAGGGTGGGGATGGGGTTGCTCAAGTTCGACGGAAATTTTTCGCTCCAGACATACCAAATCGAGGATGTAACCATCAAACGAAAACTGGCGGCAAAACTTACCGTTATCGGTTTGGTAACGCGGCTTGTCCGCGCATAGGTCACCTTGTCTCTTTGAAAGAATGGTGTACCCCATCCCCGCCCTAACCCTCCCCTTGAAGGGGAGGGAACCATCAATGCGCACATTCAACAACACTCTGTGCGTCTGGATGTTCGCTCGTCCCTCGAAGGGTAGAAGAGATGTGTACATACGCTAGCCCACAAGGAGAGTTGTTAATTCTGAATCAGAATCTGGGCGTACGCCGAATGGTTGTGAATCGACTCGAAGTTTTCCGCTTCGACGCTGAACGCGGCCAGCCGCTTGTCGGTCGCCAGCCGCTGCGCGATGCTGCGCACCAAATCCTCAACAAAATTGGGATGGTCGTACGCATACTCGGTAACGAATTTTTCATCGGCACGCTTGAGAATCGCATAAAGTCCGCTCGACGCTTCCTCTTCGGCAATCCGAATCAGATCCATCACGAAAATCGGCTCGTTCAGCGTAGCGCCCAAAGTCACCACCGAACGCTGGTTGTGCGCACCGTAATCGGAGATTTTTTTCGAACAAGGGCACAACGAGGTCACGGGAATATCAACCTCTACTTTCTCGCGGTATTGTCCCTCTTTCACTTCGCCGCTCAAGCGCACCCGGTAATCCATCGTGCTCTCGATCCCGGAAACCGGCGCTTTTTTACGGACGAAAAAATCAAATTCAAGGTGGATCTCGCCCGCCGTTGCTCCCAATCGTTTGAGCAGCAGCGCCGACCAGTCACGCAACGCGCCGATCGCCAGCGGCTTCTTCACGCTCTTTTCGCGCATCTCTTCAAACAACGCCACCAACCGCGACATGTGCGTGCCTTTTTGGTGCGCCGACAGCAGAGTATAAGCGCTGCACGTGGCAATCGTCGGTTGCGCCGCGCCGCCTTCATCAGAAAAATAAATCGGATAACGCAAGCGCTTCACGCCAACACGATCAATCGCCAACCGGCGCGTGTCTTTTTCTGATTGCACGTCGGGCATCGCCGCCGCCATGTGTTTTATTTCTTTAGCGTTCATGAGGTTTTATGGGGTCTGAATCGGGCTACGCACGGGCAACACGCGCCTGCCACTCCTGTACTTGCCGGACGATACCCGCCGCGTCAAGGCCGTATTGCGACAGCAATGCCTCCGGAGCGCCGTGTTCGATGAAATGATCCGGCAAACCCAAATGCAGTATCGGTTTGACGATGCCGGTATGGGCCAAAAATTCGGCGACGGCCGCCCCCGCCCCGCCCATCACGACATTTTCTTCGACCGTCACCAATTCATCGTGAGCGCTCGCCAGTTCCTCGATCAGCGTGGTGTCGAGCGGTTTGACGAAACGCATGTTGGCAACGGTCGCGTCAAGCGTTGTCGCCGCCGTCAGCGCCTCCGCCAACGGCGCACCGAAAACCAGCAACGCGATTTTTTTGCCTTCACGCCCTTGGGCGCGGCGGCGAATCTCACCGCGACCTACCGGTAACGTTTCCAGCGTTGACGGCACCGTGACGCCGGGGCCGCTGCCGCGCGGGTAGCGCACCGCCGTCGGTGTTTCCATTCGGAACGCCGTCGTCAGCATCGCCCGACACTCGGCCTCGTCGGCCGGTGCCATGATCGTCAGATGGGGAAGGCAACGCATGAACGACAAATCGAAGGCGCCGATGTGCGTCGGGCCGTCGGCGCCGACAATGCCGGCACGGTCGATCGCAAACACGACCGGCAGGTTTTGCAGCACCACATCGTGCACGAGTTGATCGTAAGCGCGCTGCAAAAACGTCGAATAAATCGCCACCACCGGCTTCAATCCGTCGCACGCCAACCCGGCGGCAAACGTCACCGCATGCTGCTCGGCGATGCCGACATCGAAATACCGCTGCGGAAACTCGCGCGCGAAGTCGGTCAACCCCGAACCTTCGCACATCGCCGGCGTGATCGCGACAAGCCGTTCATCGGCGCTCCCCATGTCGCACAGCCATTGCCCGAATATTTCCGTGTACGTCGGCCGTGCCGCCGTTTTCGGCACGACCCCTTCCTCCGGGTCAAAACACGCGACGCCGTGATAGAGAATCGGGTTCTGCGCCGCCGGCGCATAGCCGTGCCCTTTTTCGGTGACGATGTGCAACAGCCGCGGCCCTTTCAGATCGCGCATGTTGACCAGCGTTTTCACCAGCGTATCGACATCGTGTCCATCGACTGGGCCGACGTAAAAGAAACCGAACTCCTCGAACAGCGTGCTCGGCATCAGCATGCCTTTCGTGTGTTCTTCCATCCGCTTCGCAAAACGTTTCATCGGCGGCACTTTGGCGAGAAAGTCTTTACCACTTTCGCGCACCGAGTTGTACAACGGGCTGGTCAATATCCGGGTCAGGTATTGGTGGAAAGCGCCGACCGGTCTTGAAATCGACATTTCGTTATCGTTGAGGATCACCAGCAAGTTGGCGTCCATCGCGCCGGCATTGTTCAACGCTTCGAAGGCCATGCCGCCGCTCATCGCGCCATCGCCGATCACCGCCACCACCCGCCGCGGATCGCCATCGGCCTGTGCCGCCACCGCCATACCGAGTGCCGCCGAAATCGATGTCGATGAATGCGCCGTGCCGAACGCATCGTATTCGCTTTCGGCGCGTGAAGGAAAACCGGACAACCCGCCTTTCTGCCGCAGGGTATGCAACCGCGCGCGCCGCCCGGTCAACGCCTTGTGCGCATAGGTTTGATGCCCCACGTCCCAGATGATCCGGTCGTCCGGCGTATTGAAAGCGTAGTGCAGCGCCACCGTCAACTCAATCACGCCGAGGTTCGACGACAAATGACCGCCGGTATGCGAAACGGTGTCCAGTATGAACGCGCGCAGCTCTTGCGCCAGCGTCGGCAGCATCTCGCGCGGCAACGCCCGCACATCCTGCGGCGATTCGATCGACTCCAGCAGCGACGCTCGGCTGGCGGCGTTCTTGTCCACCGTCGTCATTGTTGCTTCGGCAACGTTCTCCGCCGCCATGTCGGTGCTGTCAGAAACGTCAGAAATGATTAAGCCCGGATACGCGTTCATGATTCAGCGACTCCGCGTCACGGCTTGCACTGCCAGCGCTTTCAGCGGCCACGCCGCTGTCCCGAAAATTTCCAATGCCTGTTGCGCTTCCTCACACAGCGTCTGCATCCTGTCCTTGGCGTCTTTCAAACCGAGCAACGTCACGTACGTGGCTTTGTTCTGCGTCGCGTCCTTGCCTGCCGTCTTGCCCAAGCCCGAAGAGCTGCCTTCGACATCGAGCACGTCGTCGGCCACCTGAAACGCCAAGCCGACCGCCGCCGCATAACGCGCCAGCGCCGTGTGCCCCGCATGTCCCATCGGCGCGCCGCAAGCCGCGCCCAGCATCACCGCCGCTTCGATCAGCGCCCCGGTTTTCATCCGGTGCATCGCCTCCAACGCCCCCATAGCCTCCACCTTGCCGCTCAAATCCTGCGCCTGCCCGCCGGCCATTCCTTCCGCGCCCGCTGCTTTCGCCAGCAACGCGCACGCCGCCGCCGGATTGGGCATTCGGCTCTGCGCCAGCACCAGAAACGCCTGCGCCTGCAACGCGTCTCCCGCCAGCAGCGCCTGCGCTTCGCCGAACGCGACATGACACGCCGGTTGGCCGCGCCGCATGCCGTCATCGTCCATGCAAGGCAAATCGTCGTGCACCAGCGAATACGCATGCAACACTTCGACCGCCGCCGCCGGCGCATCCGCCACCGCGATATCGGCGTTCGCCAGTTCCGCTGCCGCATACACCAGCAGCGCCCGCCACCGCTTCCCGCCCGGCAGCGCCGCATAGCGCATGGCCTCCCACAGGCGCGATCCTCCCTCTGCCGAGGAGGAGGCCGTCAAAAAACGATCCAGCGCCGCTTCGACACGCGCCCGATGCGCCGCCTGCCAAGTGATCATCGCCGCCGCCGAAGGCGCTGCGGTCGAGGACTCAATCGTCACGCATCGCGTCGTCATCGCCAAACGCCTTCAACATGCCATCTTCCAATACCCGCACCTGCTGTTGTGCGTCGCGCAAGGCGTTCTGACAATACGCCAACAGCACGGCGCCGCGCTGATACGAAGCCAGCGCCTCGGCCAGCGGCAAACTGCCCTGCTCCATTCGGGTGACAATGTCTTCCAGTTCGGCCATCGCTGCCTCGAAACTGGCAGGGGCTGCGGGCGTTTTGGCCATGTGGTGTCTCGCGTTGCCTGTTGAACGAAGGATTTTAACACGCAGCGTTTTTGCCGACCTCACGTCGGCATCGAGGAACCGGGACAAGAAGAGGAGGCTTTCAAACCCTCGGTTTATGACTTTGAGCTGCGCCTGGTGCCCGTGAACGGCTTGCCCACGCTGCTGTCAACAGTGACAGACAGAGTTGAAGGCAGCACCAATCCGCCAACGTCAATTTTTCTTGACGCCCTCATTTTTCAGGGCTTCCCTAGGGACGCTCTGAACAACCCTGCTATCCCCCGCTTGTCATCCTGCGCGAAGTCGCAGGATCCAAGCAGCGTCTGGATTCTGCGACTTCGCTTCGCTACGCGCAGAATGACGGGAAGGGCTTTTCAGAGGTTCCCTAGCGCTCCTCATGTAATAGAGGTCAATGAAATTGAAAAAATGATCCCAGCCAGTGAGTGCCTCTCCCCCAACGCCGCTTACCGAGCGGCTCAGGGGGATAGTATTCTCAATTTACGGATAATAAGCTCTTAATCCCTGATTTCTGCTCTCCGATTTCTTGTCCACAGTCCCTGAAAAGCAATGCCCGCCGCCAACATGCCGAGCAGCAACAGCGCCCAACGATCCAATGTCGGGATAGATTCTCCCGTCAACCGTGCCTGCAACTGCGCGAACTGCGCGCTGCACGTACGAGCCTGGCTCATCGTCACCGTCGTAGGCGAAGCGCCAGAACAATCTCCGCTCCAACCTGTAAAGGTGTAACCCGAAGCCGGTGTCGCGGTCAGGGTTACGTTTGCGCTGGTAGCGTAGAGAGACGTGCAGTTGATGCTGCCGGTAGTGGTACAGGCGGCGATTTGTGGAGACGCGGCGTTCTCGCTGACGCTGCCGTTACCAACGACGCCAACAGTGAGCCTGAATGTCGGTGGCGCGGCGTCGAATTCCACTGCGCCACTGGTGCAAGCAGTGGCCAAACGCGAAGCGCCGCGCTGATCGACAGATTGCGCCGCGCATGTGGCCGCCACGCCATGACCGATCGCAGGGCTACCCGTATTTGGCATCATCGTCAGGGTCGGGCCGCCGTTGTCCGCCAGTGAACCAAGGTTGAAAGTGGCGTTGCTGTCGGCGGCCGTAAAACCGCAACCGGCGCTGCCATCGAGATTGCCGCCGTTGTCGGTGACAGGGTTTCCGCCGCAAGCCTGGACAATGGTATTGGACAACCGGGCGTCCGCTAAAGCGGCGGCATTGTAAAAGCCACCGCCGATATTGCCGACCAGCGTCACGTTGGTCAGCGTGGCGCTGATCTGCGGGGTGGACGGGTTATTGTGAATACCCCCGCCTGAGGTGATAGCCTGGTTTCCAGACACCGTGCTGTTAGTCAACGTAAGAGCGCCACCATTTGCGATGCCACCACCGAGGTCGGCCTGATTGCCAAACACCGCGCAACCCGTCAGCGTCAGCGTATCATCGCTAATGATCCCGCCGCCGTTGCCGGAAGTCGTGTTGCCGGACACCGTGCTGTTGGTCAACACAAGAGTGCCTATCCCATTTGAAATACCGCCGCCGTGAACGTTGCCGGTGTTGTTGGTGACAACGCTATTGGTCAACGTAGTGGTGCCTTGGAGGTTGTCGATACCGCCGCCGTAGCTAGCCGTGTTACCAGACACCGTGCTATCAGTCACCGTGAGAGAACCTCTGACCGCAACACCGCCGCCGACACCGCCGCCGGTGTTGCCGGAGATGGTGCTGCCGGTTAGCACCACCGTAGTATCGCTGACGATACCGCCACCGTTACCGGAAGCTGTGTTGCCGGACACCGTGCTGTTGGTCAGCGTAAGGGAGCCCATCCCGCTTGAAATGCCGCCACCGTGGCCACCACCGCCAGCGTTGCTGGAAACCGTGTTGCCGGTGACCGTGCTGTCGGTCAATGTGACGGTTCCGACGCTACTGATACCGCCTCCGGAGTTGGCAATGTTACCGGACACCGTGCTGTTCGTCAGCGTGAGGGAACCCATCCCATTTGCAATACCGCCGCCGTGGCCGCCGCCAGTGCTGTTACCGGACACGGTACTGTCGATCAATACAAGATTGCCATCATTGACGATACCGCCGCCGTTATGAGTGGCGTAGTTTCCGGACACCGTACAGTTGATCAGCGTGAGTTTGGTGGCCATGCTGTGGATGCCACCACCGAAGCTGGCCAATCCGCTTTTGATGGCAAGGTTTGAAAAGACCGCTTCGACACCCATGCTTATACCGAATACCCCGACCTGATTGCCGCCACTGATGGCAAGACCGGAACTTCCGGAGCCGTCAATCGTCAGGTCTTTGTCTACCGTCAGCGTCGCGGTCAACGCGATGGTGGAATTGGCAGGCAGAATAAATTCAATGGTGTCGCCACCAGCAGCATTGGCAGCAGCGATCGCGGCGCGCAAGCTGCCAGCGCCAGCGTCGTTGGTGTTCATAACGACAATCGTCGCTGCTGACGCCGGCGCAATGGTTAGCACCAAACTGAGCACCAAACTGAGCGCCAGCCCAGACAGCGCAAGCATCCGCATAGCCTTATGCAATAACAGCAACGAAGAGTTCTCCAGATGACGCTTCATGTCTCATCCTTTCTGAAAAACGATGGAAAGTCTGCGTCGCAAGCGCAGAGCCTTATCGGCAAAACGCGCTCATACGTGCCATGCGCTGGTACGATTCTACGCCCTTTATCTGTGCGTTTGGGTTTTATTCAGGCCAGACGCCTGAATTCCGCCACTTTGAAAATCCCGCCCATTGCCTCGGGATCGATCAATGTCCGTACCGCCTGCGCTGCCGTCAGATAAGCCGCTTCTTCAGGGGCGCCGCATTGCGTCAGTTCCTCGAGAATACCGTGTTTCTGCAAAAATGCTCCCTGCGTCTGGAAGGAGGTCAGAACCAGCCCGCCGCGTTGCGCCGCTTCCGCCATCGCCACGAAATCGACATGCGCGGTGATATCGAGCAGCCCCGGCCAAAGCAACGGGTCATTGAGCAGGCGGTGTCGGTAATACGCCCGCAAGGTGCCGTTGGCGTATTGCGGCGGCAACACCCCATCGCGCTCGAACCCGTAATCGTTGACGAAAAGCGTGCTGCCCGGCGTCAGGCAGCGGCCCAGCGTTTCGAGCAGCGCCTCACCGGCAGTATTGAGTTCGGCAACGTAATCGCCTTGCGCCGGAAACCGCGCGGCAGCCAGCTTTGTCAGCGCGGAATCGGTCAACGGTTTCGGTACAGCGACGAAACGATGGCCGTCACGTTTCACGCCGTGTTCGACCCATGTTCCACCAATGCAGCCAACAGCGCGACCGATGACGCGCGGCGGTATCGCATCGAGCACCTCGTTCATGAACACGACGCCGTGGAAAGTTTCCGGAAGCGCATCGAGCCATTCGACACGGGAAATCAGGTCGGGAACCATGTCGCGCAACGTTTGCCGCTGACGTTCGCGTAGCGCCGGACTGAGTTCGAGAATCGCATAACGCTCCGGCAAGCAATCCATTACCTTCAACCGTTGCAATAGTTGCGCCGCGAAAACACCGCTGCCGCCGCCCAATTCAAGAATCGAAGGCGCGCCGCGCTTTCCACCCCTCTCCCCTCGAGGGAGAGGGGCCGGGGGAGACAGATTGTTCACTTTATATGGATTTTTTGTGTGGCAGGAGATACAATCTTCCTTAGAACAAAGGAGGGATACTCATGCAATGCACCCACTGCGGAAGCGCAAGCTGCGTAAAGAACGGCTCTTACAAAGGCTCTCAGCG
>JAIRJZ010000026.1 GCA_031260355.1 Burkholderiales bacterium
ATGTACGCAGAGTTTGCCACAGACCCAAAGGTGCAAATGCTCAACGAGGTTGACCAGCGCCGGTTTGTGATGCTTCTCTGCCTTCGATGTAACGCCAGTGAAACGTTTCAAGAAACAAATGGAAACGTTTCACGTAACGTTTCAGGTGGTTTTTCTGATGATGAAATCTGCTTCCAGCTTCGGGTAAATCGAGACGAATGGATGGCGACAAAGTCCGTGCTTTTGGCAAAAGGGATGATCCAAGAGGACAATTTACCGGCCAATTGGGATAGGCGCCAATTCTCGTCAGATCACGTGTCAGAGCGGGTTCGGAGGCATCGTGACAAGTCAAAAAAGGCATGTAACGCCAGTGAAACGTTACTGAAACGTTCCTGTAACGGTACAGATACAGATACAGATACAGAAGCAGATACAGAATATATATCTACCCCTAACGGGGTAGATGTCGCCAGCGATCCCGCTGCCGACCTGCTGGCCGAACCTGAAAAGCCAAAAAAAGCTCAACCGCCACCTTGCCCGCATCAGCGGATCATCGACCTGTACCACGAAACCTTGCCGACGCTACCGCGCGTCCGGGAATGGCACAACACGCGCCAAGGCTACCTGCAAAGCCGCTGGCGAGAAAAACTTGCCGCCGGCGAGTACGCAACGACGGATGAAGGCGTCGCGTGGTGGCGCCGGTATTTCGCCTATGTCGCCAAGAGCGATTTTCTGTGCGGCAGAACGCAAGCGCGCAATGACCGCCAGCCGTTCGTTGCTGACCTCGAATGGCTGGTAAAACCGACGAATTTTGCGAAGGTAATCGAAGGAAAGTACGAGAATCAGGAGAGCCGCAATGTGGACTGACAACATGACCAACAACGCCGCCGAACAGACCGTCATCGGCGCTCTGCTGATCGACAGCGAAGCGTTCGATCGGATCGAGGATCGCGTCTCGATTGACGACTTTTCAGTGGAAGACCACCGGGCGCTGTTCGCTGAAATTCGGGCGATGATCGCCGCCGGCCAGCCGGTTGACGTTGTGACGTTGGCCGAGTCGCTGCACGGCAAAGGGAGGCTCGACAGCGTCGGCGGTCTGGTCTACATCGGAGCACTGGCGCAAAACGTTCCGACGGCGGCGAACGTCGGACACTACGCCGACATCGTTCGAGCGAAAGCGGTGCGGCGCCGACTCGCGCGGGCTGGCGAAAAGATCGCTGAACTGGCGCATAGCGCAGAGTCTTCCGACAACCTGATCGACGAAGCGCGGCGGTTGATAGACGGCGCCGCCGACGAACAGGCCGGCGACGGCGCTGTGATGCTTGGCGACATGCTCGGCGGTTTTCTCGACGACATCGAGGCGCGCATGGAGAGCGGCGGAGAACTTCCGGGGCTGCCAACCGGGTTGACCGACCTTGACGAAAAGCTGCTCGGCCTTCGCGGCGGTGATCTGGTCATCGTTGCCGGTCGCCCGTCGATGGGCAAAACGACGCTGGCGATGGGAATCGGTCTGCACAACGCCGTTGCCGGTCATCCGGTGTTCGTGGCGTCGCTTGAGATGACGGGGAAGGCGTTGCTCGAACGCGCTGTTGCCAGCCTCGGGCGCGTTGACTCGCGGAAGCTTCGCAACGGCGCGCTGGGCGGATCAGACAGCCAGGAATGGGACGGCGTGACGGTTGCCGCCGAAAAGCTGAAAAACATCAAGCTGGCTGTTGACGGGTCGGCGCGGTTGACGGTCGAGCGGCTGCGGGCGCGGGCGAAGCGGATGAAGGCGCGGCACGGTCTGGCGCTGATCATCATCGACTACATTCAACTCATGGACGCCGAAGGGCAAAGCCGGAATGAGCAAATCTCGGCGATCTCGCGCGGGTTGAAGCTGCTGGCTATGGAACTGGACGTGCCGGTCATCGCGCTGTCGCAACTGTCGCGGCAGTGTGATGGTCGTACCGACAAGCGCCCGATGTTGTCCGATCTGCGGGACTCAGGCGCCATCGAGCAGGATGCGGACGTGGTGGTGATGGTGTACCGGGACGAGGTTTACAACTCGGCGACGGACGCCAAAGGCATTGCCGAAATCAATGTCGGTAAGAACCGCGAGGGTGAGACGGGGAGGGTGTACGCGACGTTCCTCGGCCATATCAACCGATTCGAGAATTCGCTTTACCGTCCTCCGGCGAAAACAGAGACAACCGCGAAGAGGGGGTTCTGTGGCTGAAAAAACCGACCCGGTGCTGGAAGTGAAGCTGCGTCGCATCAAACGCTGGCTGATCGACGACCTGCTCGAAGACGACCGCGACATCATCACCGACACCGGGCGGCAGTGCCGGGCTGACCCGTGGTTTCTCGAATACTGGCATAACGAGGCGAAGCAGGGGCGCAACGCTATCGGCGCGTTGCTGGCGCACGGAATGCTCAAGAAGGCGGCTGCATGAAAATTCTCGCGCTCGACCTCGGCACACAAACCGGCTGGGCTATTACCGGCGCCGTCGTAAGTTCCAGCGGAACGCTGTCGTTCAAACCATCACGGTTCGAGGGCGGCGGCATGCGGTATCTCAAGTTCAAACGCTGGCTGACCGAACTCAAGAGCAGCGCCGACGGTTTCGACGCCGTGTACTTCGAGGCCGTCCGCAGACACGCCGGCACGGACGCGGCGCACATTTACGGCGGTTTCATGGCGACGCTGACCATGTGGTGTGAACACCACAAAATACCGTATCAGGGCGTACCGGTTGGGACGATCAAGAAACACGCGACAGGGAAGGGCAACGCTGGCAAGGGCGAGATGATCGCAGCGGCAAAGCGGAACGGATTCCAGGTTGCTGACGACAACGAAGCTGACGCAGTGGCGCTCCGGGCGTGGGCGCTGTCGCAATACCCGGAGGCGGCGTGAATATAGTTTTACACAACGCCACGCTTGTTTCTGGCTTCTGCTACCTGCTTTGGCAACGTGTAGAGGTAGATCAACAGAAATTTGCACAGATCGTGCATTTGTTCAGCAAGCTCTTGCGTAGCCTCTTCCAGCCCGTGAATAGCTTCGTTTCCATCAAGTCGAAGATTGTGCGCCCATTCTTTCATTGCAGGGGTAATGAGGTGATCGGCAGCCAGTTTGTCTATTCTCTTTTCGAGCGTTCTTGCTTCGATGTCTTGGGCAAACTCTTTAAGAGCAATCTCCAGTACACGCCTGAACATGGCGCATGCAGAAGAATATTTTTTCTGCCTCAAGTTATCGGCAGCCTCAATAAACGGGCGAGCTATCGCATCAGAAACCCCTTGTGGAACTTGCGGAGGCTCTACTTCCGGATAAACCCTAAGCAATTCAAGATATTTGTGGTTCAGCAAATCAAGCCCACCTTCAAGAAAGGTAGAGATGTTTTCTTGCGCGCAACAGAAAATCGCAAGAATAGAACATTGGCACCTGTTGCAACTTGCAAGCACAGACAAAATATTTTCATAAGTATGAAATGCGCGCGCTGTAAAAGCGACATTTTCGGCGCCGCAGTGCGGACACTCATGGACGAAGGTGGCGTGTGTCATGGATAAAAGCTCCCAATCTCAGATAGTTTGGTACGACAATCGTATCAAAACCATCCTCGACAGTAAATCAATCGACGCTGCCTCTTTGCTGTTCGACGAATACCGTCGCATCACTGGCGAAAAGTCTCGCGATCAGTTTGTGGCGGCTCTCATTGGCAGGGTTTTATTGGGGGACTGCGCGACCTACCGGAACAGAAGGAGGTCGGCGTGACACTGTACCGCGAATTCATTCTCGACCACAAAGGCGTCTGGCCGATATTCGTTGCCTTCGTGAAAGCGAATTACGACGCGCTGATCGATGCCGGCCTCCCGCTGTACATCATTGTCACGACGGCGGAGAAGAAGCGGAACACCTTGCAGAATGCGCGGCTTTGGTGGCTTTACAAGACCATCGCGGAGCAGGCTTGGGTGAACGGTCGGCAGTTCGACAAGGACGCTTGGCACGAGTTCTTCGCCCGCAAGCACTGTCCGAAAACGGAGATGGTTTTGCCTGACGGAGAGATCATCACGCGACGGAAGTCAACGGCGGAAATGAACATCGGCGAGTTCAGCGAGTACATGCAGAATATCGAGATTGATGCGACGACGGAGCTGGGGGTGCGGTTTGAGTAA
>JAIRJZ010000027.1 GCA_031260355.1 Burkholderiales bacterium
ATCACCGTGAAACTGATCTCTCCGATCGCGATGGAAGAAGGTCTGCGTTTTGCGATCCGCGAAGGCGGTCGGACGGTCGGCGCCGGTGTCGTCGCCAAGATTATTGAGTAAGCAGCAACAGGCGACAAAGTCCGGCTTGCCGGACTTTGTCGTGTAACCCGTCAAGGGTTTGCGGTATTTTGAGGCGCGTCTGGAAACAGGCGCGCATGGTGTTTAAGAAGGACGTAGGCCAGTAGCTCAATTGGCAGAGCGGCGGTCTCCAAAACCGCAGGTTGGGGGTTCGATTCCCTCCTGGCCTGCCAACGCGTCCCGCAAGGAAACGGAATGGCAGACAAGATTAAGATTACCGTTGCAATCGCTTGTGTAGTGCTCGGTTTGTGGGGCTACCACCATTACGTCCACATGGCGATCGGTTGGCGGGCGTTGATGATACTGGGCGGTCTGGTGGTAGGCGCCGCAGTCATGTGGCTGTCCACCCCGGGCAAGGAATTTGTCGTCTTCGCGCGCGAAGCCTGGCATGAAGGCGGTCGGGTGGCATGGCCGACGCGTCAGGAAACCATCCGGATGACGCTGATCGTGTTTGTGTTCGTGGTGGTCATGTCGCTGTTCCTCTTTTTCGTTGACCAGATCATCGCCTGGCTCATCAAGCTGTTCCTGGGCAGTTCGGGGGCATGATGGGCGATAAAAAATGGTACGTGGTGCATGCCTATTCCGGTTTCGAGAAATCGGTACAACGGGCGTTGGCTGAACGTATCGTCCGCGCCGGATTGCAGGACAAGTTCGGCCAGATTCTGGTGCCGGTCGAGGAAGTAGTGGAAATGCGCGGCGGTCAGAAAGCGATCAGCGAGCGCAAATTCTTCCCGGGCTATGTGTTGGTCGAAATGGAGATGACCGACGAGTCGTGGCATCTGGTGAAGAGTACGCCGAAAGTGACGGGCTTTATCGGCGGCACGGCGCACAAACCGGCACCGATTCCGGCGAAAGACGTCGATAACATCCTGCATCAGATGCAGGAAGGCGTCGAAAAGCCGCGGCCGAAAGTGTTGTTTGAAGCCGGCGAGTTGGTACGGGTCAAGGACGGCCCCTTTGCCGATTTCAACGGCACGGTCGAAGACGTCAACTACGAAAAGAGCAAGTTGCGGGTGTCGGTTGCCATTTTTGGACGGGCGACACCGGTCGATCTGGATTTCGCACAGGTCGAAAAAGCATAATCGTTTTAACTGTGCTCGTTGCTGTTACAGCCCCGGCGACGAGAATAAAAAAGGGCTGCTGATGGGGAGAGTGACAACACTCGCTTGAACCCGAAGGAGTTTGAAACATGGCAAAAAAAGTCATCGGCTATATCAAGCTGCAAGTGCCGGCCGGTAAAGCCAATCCCAGTCCGCCGATCGGGCCGGCGCTCGGTCAGCGCGGTTTGAACATCATGGAATTCTGCAAGGCGTTCAACGCGCAGACGCAGAAGGTCGAGCCGGGGTTGCCGATTCCGGTGGTGATCACCGCTTACGCGGACAAGAGCTTTACCTTCATCATGAAAACGCCGCCGGCGACCGTCCTGATCAAAAAGGCGGCGAAGGTGGAAAAGGGCAGTCCGAGGCCGCACACCGATAAAGTCGGCAAGCTGACGCGGGCGCAGGCGGAAGAAATCGCCAAGACCAAACAACCCGACCTCACGGCTGCGGATATGGATGCCGCCGTCCGCACGATCGCGGGCAGCGCGCGCAGCATGGGCATCACGGTGGAAGGGGTGAAATAATCATGACCGAGCAAAAGAAAAGCAGTTTGAGCAAGCGCATGCAAGCCGTGCGCGGCAAAGTCGATCGCAGCAAGAATTATCCGATCGAAGAAGCGTTGGCGCTGGCCAAGGCGAATGCGATCGCCAAGTTCGATGAATCGATCGACGTGGCGGTCAACCTCGGTGTCGATGCGCGTAAATCCGACCAGAACGTGCGCGGTTCGGTGGTGCTTCCGGCCGGAACCGGCAAGACGGTGCGGGTCGCTGTGTTCGCGCAGGGCGAAAAAGCCAAGCAGGCGGAAGAAGCCGGTGCGGATATCGTCGGTTTCGAGGAGTTGGCGGCGAAAGTCAAAGGCGGCTTCCTGGAGTTCGACATGGTGATCGCCACGCCGGACGCGATGAAAGTGGTCGGGCAACTGGGTCAGGTGCTGGGGCCGCGCGGTTTGATGCCGAACCCGAAAGTGGGCACGGTGTCGGCCGATGTGGTGACGGCGGTCAAAAATGCCAAGGCCGGTCAGGTGCAGTACCGTACCGATAAAGGCGGGATCATTCATTGCACGATCGGACGGGCATCGTTCGAGGCGGACGCATTGAAGGCAAACTTGTTGGCGTTGATCGAGGCGCTGGTCAAGGCGAAACCGGCGAGTTCGAAGGGCGTGTATCTGCGCCGCGTCAGCGTGTCGAGCACGATGGGCGCCGGAATTCGCGTTGATCCCGGCGCCTTGCAGCAGAAATCGGCGGCGGGTTGATTAAAAAACCGGCTGAAGCGATTGACCGGTTTCATTGAAGATTTTGAGGGCGTCTGCGAGCGATAAGCATTGAGCGCAGACAGGCCGTCAAAGACCGCAGGAGCCCGGAACGGGCTTAAAGCGGAAGCGAGCGGCAGTAGGCGAACTTCCGGTCCTGCGCAGATGGTGCCTTAAAGAACAGGACTTTCCTGGACGTTAGGACACCGTATCGAGGCGTCAGCAGTCGGGGCGCTGTGGTAAGGACGGAGTTGTCGTATGGCGTACGTTGGTAGTGCGGAAAACGACCGACTCTATTGATGAAAGAGGTGGACCTTGCTTAATCTTGAGCAAAAACAAGCAGTGGTCGCGGAAGTATCAGCGCAGGTGGAAAAAGCGCAGTCGATTATTCTGGCGGAGAACCGCGGAGTGGGCGTCGGCGACATGACCAAACTGCGCGCCAAGGCGCGGGAGTCCGGCGTGTACTTCAAAGTGGTGAAGAACACTCTGGTTCGGCGTGCCGTGGTCGATACGCCGTTTGCGGCGTTGTCCGAGAAGATGAGCGGGCCGTTGATGTACGGGATCAGCAATGATCCGGTAGCGGCGGCCAAGGTGCTGAGCGAGTTTGCCAAGGGCAACGACAAATTTGTCGTGGTCGGTGGCGCGATGCCGGGACAAGTGATGTCGGCGCAGGAAGTCGCGGCGCTGGCGGCATTGCCGTCACGCGACGAACTCATTGCCAAGCTCATGGGCACGATGCAGGCGCCGGTCGCCAAGTTTGTCCGGACGCTGAACGAAGTGCCGGGCAAGTTCGTGCGGACGCTGGCGGCGGTACGCGACGCCAAAGCGGCGGCGTAATTTCCAGACCCATTCACAATTCATATAGTTATTCAGATTAACGTTTCAGGAGTTTTACATGTCTGTTCAAAACGAAATTCTCGACAAAGTTGCTTCCATGTCCGTTCTGGAGCTTTCCGAACTGATCAAGGCGATGGAAGAAAAATTCGGCGTGTCTGCTGCTGCGGCAGTTGCTGTCGCTGCTCCGGCAGCCGGCGGTGCGGCTGCTCCGGCGGCCGAAGAGCAAACCGAGTTCACCGTGATGCTGGCGGCTGTCGGCGACAACAAGGTGAACGTGATCAAGGCGGTGCGTGAACTCACCGGCCTGGGTCTCAAGGAAGCCAAAGACCTGGTGGACGGCGCGCCGAAACCGGTCAAGGAAGCCGTTGCCAAGGCCGATGCCGAAGCGGCCAAGAAGAAGCTGGAAGAAGCGGGCGCCAAAGCCGAAATCAAGTAAGCGGTTTTGGGCGCAAGACAAAGCCGGTGACTCTCACCGGCTTTGTCGCCTTCCGGGATTCTGAAGGTAAGGTTTTGTAAAGGGCTGAAGGCGAAGGAAGATGTGCTGTTTTCCTGAAAGAACGGTATGAAAAAAACCAGAATTGAAGAAGCCACGGAAATTTTTGGTACGTTCGACTGTTCTCAGGCAATTTTGTCCGCATGGTGCGAGGACTACGGGCTGGACAAGAAAACTGCCTTGAAACTGTCTTGCGGGTTCGCATCAGGAATGGCCCGACTCAACCGTACATGCGGTGCGGTGACGGGGGCCTACCTTGTTATCGGCCTCAAGCACGGCAAATGCCGGCCGGACGACAGCGCGGCGAAAGAAAAAACCTTTGCACTGATTCAGGAATTTGACAAAAGGTTTACCGAAAAGCACGGTTCCACGAATTGCAAAGAACTGCTGGGTGTCGATTTGCGCGATGGCGATGCGGTCGTTGCCAAAGAGCAAGTGCGAAAGAAGTGTCCGGTTTTTGTGCGCGATGCCGCCGAAATGCTGGAAGCTGTTTTATAAGGATCGAGGGAAGAAAGAACCGAGAAGAAGAGGGCGCAAAAAAGCGGGTTGTAGTGAGTCAGTCTGCTTTTTTTCGTCTTCTGAAACGACTGCAGAAGACAGGCCTGGTCGGGCGACAGAGGTTGTCGCCGTCCGCCAGCGGTTGGTAGCGGCCAACCACCAAGCCTTGGCGCGCGAAGCGCTTTTCTGAAACACGGCACACGGGTGACATTGCTGCGACGCAATGGCGCGACCGGTGAGTTGTCGGTCAATGAAAAGCATCGCAAGCTCAGTCGATAACCGCCGGGCGCTTCCGGTCGAGGCGCCCGTTCATCGGAGAGGTTATGGCTCAAAATTATTCTTTCGCCGAAAAGAAACGTATCCGCAAAAGTTTCGCCAAACGCGGCAACGTTCTTGACGTCCCGTTTCTTCTGGAAACGCAAATCAGCTCTTATCGGGCGTTCTTGCAGCAGGACATGCCCGAAGGCAAGCGCAAGCAGCAGGGATTGCAACTGGCCTTCGAGTCGATATTCCCAATCGCCAGCCATTCGGGCAATGCGCGGCTCGAATACGTTTCGTATTCGTTGCAGTCGCCGGCGTTTGATGTGATCGAATGTCAGCAGCGCGGTTTGACGTACTGCTCGGCGTTGCGCGCGCGTGTCCGGCTGGTGCTGATGGAGAAGGATTCGGCGACACCGAAGGTCCGGGAAGTGAAAGAACAGGAAGTGTACATGGGCGAGATTCCGCTCATGACCGAGAACGGTTCATTCGTGATCAACGGTACCGAGCGCGTGATCGTCTCGCAGTTGCACCGTTCACCGGGGGTGTTTTTTGAGCACGATCGCGGCAAAACGCACAGTTCCGGCAAGCTGCTGTTTTCGGCGCGGGTGATTCCGTACCGCGGCTCGTGGCTCGATTTCGAATTCGATCCGAAAGACATGCTGTTCTTCCGGGTGGATCGCCGCCGCAAGATGCCGGTGACGGTTCTGCTGAAAGCGATCGGTTATTCGGTGGAAGACATCCTGCGCGAATTTTTCGAGTTCGACACGTTCCATTTGTCGGCAAACGGTTATCAGATGGCGTTGATCGCCGACCGGCTGAAAGGCGAATTGGCGACGTTCGACATCATCGGCAAGAACGGCCAGGTGGTGGTTCCGAAGGACAAGCGTGTCACCGTGCGCTCGGTGCGCGAGTTGCAGGAAAGTGGTGTCAAGACGATAGCGGTGCCGGAAGATTACTTGACCGGTCGGGTACTGGCGACGCATGTGGTTGACAAGAGTACGGGCGAAGTACTGGCCAAGGCCAACGACGAAATCACGCCGGAGTTGCTGGTCAGGCTGATAAATGCCGGAATTACCGAGATTCAGACGCTGTTCACCAACGAACTCGACCGCGGCGCTTATGTTTCGCAAACCTTGCGTACCGACGATACGCCCGATCAATATGCGGCGCGTGTTTCCATTTACCGGATGATGCGCCCCGGCGAGCCGCCGACTGAAGACGCGGTGGAAGCGTTGTTCAGAGGGCTGTTCTTCTCCGACGAGCGCTACGATTTGTCGGCGGTCGGCCGGATGAAATTCAACCGCCGGGTGGGTCGCGCCGAGGTCGATGGCGCGACGACGCTGAGCAACGAAGACATCGTGGCGGTGATCAAGATCGTCGTCGGTTTGCGCAACGGCCAGGGCGAAGTTGACGATATCGACCACCTCGGCAATCGCCGCGTGCGGTCGGTGGGCGAACTGGCCGAAAACCAGTTTCGTTCCGGACTGGTGCGCGTCGAGCGCGCGGTGAAGGAGCGTCTGGGGCAAGCGGAAAGCGAAAACCTGGTGCCGCACGATTTGATCAACGCCAAGCCGATCTCGGCGGCGATCAAGGAATTCTTTGGATCTTCGCAACTGTCGCAGTTCATGGATCAGACCAATCCGTTGTCTGAGATCACCCACAAGCGTCGCGTATCGGCGTTGGGACCGGGCGGTTTGACGCGCGAACGGGCCGGCTTCGAAGTGCGCGACGTGCATCCGACGCATTACGGTCGCGTTTGCCCGATCGAAACGCCGGAAGGTCCGAACATCGGCCTGATCAATTCGCTGGCGTTGTACGCGCGCACCAACGAGTACGGTTTTCTCGAAACGCCGTACCGCAAGGTGGTTGACGGCGCGGTGACGCACGACATCGAGTTTTTGTCGGCGATCGAGGAAGGCCAGTATGTGATTGCGCAGGCGAGCGCCGAGATGGATGCCAAAGGCCGGCTGATCGAAGACTTGGTGTCGTGCCGTCTCGATGGCGAATCGATGTTGTCAACGGCGGACAAGGTGCAATACATGGACGTGGCGCCGTCGCAGATCGTTTCGGTGGCAACGGCGCTGATCCCGTTCCTCGAGCACGACGACGCCAACCGCGCATTGATGGGCTCGAACATGCAGCGTCAGGCAGTGCCGTGTCTGCGTCCGGAAAAGCCGCTGGTCGGCACCGGCGTCGAGCGGACGGCGGCGGTGGATTCGGGAACGATGGTGAAGGCGGCGCGTGGCGGGCGCGTCGATTACGTTGACGCGACCCGGATGGTGGTGCGGGTCAACGACGACGAAACGGCGGCTGGCGATGTCGGTGTCGATATTTACAACCTCGTCAAATACAAGCGTTCCAATCAGAGCACCAACATCAATCAGCGGCCGCTGGTACGGGTCGGCGACATGATCCACCGCGGCGACGTGATTGCCGACGGCGCTTCGACCGACAAGGGCGAATTGGCGCTCGGACAAAACATGCTGGTCGCCTTCATGCCGTGGAACGGCTACAACTACGAAGACTCGATCCTGATCAACGAGAACATCGTTGCCGATGATCGCTACACGTCCATCCACATCGAGGAGTTGACGGTGGTGGCGCGCGACACCAAGCTCGGCGCCGAGGAACTCACCCGCGACGTGCCGTCGCTCGGTGAAGCGCAACTGTCGCGTCTCGACGAGGCCGGTATCGTTTACATCGGCGCCGAAGTCGAAGCGGGCGACGTGCTCGTCGGCAAAGTGACCCCGAAGGGCGAGACGCAGTTGACGCCGGAAGAGAAATTGCTGCGGGCGATCTTCGGCGAAAAAGCCTCCGACGTCAAAGACACCAGTCTGCGGGTGCCGTCCGGCATGGCGGGGACGGTGATTGACGTGCAGGTGTTCACCCGCGAGGGGCTGGCGCGCGATTCGCGGGCACAGCAAATCATCGATCACGAGTTGAAGAATTACCGTCTCGATTTGAACGATCAGTTGCGTATTGTCGAGGACGACGCCTTTGCGCGTCTGGAGCGACTGCTGATCGGGAAAACGGTCAACGGCGGTCCGAAACGGATCGCCAAAGGAACGGTGATTGCGCCCGATTATCTGAAAGACGTGCCGCGCCATGACTGGTTTGATATCCGTCTTGCCGACGAAACGACGGCGCAGCAAATGGAAGCGATCAAGGAAGCGCTGGCGCAGATGCGGGTGCGTTTCGATGCAACATACGAAGTCAAGAAACGCAAACTGACGCAGGGCGATGAATTGCCGCCGGGCGTACAGAAAATGGCGAAAGTGTATGTCGCCGTGAAGCGCCGCTTGCAAGCCGGCGACAAGATGGCCGGGCGCCACGGCAACAAGGGCGTGGTGTCGAAGATCGTGCCGGCGGAAGACATGCCGTACACCGCCGACGGGACGCCGGTCGATATCGTGCTGAACCCGCTGGGGGTACCGTCGCGGATGAACATCGGCCAGATTCTTGAAGTGCATCTGGGCTGGGCGGCGAAAGAACTGGGGCAGAAGATCGACCGGATGCTGAAGGCGCAAACGAAAGCGAAAGAAGTTCGCAAGTATCTCGAAGAAATTTACAACAAGCGCGGCCAGCCGGAAGATTTCAAAGACTTTTCCGATGACGAAGTTCTCGAGATGGCCGATAACCTGCGCGGCGGTATTCCGTTTGCGACGCCGGTATTCGACGGCGCCAATGAGGGCGAGATCAAGCATATGCTGGAGATGGCGGAGTTGCCGAGCAGCGGTCAGCAGACGTTGTTTGATGGCCGCACCGGCGAAGCGTTCGACCGTCCGGTCACCATCGGCTACATGCACATGCTGAAACTGCACCACTTGGTTGACGACAAGATGCACGCCCGCTCGACCGGGCCATACAGCCTGGTGACGCAGCAGCCGCTGGGCGGCAAGGCGCAGTTCGGTGGCCAGCGTTTCGGTGAAATGGAAGTGTGGGCGCTGGAAGCTTACGGCGCTTCGCACACCTTGCAGGAAATGCTGACAGTGAAGTCGGACGACGTGGCAGGCCGTACCAAGGTTTATGAAAGCATCGTCAAGGGCGAGCACAAGATCGAAGCGGGAATGCCCGAATCGTTCAATGTGCTGGTCAAGGAAATTCGCTCGCTGGCGATCGATGTCGATATGGAAACCAAACCCTGATACCCGGCGACGAGCCATGAAAGTTTCAACACGACATCTCGCTATGACGGCGTTCATGAACGACAAGAGTGGCATGAACGCTTTAACAGAAACGGAGTACGCATGAAAGCGCTTCTCGATTTATTCAAGCAAGTAGCTCAGGACACAGAATTTGATTCGATCAAGGTGGGGCTGGCCTCACCGGAAAAGATTCGCGCCTGGTCTTACGGTGAGGTCAAAAAACCGGAAACGATCAACTACCGGACGTTCAAACCCGAACGCGACGGTTTGTTCTGTGCCAAGATTTTCGGCCCGGTCAAGGATTACGAATGTTTGTGCGGCAAATACAAGCGGCTGAAACACCGCGGGGTGATTTGCGAAAAGTGCGGCGTCGAAGTGACGCTGACCAAGGTGCGGCGCGAACGGATGGGACACATCGAGTTGGCCAGCCCGGTATCGCACATCTGGTTCCTGAAGAGTCTGCCGTCGCGGCTGGGGATGGTGCTCGACATGGCGCTGCGCGACATCGAACGCGTACTTTATTTTGAAGCGTATGTGGTGACCGACCCGGGACTGACGCCGTTGAACCGCTGCCAACTGCTGACCGAAGAAGATTACGGGGCGAAGCTTGAGCAGTACGGCGATGACTTTCGCGCCAGCATGGGCGCCGAGGGCATTCGCGATTTGCTGAAAGGACTCAGCATCGGTAACGAGGTCGAGCGTCTGCGCAAGGAATTGGCGGCGACCAGTTCGGAGGCGAAGATCAAGAAGATCGCCAAGCGGCTGAAAGTGCTCGAAGCGTTCGTCAAGTCCGGGATCAAACCGGAGTGGATGGTTCTCGAAGTGTTGCCGGTGTTGCCGCCCGAATTGCGGCCGCTGGTGCCGCTCGACGGCGGCCGTTTCGCGACGTCGGACCTGAACGATTTGTACCGCCGCGTGATCAACCGCAACAACCGGCTGAAAAGGCTGCTCGAATTGAAAGCGCCGGACATCATCGTGCGCAACGAGAAGCGGATGCTGCAAGAAGCGGTCGATTCGCTGCTCGACAACGGCCGCCGCGGCAAGGCGATGACCGGCGCCAACAAGCGGCCGCTGAAGTCGCTGGCCGACATGATCAAGGGCAAGAGCGGCCGTTTCCGCCAAAACCTGCTCGGTAAGCGTGTTGACTATTCGGGACGTTCGGTAATCGTCGTCGGCCCGCAATTGAAGTTGCATCAATGCGGGTTACCGAAATTGATGGCGCTCGAACTGTTCAAGCCGTTCATCTTCAACAAGCTGGAGATGATGGGACGCGCCACCACGATCAAGGCGGCGAAGAAGATGGTGGAAAACCAGGAGGCGATCGTCTGGGACATTCTGGAAGAAGTCATCCGCGAACATCCGGTGCTGCTCAACCGGGCGCCGACGCTGCACCGACTCGGCATTCAGGCCTTTGAGCCGGTGTTGATCGAGGGCAAGGCGATCCAGTTGCATCCGCTGGTGTGTACGGCGTTCAACGCCGACTTCGACGGCGACCAGATGGCGGTGCACGTGCCGTTGTCGCTGGAAGCGCAAATGGAAGCGCGTACGCTGATGCTGGCATCGAACAACGTGTTGCTGCCGTCGAACGGCGAGCCGTGTATCGTGCCGTCGCAGGACATCGTGCTCGGTCTGTATTACGCGACGCGAGAGAGAATCGGCGCGATAGGCGAAGGCATGCTGTTTGCCGATGTGGCCGAGTTGTCGCGTGCTTACGATACCAAGCAAGCCGAATTGCACGCCAAGGTGACGGTGCGTATTCGTGAAACGGTCAAGGACGGCGACGATTTGCAGGAGCGGATCGTGCGTTACGAGACGACGGTTGGTCGGGCGTTGTTGTCGGAAATTCTGCCGCCCGGAATGCCGTTCTCGGCGCTCAACAAACCGCTGAAGAAGAAAGAAATTTCCAAGCTCATCAACATGAGCTTCCGGTTGTGCGGGCTGCGTCAAACGGTGATTTTTGCCGACAAGCTGATGCAGTCCGGTTATGCGCTGGCGACCCGCTGCGGGATTTCGTTTGCCGCCGACGACATGATGGTGCCGGTCGAGAAGAAGACGGTCATCGAAGCCGCCGAAAAAGAGGTCAAGGAGATCGAACGGCAGTACACCTCCGGCCTGGTCACGCACGGCGAGCGGTACAACAAGGTGGTCGATATCTGGGGTCGCGCCGGTGACGATATCGCCAAGGTGATGATGGCGCAGTTGTCGAAGATGGAGGTGGTTGATCGCGAAGGCAAAACCGTTACCCAGGACTCGTTCAACGCGATCTACATGATGGCCGATTCGGGTGCGCGCGGTTCGGCGGCGCAGATTCGCCAGTTGGCCGGGATGCGGGGTTTGATGGCGCGTCCGGACGGGTCGATTATCGAAACGCCGATCACCGCGAATTTCCGCGAAGGGCTGAACGTGTTGCAGTACTTCATCTCGACGCACGGCGCTCGTAAGGGCTTGGCCGATACCGCGTTGAAGACGGCGAACTCGGGATACCTGACGCGTCGTCTGGTTGACGTGACGCAAGACCTGGTGGTGACCGAGAACGATTGCGGCACACACAACGGCGTGGTATTGAAGGCGCTGACCGAAGGCGGTGAAGTGGTCGAGCCGCTGCGTGACCGTATCCTCGGCCGTGTGACCGCCAGCGATGTGGTGCATCCGGAAACGCAGGTGACGTTGTACGAAGCGGGGACATTGCTGGGCGAGGAAGAGGTCGAGCAAATCGAACTGCTCGGCATCGACGAAATCAAAGTGCGGGCGCCGCTGACCTGCGAGACCCGCTACGGGTTGTGCGCGAAGTGTTACGGGCGCGATCTGGGGCGCGGTCATCTGGTGAATGTCGGCGAAGCGGTGGGCGTGATTGCGGCGCAGTCGATCGGTGAACCGGGAACGCAGTTGACGATGCGAACCTTCCACATCGGCGGTGCGGCGTCGCGGACGGCTGCAGCGTCGCACGTTGAAGCGAAGTCGGCGGGAACGGCGCGCTTCTCGGCGCAGATGCGATACGTGACCAACAGCAAGGGAGCGCTGATCGTGATCGCGCGTTCCGGCGAGGTTTCGATTCACGACGACAGCGGCCGTGAACGTGAACGCCACAAGATTCCTTATGGTGCGATGTTGCTGGTTCAGGACGGCGAAGCGATCCGGCCCGGCAAGTCGCTGGCGCAGTGGGACGCGACCGCTCGGCCGATCATCACCGAGTACAGTGGCCGGATCAAATTCGAAAACGTCGAAGAAGGCGTAACCGTCGCCAAGCAGGTTGACGACGTCACCGGCTTGTCCACGCTGGTGGTGATCGATCCGAAGCGTCGTGTCGGCAGCACCGCCAAAGGCGTACGGCCGCAGGTGAAGCTGCTGGACGAGCGCGGTGAGGAAATTCTTCTGGCGGGTTCCGACCAGCCGGTGAATATCACCTTCCAGCTCAGCTCGATCATTACGGTGAAAGACGATCAAGTGGTCAACGTCGGCGACGTGCTGGCGCGGATTCCGCAGGAAACGTCGAAGACGCGCGACATCACCGGCGGTTTGCCGCGGGTAGCGGAACTGTTCGAAGCGCGCTCGCCGAAGGATGCCGGGGTGCTGGCCGAAGTGACCGGCACGGTTTCGTTCGGCAAGGACACCAAGGGCAAACAGCGGCTGGTGATTACCGACCTCGAGGGCGTGCCGCATGAATACCTGATCCCGAAGGATAAGCACGTGATGGCGCACGACGGGCAAGTCGTCAACAAGGGCGAAATGATCGTTGACGGACCGGCCGACCCGCACGACATCCTGCGTTTGCTCGGGGTGGAGGCGCTGGCGCGCTACATCACCGACGAAGTGCAGGACGTTTACCGGTTGCAGGGCGTGAAGATCAACGACAAGCACATCGAAGTGATCGTTCGCCAGATGCTGCGCCGCGTTCAGGTGCATGACGCCGGCGATACGCGCTTCATCCCGGGCGAACAGGTTGACCGGTCGGAAATCCTCGACGAGAACGATCGCGCCACCAAGGCGGACAAGCAACCGGCGGTGTACGAGCACATGCTGTTGGGCATCACCAAGGCATCGTTGTCCACCGATTCGTTCATCTCGGCGGCATCCTTCCAGGAAACGACCCGGGTGCTGACCGAAGCGGCGATCATGGGCAAGCGCGACGATTTGCGCGGGCTCAAGGAAAACGTCATTGTCGGTCGGTTGATCCCGGCGGGAACGGGGCTGGCGCACCATAACCTGCGCCGATCCCGGAAGCATCAAGACCCGCATGCGGCGTTGATGGCGGCGGTTCAGGATAATGATAAAGCAATAAAGCCGGTGTCGGAACTTTGATACGGAATTGACACGGAAGGGCGGTGCCGGGAAACCGGCGCTGCCCCCAAGTTTGACATGGTTTGGGATGCTGGTTAAAATCCCAAATCTTTTTAGGAAAGACGGGGCGCTTGGTGCGTCTTCGGCTTTGGAAGGTGCCGGAGGAATGCTGTGAAAGCAGGCCGGCAAAGAGCGATGCGGCGGTTTGGGTGAATCCGAATCGTCCACTCAGGAAAATTCAGAATGCCAACTATCAATCAGCTGGTACGCAAGGGCCGGACGCCCGAAGTGTACAAGAGCAAAGTGCCGGCGCTTGGACAGTGTCCGCAGAAGCGTGGTGTCTGCACCCGCGTCTATACGACGACGCCGAAAAAGCCGAATTCCGCGTTGCGGAAAGTGGCGAAGGTGCGTTTGACCAACGGTTTTGAGGTGATCAGCTACATCGGCGGCGAGGGACACAACCTCCAGGAGCACTCGGTGGTGTTGCTGCGCGGTGGCCGGGTCAAGGATCTGCCGGGTGTGCGTTACCACATGGTGCGCGGTGCCCTCGACACGGCAGGCGTCAAAGACCGCAAGCAGTCGCGCTCCAAGTACGGTGCCAAGCGCCCGAAAAAAGACTGACCGAATAACCATTCGAGGACGATATGCCCCGACGTAGAGAAGTTCCCAAACGTGAGATTCTCGCCGATCCCAAATTCGCGAGTGTCGAAGTTGCCAAGTTCGTCAATGTATTGATGACCAGCGGCAAAAAATCCGTGGCCGAGCGCATCATTTATGGTGCGTTTGCCAACATCAGCGAAAAATCCGGCAAGAACCCGCTCGAAGTGTTTGTAGCGGCGCTGGCCAATGCCAAACCGATGGTGGAAGTCAAAAGCCGCCGCGTCGGTGGTGCCAACTTTCAGGTGCCGGTCGAAGTGCGGCCGACCCGTCGGTCGGCACTGGCGATGCGCTGGCTGCGCGAAGCGGCTCGCAAGCGCGGCGAAAAATCGATGGACGCGCGGCTCGCCGGCGAGTTGCTGGATGCTTCCGAAAACCGTGGCGGCGCCGTGAAAAAGCGCGAAGAAGTCCACCGGATGGCCGAAGCGAACAAGGCATTCTCCCATTTCCGTTTCTGATTTTTAACTTGCGCGACGGCGTGAGTCTTGACGGCTGCGCCTGGTAACCTTATCGGGCACCACTCGCGCGTTTAACAAAAGACTTAACGTGGCACGAACGACACCTATTGAGCGTTACCGCAACATCGGCATCAGCGCCCACATTGACGCGGGCAAGACGACGACGACGGAGCGCATTCTTTTTTATACGGGCGTTTCGCACAAGCTGGGCGAAGTGCACGATGGTGCTGCAACCACCGACTGGATGGAGCAGGAACGCGAACGCGGGATTACCATCACTTCGGCGGCGGTGACTTGTTTCTGGAAGGGGATGGGTAAAAACTTTCCCGAACACCGGATCAACGTGATCGACACGCCCGGACACGTTGACTTCACCATTGAAGTTGAGCGGTCGATGCGCGTGCTCGACGGTGCTTGCATGGTGTATTGCGCGGTCGGCGGTGTGCAGCCGCAGTCGGAAACCGTGTGGCGGCAGGCCAACAAGTATCAGGTGCCGCGTCTGGCGTTCGTCAACAAGATGGACCGTACTGGCGCCAACTTCTTCAAGGTTTACGAACAGATGCGTACGCGCTTGCGTGCGAACCCGGTGCCGGTGGTGATTCCGATCGGTGCCGAGGATACCTTCAAAGGCGTTGTTGACCTCGTCAAGATGAAAGCCATCATCTGGGACGAAGCCAGCCAAGGCATGAAGTTTGAATACGCCGACATTCCGGCGGAGCTCATGGCGCAAGCCAAGGAATGGCGCGAGAAAATGGTAGAGGCGGCAGCCGAAGCCAACGAAGAGTTGATGAACAAATACCTCGAAGGCGGTGAATTGACCAACGACGAGGTTGTCGAAGGGTTGCGCCAGCGGACGATTGCCTGCGAAATCCACCCGATGATGTGCGGGACGGCGTTCAAGAATAAAGGCGTGCAGCGGATGCTGGATGCCGTGATCGAGTTTTTGCCGTCGCCGGTTGACATTCCGCCGGTCAAAGGACAGAAAAGCAACGGCGACGAAGAGTTGCGCAAGGCCGACGATACCGAGCCGTTTTCAGCGTTGGCGTTCAAGATCATGACCGACCCGTACGTCGGGCAACTGACGTTTGTCCGCGTCTATTCGGGAACGCTGAATTCCGGCGACACCATTATCAATACGGTAAAGGGGCGCAAGGAGCGAATCGGCCGGTTGCTGCAAATGCACGCTGACGACCGCCAGGAGATCAAGGAAGTGCGCGCCGGCGACATCGCCGCCGTGGTTGGCTTGAAAGATGTGACCACCGGCGAAACGCTGTCCGATGTCAACAAACAAATCCTTCTGGAAAGAATGGAGTTTCCGGAGCCGGTGATTCACGTCGCCGTCGAGCCGAAGACCAAAGTCGACCAGGAGAAAATGGGGCTGGCGCTCAATCGTCTGGCGCAGGAAGACCCGTCGTTTCGTGTTCGTACCGATGAAGAATCGGGCGAGACCATCATCTCCGGCATGGGCGAGTTGCACCTCGAAATCATCGTTGACCGGATGAAACGCGAATTCTCGGTCGAGGCCAACGTCGGGGCGCCGCAAGTGGCGTACCGCGAAACCATCCGCAAGCCGTCGGGCGACACCGAAGGCAAATTCGTCAAACAATCCGGCGGTCGCGGTCAGTACGGACACGTCTGGCTCCGGGTCGAACCGAACGAAGCCGGCAAGGGCTTCGAGTTCATTGACGAAATCAAGGGAGGTGCCGTGCCGCGCGAATACATTCCGGCGGTGCAGCGCGGTCTCGTGGAAACGCTGCCCAGCGGTGTGCTGGCGGGTTTCCCGGTGGTTGACGTCAAGGTGACGCTGTTCGACGGCTCGTACCACGACGTTGACTCGAATGAAAACGCCTTCCGGATGGCGTCATCGATAGGCTTCAAGGACGCGATGCGCAAGGCCAGCCCGGCACTGCTGGAACCGATGATGGCGGTGGAAATTGAAACGCCCGAGGAAAAGATGGGCGACGTGATGGGCGATCTGTCGTCGCGGCGCGGCATCATCCAGGGGATGGAAGACATGGCCGGTGGCGGCAAAGTCGTTCGCGCCGAAGTGCCGCTGGCCGAAATGTTCGGTTATGCAACAACACTGCGGTCGCTGACGCAAGGTCGGGCGACGTACACGATGGAATTCAAGCACTATACAGAAGCGCCGAAGCAGGTAGCGGACGCGATTATCAACAAGAAGTAATGGACGAGAGATTAGGAAACGATCATGGCCAAAGGAAAATTTGAGCGGAAGAAGCCGCACGTTAACGTAGGTACGATTGGTCACGTTGACCACGGGAAGACGACGCTGACGGCGGCGATCACCAACGTACTGGCGAAGAAATT
>JAIRJZ010000065.1 GCA_031260355.1 Burkholderiales bacterium
CTTGCAATTTCCGCTTCCGAAAAACTCAGTTGGCTCATGGAGGTTCTCTGGCTAAACGATTGAGCTATTTTACGATTCAACCAAGAACTTCTGTGAATTATTCAGAGGTTCCTTAACTCCGAGAACGTGCGTGCCCGCAAGATCGCTCAGGCCGTCGACGCAAAGAAAACAGACGAAGTTGACAAACTGTCTACCCAAAGCAGTGTATTTGCGATCCTGAATCGCTTACTACGGTTGGCAAGTCTCGACATCATCGTATCTATCGGGGCAAACGACGAGATTATGGCAACCCGGAATGGCAGCAAGCCTTACAGCATCTCCCAACTTTCCGACGGAGAGCGCAGCGCGATCCTTATTGCCGCCAATGTATTGACAGCGCCAGCGGGAACACTCCTCCTCATTGATGAGCCGGAGCGGCATCTGCATCGTTCAATCATATCGCCGCTTCTATCGCTTCTGCTCAGTGAAAGACCAGATTGCGCTTTCATCGTGTCTACGCATGAGCCGTTGCTTCCAGTAGACCTTCCGGGGTCGAGAGTTCTGCTAACACGCGCCTGCGTTTACGAAAACGACAAGGTTGCTTATTACGATATTGATTTTCTGGAGAACGCCACTGAGATCGATGATGATCTGAAAACGACAATCTTGGGCGAACGTCGTAAGATCGTGTTTGTTGAGGGGGGCAAGCATAGCCTTGACAAGCCGCTTTACAGCCTCCTGTTTCCGAATACGTCAATCGTGGCCAAGGGCAACTGCCGTGAAGTTGAGAATGCGGTCGTTGGCATCAGAGGCGCGGATGAGCTTCATTGGGTGAAGCCGTTCGGGTTGGTGGACCACGACTCTTCTGAGCCAGAGCGGATCGCTGACTTACAATCCAAGGGCGTTATCCCGCTTAACGTATATTCGGTTGAATCTATCTACTATCATCCTAAAGTGCAGAAGCTGGCAGGCGAGAAACTTGCAGCAGTAGTAGGCGGTGATCTAGCGAAAAAGCTGGAAAAGGCAAATAGCGATGCCATCGAAGCAATCCGTGACAAAGCCGAGCATCTCAGCGCACGGATCGCTGAGAGATCAGCTAGGGCTCAGGTCTTCTCGCTGCTACCAAAGAAAGGAGAGGTAGCAGCGGGAGGTAAACGTACCGCTGAAATCGATTTCACGAAGTGTTTTCAAGTTGAAGCGGCAAATATCAAAACATTAATCGATGCATCCGACTTCGTTGGTGTTCTGAAAAGATACCCGGTTCGAGAATCTCGTGCGCTTGATGCCATTGCTAAGGCACTTAACTTCGTGGATCGTGCTCAGTATGAGGCGACTGTTCGTAATCTTTTGATGGACGATTCGGAAGCGGTAAAGCTCGCCCGAGATTTGCTCGGGGCTCTTCCGGCCGATCTGATTGCATAGTGCGGTAGGTTGGGATGAGCCTGCGAATCCCAACACTCCACCCATCCCTTCATCATTCCCCAAAAGAAAATTTATCTTCTTTCTCTGTCGCCCAATCCTCCGGCAACCCGCCTTGACGAATGCAACGGTGGATTGAACTGTACGGCCATTCCGATGCTCGGAGAACATAACCATGTTTGACTGGGTTGATATGCACGTAATCCATGTGTCGCTGCAAGTCGTCTTCATCAACGATCAGATGCTCCCAATATCGTCTCTGCCATAACCCCCGTTCTCCTTTGCGTCGCCTCGCGTCACTTATCCGTTCACCTTGCGGAAGGTTACGCGAAAATCCGGCCTTGACCAGTCTCCAACGTGTTGCGAAATCAGCATCGTCATCGGGCAGCGTCCAGATAGCGTGAAGATGATCCGGCAACACGACCCAAGCCAGGATATCGAACGGATGCGCCTGTTTCACCTTTCGTACCGTATTGCGCAGTTCTTCAATGTGATCTACCAGCAGCGTGCGTTTACGTTCGGCCAGATTGACCGTGAAGAAGTAGGTGCCGCCCACCTGCCATGCGCGTCTGTATTCCATACATCATTTTGCATTCAGCTGTTGGGATTCGCAAGCTCATCCCAACCTACCGCACTTAGGCGTTAGGAGGGGCAACCTTTCTCAAGACAGTCTGTCTAACATAGTTAGGCGTCTTAATCAAAAGGAGCACCAAACATGCCTGTTGTACAAGAATGCTCTGACCTTGTTGCTTGCTGCGGACTGTACTGTGGTGCGTGCCGGTCGTACCTGAGTGGAAAATGCAAGGGGTGCGGAAAGAACGCAAAGGCGACCTGGTGCAAGGTTCGCTCTTGCTGCTCGGAAAAAGGCACAAAGACTTGTGCAGGCTGCACCGAATTCACCAATCCAAATAAGTGCAGAAAGTTCAACAACATCATGTCAAAGATGTTCGGGCTGATCTTTAAGTCTGACCGAGCTGCCTGTATAGAACAAATTAGGCGTCTCGGAGTGGCTGGTCATGCGAAGGCGATGACTGAAGCGAAAGCTCAGACAATCAAGCGAGGAAGCCGCCTGCTATGAAATCATTATGCGTAGAAGTTTCGACTTGATCTGACGACCCCCGCTCCGGCGGGCAGAAGTAGTGCGGTAGGTTAATGAGCCTGCGAATCCCAACACTCCGCCCATCCCTTCATCATTCCCCAAAAGAAAATTTATCTTCTTTCTCTGTCGCCCAATCCTCCGACAACCAGCCTTGACGAATGCAACGGTGGATTGAACTGTACGGCCATCCCGAAGCTCGGAGAACATAACCATGTTTGACTGGGTTGATATGCACGTAATCCATGTGCCGCTGCAAGTCGTCTTCATCAACGATCAGATGCTCCCAATATCGTCTTTGCCATAGCCCCCGTTCTCCTTTGCGTCGCCTTGCGTCACTTATCCGCTCACCTTGAGGAATGCCGCGCGAAAATCCGGCCTTGATCAGTCTCCAGCGTATTGCGAAATCAGCATCGTCATCGGGCAGCGTCCAGATAGCGTGCAGATGATCCGGCAACACGACCCAAGCCCGGATATCGAACGGATGCGCCTGTTTCACCTCTCGTACCGTGTCGCGCAGTTCTTCAATGTGATCTATCAGAAGCGTGCGTTTACGTTCGGCCAGATTGACCGTGAAGAAGTAGGTGCCGCCCACCTGCCATGCGCGTCTGTATTCCATGCGCCATTTTGCATTCAGCTGTTGGGATTCGCAAGCTCATCCCAACCTACCACGCTACGCCTGCGGTCGCAATGACGCCGACCCTTTCTTTGCGCTCTACGCGTTCTTTGCGGTTAACTATTTTGTGCGCCCCGGCAGACGGGCGGCAGGGTTGCCGCCCCTACATTTCCGGCAACGCGTTCTTTGCGTTCAATCCGTTTTTTTCACAAAATCGATCCCCTCCGCGTCGAGCACCACGTTCACCGTGTCGCCCGGCGCGAATTTCCCGGCAAGCAGTTCGCGTGCCAGCGGGTTTTCGATTTCCTGCTGGATCGCCCGCTTCAATGGCCGCGCTCCGAACACCGGATCGAATCCGGCGCGCGCAACGCTATCAAGCGCCTTGTCGTCAACCACAAGCCTGATCTCCATCTGCGCCAGCCGCTTCTCCAACGCGCGCATTTGAATCTTGGCGATTTCGGCGATGTGCTTCTCGTCGAGCGGATGGAAGACGACGATTTCGTCGATCCGGTTGACGAACTCGGGACGGAAATGGACTTTCACTTCTTCCATCACCGCGTCTTTGATCGCGCTCTGCGCGCTGCCGCCGTCGGTCATCTGTTGAATCCGGTGCGAACCGAGGTTTGAGGTCATCACGATCACGGTGTTTTTGAAGTCAACAGTGCGTCCCTGCCCGTCGGTCAAGCGGCCGTCGTCGAGCACTTGCAGCAACACATTGAAAACGTCGTGGTGCGCTTTCTCGATTTCGTCGAACAGAATCACCGAGTACGGTTTGCGCCGCACCGCTTCGGTCAGATAACCGCCTTCTTCGTAGCCGACATAGCCGGGCGGCGCACCAATCAGCCGCGCCACCGAATGCTTCTCCATGAATTCGCTCATGTCGATACGAACCAACGCCTGCTCGCTGTCGAACAAAAACTCCGCCAGCGCTCGCGTCAGCTCGGTTTTCCCGACGCCGGTCGGCCCCAGAAAGAGAAACGACCCGTAAGGCCGGTTCGGATCGGACAAGCCCGAACGCGAACGGCGCACCGCGTCTGCTACCAGCCGCACCGCTTCGTCCTGACCGACGACGCGCCGATGCAAACGCTCTTCCATGCGCAATAACTTGTCGCGCTCGCCCTGCATCATTTTCGACACCGGAATGCCGGTCGCCCGCGACACCACTTCGGCAATTTCTTCGGCGCCGACTTCGGTACGCAACAACTGCGCTTTCTCTTTCGGCAACGCAGTATCCGCCTTTTTTAACTGCGCCTCCAGTTGCGGCAATTTGCCGTACTGCAATTCGCTCATCGCCTGCCAGTCGCCACGCCGCCGCGCCTCTTCCATTTGCTGACGCACTTTGTCGATCGATTCCTTGATGTGCTGCGTTCCGGCGACATTGGCTTTTTCCGCTTTCCAGATTTCGTCGAGGTTGGCGTACTCCTGCGCCAGCCGGATGATTTCTTCTTCAATCAGCGCCAACCGTTTTTGCGAAGCTTCGTCTTTTTCTTTCTTCACCGCTTCGCGCTCGATCTTCAACTGAATCAGGCGGCGGTCGAGTTTGTCCATCGCTTCCGGTTTGGAGTCGATTTCCATTTTGATCCGCGCCGCCGCTTCGTCAATCAGGTCGATCGCCTTGTCGGGCAGAAAACGGTCGGTGATGTAGCGGTGCGACAGCTCCGCCGCCGCTACAATCGCCGGGTCGGTGATATCGACACCGTGATGAATTTCATAACGCTCCTGCAAGCCGCGCAGAATGGCAATCGTCGATTCGACGCTCGGCTCATCGACCAGGACTTTTTGAAAACGCCGTTCGAGCGCCGCGTCTTTTTCGACGTGTTTGCGGTATTCGTCGAGCGTGGTCGCGCCGACGCAATGCAGTTCGCCGCGCGCCAGCGCCGGTTTCAGCATGTTGCCGGCGTCGATCGCGCCTTCTGCCTTGCCAGCGCCGACCATCGTGTGCAGTTCGTCGATGAAAACGATGGTGCGGCCTTCGTCGGCGGCGATGTCTTTCAGCACTGCCTTCAGTCGCTCCTCAAATTCACCTCGGTATTTGGCGCCGGCCAGCAGCGCCGCCATATCGAGCGCCAGCACCCGCTTGTTCTTCAGTGTCTCCGGCACTTCGCCATTGACGATGCGCTGCGCCAGTCCCTCAACGATCGCCGTCTTGCCGACGCCCGGCTCGCCGATCAGCACCGGGTTGTTTTTGCTGCGCCGTTGCAGGATTTGAATCGTGCGGCGAATTTCATCGTCACGACCGATCACCGGATCGAGTTTGCCCAAACGCGCCTGCTCGGTCAGGTCGATGCAATACTTTTTGAGAGCGTCGCGCTGCCCTTCGGCATCCGCCGAATCGACACCGCCGCCCTTGCGCACGACATCGATCGCCGCGCCCAACGCTTTTTTGTCGATGCCCGCTTCGCGCAGCAACCGCGCTAACGCGCCTTTGGCATCGAGCGCCGCCAGCGGGAAAAGCTCTGACGCGATAAACGGATCGCCGCGTTTGGCGGCTTCCTTTTCCATCAGATTGAACAGATTGCCGAGATCACGCGAAACGGTGATCTCGCCGCCGGCGCCTTCCACTGTCGGCAACTGGGTCAACGCCGTCTTCAAGGCGACCCGCAGCCCCGGCACATTGCCGCCGGCGCGCGCCAGCAGAGACGCCGTGCCGCCATCTTCCTGCGCCAGCATCGCCGCCAGCACATGCTGCGGCTCAATGAAACCGTGGTCGGCGGCCAGCGCCATGCTCTGCGCGTCGGCGAGGGCTTCCTGAAGCTTGGTGGTCAGTTTGTCGAAACGCATGAAAACGCTCCTTGAGGTTTATCCTGGAATAAGTTCATTTAAGACAACATAGGGTCGCCGGCGCGCTTTTTCAAGCGCTCCGCAACCAAGAAACAGATGCGCCCGTGCTACCATGACCCAACATTTCTTCGTTTTCTTTCCGATGCCCACGCTTTTTTCCCTCCGACGTTTCTGTGCTGCGGCTGCCGGGTTGCTGCTCGCTGCCGTCGTCCTGGCCGCGCCGCCTGAGACTGCCGATTCGGCGCCCTCGCCTGCTACCACGGCTCTGCCGCTGTCCTCCGCCGCCGAGCAGATTTTCACGCAGGCGCGGCCACGGCTTTTGCAAATCCGGACGCTGCTCGTCACGGCGCAAAAGCAATCTTCGATCGGTTCGGGCTTTCTCATCGGCGCCGACGGTTTCGCGCTGACCAATTACCATGTGATCTCGCAATACGCGCTGGAACCGCAGACGTATCGGCTTGAATACCTGGCGCCCGACGGAACGCGCGGCCCTTTGCAGCTTCACGCTATCGACATTGTCAACGATTTGGCCGTCGTCCGCCTGGAACTGCCCGATGACGCGCCGCCGCGCAGCCATTTCACCTTCAACCCCGCCGCCATCGCCGACGCGCTGCCCAAAGGCGAGCGCTTGTTCGCGATGGGCAACCCGTTCGATCTCGGCTTTACCATCGTCGAAGGCACTTACAACGGGTTGGTCGAAAACAGCTACCAGCCGCGCATCCATTTCACCGGCGCGCTGAATCCGGGGATGAGCGGCGGCCCGGCGGTCACTTCCGACAACCGGATTGCCGGCGTCAATGTCTCCAAGCAAATCGGCGGCGATCTGGTCAGTTTCCTCGTTCCTGCCGCCGCTGCTTACGCGCTGGTGGAAACCGCCCGCAGCGGCGAGGCAATGAGTCCAGCCGGCGTGCGCGAAGCGATTCGGGAGCAACTCGATGCCTGGCAGAACGGCTTCTTCTCCGCCCTGCAAAAAGAGGGGTTCCGCACCGCTTCCTTCGGCCCGTATCAAGCGGCGGAAAGCAATGCCTCCTGGTTCAACTGCTGGGCGCGCACCAACAGCGATGCCCGTCCGAAGCCGCGTACGCTGATCAACAGCACCGCCTGCGATACCCGCACCGCGCTGTTTCTGGCCAGAAACATGAGCAGCGGCCAAGCGAACATGTCGCACACTTACATGAAAAGTATCGATCTCAATGCTTTCCAGTTCGCGACACAAGTATCGCAGCACATGCAGCCGCCGTCGTTGTACGGATCGCGCCATCGTTTCACGCCGCAACAGTGTTATGAAAATTTTCTGGCGCCGGATGCGGCGTATCCGAAGAGGCCTGTTCTGCGGGTTATCTGGTGCGCTCGCGCTTACCGCGACTTCGCCGACCTTTACGATATTGCCGTGGCCGCCGTCACTCAGGACAGCAGCAAGGAAGCGCTGGTTTCGCATCTTTCGCTGACCGGCGTCAGTTATCCGAACGCCGTCGCCTTCACCGGGCAGTTCCTGAATGCGCTGGAGGTGTCGCGATGATCTGGATCGAAATTCTGTCGCGTCACAAAGAACTGATCAGCCGCAGCCGCCATGATGACGATCGGGGCGCTTTGTCGATCGGTCGCGGCTACGATAACGACGTCGTGATCGACGACGTCTGTATTGCGCCGCAACACCTTTTGCTGCGGCGCGACGAACACGGTATCTGGATCGTCGAAGATCGCGGCACGCAAAACGGTTTGCTCGACGTTCATGGCCGCCGTCACCCTCGGCTGGTGCTCACCGGAAACACCTTGTTTCAAATCGGCCATACCTGGCTGCGCGTTCGCAGTGCCTCTTTCCCGGTCGCCCCCGAGCGGCGGTTAACGCCGCCGCAACGGTTATGGCCCTGGGTTCTGCTGTTGGCGGTCGCGGTCTTCGGTACGGCCGCGCTTGAAATCTGGTTGAACCAGACCGGCGAGATGTGGCTGTCGCGCTATCTGATGCCCATCGTCTCGCTGCTGGTGATGCTGGTCATCTGGATATCGGTTTGGGCCGGGCTGTCGCGGCTGCTCGTCGGAGCGGCAAACTTCGTGCGTCATTCGTTCATTGCCTTGAGCGGCCTCGCCGTGATGTCGCTGTTCAGCCCACTGTTCAGTTGGGCGTCTTTCGCTTTTTCCAGCCGATGGCTGGCGGATTACAGTTTCGTCGCGTACTGGCTGATTCTCGCGGCCACCTGCTTCTACCACTTGCGCGCCATCAGCCCCCGTCATCTCCGTCTCAAAGCAGTCATCGTCGCGGCGCTGTGCATCGCCGCCGCCACCGTGCAGTGGCTCGTCAAAGACCCGTTCAACCTCCAGCACGGCAGCGGCGCCAACCACCCCTACCTGAAAGAGTTATGGCCGCCGGCCGCGCGCGTGATTGCGCCGCGACCACAAGACGTTTTCTTCCGCAACGTCGAAAAGATCAAGGCCGATCTCGACGAGTTACGCAAAAAAGAACCGGAAGGAGAGAGTTTTTTCGACATGATGATGGAAAACGATGAGTAAGCGTTTTGCCGACGCCGCCCCATCCCTTTTTCGCTTCGCCATCAAGCGAACGGTCGTCGTCTTTTTCGCGGCATCCGTTGTCGCCTGTACTCCTGTCCCCGAGCCGTCACCGGATTCGTCAAAAGTTCTGCGCTTCGAGCCTTGCCGATTGCCGTCGTTGTCGGTGGAAATTCAATGCGCCCGCCTCGATGTTCCGAAAGACCGCGCGCACCCCGATCGAGGCTCGCTATCGCTGCACATCGCGCGTCTGCCGGCCAACACGCTGCGCCCGAAAGCCGATCCGCTCATCCTGCTGGCGGGCGGCCCGGGGCAAGCTGCCTCGGCGCTGGCGCCGTTCGCAGAGGCGCTGGTCGACGTTCGTCACTACCGCGACATCCTGCTGATCGACCAGCGCGGCACCGGTCGTTCTTCGCCGCTCACCTGTGCCGCGCTCGATGAACAGCACGAGACACTGCGCGATGCCGTTTCGATCGATATCGTTTCCAAGGTCGGCCAATGTTTCGACCAACTCGCCGCGCAAGCCATCGACCCGCTCGACTACGGCACGCTCGCTTTCGTCGAAGACCTTGAAGCGGTGCGTCAGGCGCTGGCGCTGCCGCGCCTCAACCTTTGGGGCGGCAGTTACGGCTCCCGTGTTGCGCTCGAATACCTGCGCCGCTACCCGCAGTACGTGCGGACATTGACGCTCGACGGCGTAATGGCGCCGTCGGTTCGCATCACACTGAACGGCTGGCGCTCACGGACGGAACGGCTGAACGCGATCCTGCAAAGTTGCGATGCGTCGGAAAACTGCCGGGCGCTGCAACCCTCTCCAGCAGCGGCGCTCGGCATTCTGGCGACGCGGCTGGCAGCGCCCGGTCGTACCGTCACCTTCGCCGACCCGCGCACCGGCCATCCCGAAACCTTGCGGCTTGATTTCGACATGCTGCTGTCGGCGTTGCAGCCGCTGCTTTATTCGTCGGACACCGCCGCGCTGCTGCCGCAAGTTTTGACCGCCGCCTTACATGACGATTTCGCGCCGCTGCTGGCGTTGGCGCAGTCGTTTTCTTCGTCGCTGGAAGGGCAGATGAATTCCGCGCTGTACTACGTGATCACTTGCGCCGAGGACGTGCCGCGGGTTTCCGGCGAAGAACGCGCGGCATTGCAAACGGAAACGCCGCGCATCGCCGCTCTGGCAGCGCAGTCGTTTGCCGCTTGCGAACGCTGGCCCGCCGCCGCGCTGCCCGCCGACTGGGGAACACCGGTCATCAACAGCAACGTTCCGGTGCTGCTGCTGTCCGGCGCGCTCGATCCGGTGACGCCGCCGGTTTACGCCGTCGAAACGGCGCAAACGTTGGCGAAGCATCGCCTCATCACCGCCAACGGCAGTGGCCATATCGTTTCAACGCACGCCTGCGCGCCGCAGTTGCTTTCTGCTTTTGTCAAAGACGGCAGCTTTTCGGCATTGCCGCAAGCCTGTGTCGAGCGCTTCGAAAACTGCGCGCCGCCGTTGTTGTGGCCGAACCGGCTGATGCCAGCCCCCTGACCGGCCATGATTGAACTTTCGCACCTCAGCAAACGCTTCGGAAAGCACGGCGAAATCCGCGCCGTTGCCGATGTCGGCTTTTGCGCGCCGCCCGGACAAATCACCGGCCTGCTCGGCCCCAACGGCGCCGGCAAAACGACGTTGCTGCGCATGCTGTCAACCCTGCTCATTCCCGATGAAGGTCGCGCCCGCATTGCCGGTTTCGACATCGTCGCCGATCGCCAGCAAGTGCGGTGCCATATCGGCGTGTTGTCCGATGCGCGCGGATTGTATCCGCGCCTGTCCGCCGTCGAGAACATCGCTTACTTCGGAACGCTCTACGGCCTGACCGACCGTGTGCTCGACGAACGCATCGCGCTGTTGCTGGAAACGCTCGACATGCAGGCGCTCGCCCATCGCAAGACCGAGGGCTTCTCGCAGGGCGAACGGATGAAGGTGGCGATTGCGCGGGCGTTGATCCACGATCCGCCGGTGATTCTTCTCGACGAACCGACCAATGGCCTCGATGTAACGAGCGTGCGCTTGTTGCGCGGCTTTTTGCGCGCGCTGCGCGATCAGGGCAAATGTCTGATCTTCTCGTCGCACGTCATGTCGGAAGTGGCGACACTGTGCGACACCATCATGGTGTTGAACCACGGTCGCCTGATCGCGCAGGGAACCGCTGCCGACTTTCGCGAAAAAACCGCGCAAGCGTCGCTTGAAGACGCTTTCTTTGCGCTGCTCGAAGACGACGAGCGGAAACGAGGCGCCGCATGACCCCCCGGTTTTCCTGGCGGCGCGCCGTCACCGTTTTGCGCAAGGAGTGCCTCGACGCTTTCCGCGACCGTCGTACCTTGTTGATGATTTTGCTGCCGCCTTTGTTGGTCGGTCCGTTGTTCCTGATGTTGATTTTCAATCTGGTCGCCATGCAGAGCGAACGCGCCCAGACGCCTGCGCTCGCCGTGCAGGGCGGCGCGCACGCGCCGGCGCTGATCGCATTTCTCGAACGCCAGCATGTACTGCTGACACCGCTGCCGGACGATTACGAAAACCAGATTCGCCGCGGCCGCATCGACATCGCGCTCATCATCCCCGACACTTTTTCCGCCGATGCCGACGCCGGCCGTGTTGCCTCGGTACAACTCGTTTACGACCGCTCGCGCGACCGCGCGCAAGTGACCATCGCGCAAGTCGAAGCACTGCTGGCGGCTTACGGGAGAGAATGGGGACGATCGCGGCTCCTGCTGCGCGGCATCGCGCCGGAGGTCGTCGCGCCGTTGAAAATCGCAGCGGTCAACCTCGCCACGCCGCAACAGTCCGGCGCGCTGCTTTTGTTGCTCATTGCCTTTTACGCGCTTTTCGCCACACTGACCGGCGGCATGGCCGTGGCGCTCGACGCCAGCGCCGGTGAACGCGAACGGCAATCGCTGCAACCGCTGCTGATCACTCCGGCGCAGCCGTTTGAAATCGTCACCGGTAAATGGGCGGCGGCGGCCATCGTCAACTCGCTCGTTGCCCTGTTGACGCTAACCGGTTTTTATTTGACGCTGCGTTTCGCGCCGTTTCCGTCTGTCGGCGTGTCTTTTCTTTTCGGGCCGCTCGAAGTCGGCCGTTTCGCGATCGCGTTGTTGCCAGTCACGTTGCTGCTGCCGGCACTGCATTTTTACGTCGGAATCCGCGGCCGCTCGGTGCGCGAAGCGCAGGCCGGCACGTCGGTTCTGCTGTTGCTCTTCTCGCTGCTGCCGATCGCGCAAATGTTCTTGCAGCAACGCGAAACGGACTGGATCGCCGCGGTGCCGGTGGCCGGACATTACACCTTGCTCGCGCGCGCGTTGCGCGGCGAGATACTGCCCAACGGCGACATCGCCTTGGCCTACGCCGTCCCGCTGGCGTTGCTGGTGCTGGTGCTGATCGCCGCCGCCCAACGCCTCGACAAAGAAGCGCGGCTGTAATGGCGGTAACAGCGATGACGGTAAACGCGAATCTTCTTCCCAGAGTGAGTTTGGTTCAAATGCTTACACTTCTCACCCGCCCCCCTCGAGGGGGAGGGTGCCCCAGAGGGGCGGGAGAGGAGGAGAAACGATTGTTCCCCCCCGCTCCCCCGGCCCCTCTCCCTCACGGGGAGAGGGGAGGAAAACGCGGCGCAGCCTCGCAGAAAAGTAAACACGGAGACCAGAACAGCCCTCGACAGCGCGACGGCTTCCCGCTGCGCGAAATG
>JAIRJZ010000070.1 GCA_031260355.1 Burkholderiales bacterium
CTTGCAATTTCCGCTTCCGAAAAACTCAGTTGGCTCATGGAGGTTCTCTGGCTAAACGATTGAGCTATTTTACGATTCAACCAAGAACTTCTGTGAATTATTCAGAGGTTCCTTAACTCAGCGCTTCTCCACGCCCACTTCCGGCACATAAACCGAGGCGGAAGCGTGGCGGGTAAAGCTTTTTTCGTGGTACGGCTGGAACGACAACATCCGTGTTTCGGCGTCCCAGGAAAAGTCGGAGCATGGCGAACAATACGCTTCATCCAGTTGCTCGATGAATGCCGGAATCTCCTCCGAAGGAATCTTTGCCAAGCGTAATTCCAACTGCAAACGCACCAGCCTTAAATAAGCATCGAGATCGTGGAGTGTTTCCACAAAGCCATAGTCAATCAAGGAATTTCGCGAGGCCATCCATTTTCCATAAGGGTTATAGACCCAGCGGATTCCCGGCTCAGACAGTTCGCTCAAAGACGCAAAGGAGTCGTCGCGTTGCTCCATATAATCTTTTCGGGAAAGATTGGTTAGTTTGAGCCATGTTTTATGAAACGGAACAGCGTAATTGAACGTTGCGTTGGGCTGAAAGAAAAGATTTTGTCCGTTTTGCTCCAACCACCACCGCCAAGAGGAACATTTGCCAAATTCCCAGAGCCAACAATAACGATATTCCTGCTTTAGTTCTGCTGCTTCTTGGAATGATGTCCATTTCTTATACGCTTGGGAAAGGCTATATATGGATCTAATTTCTCCTTCAAGCGCTGGGCGCATATGTGCTTGTTCGGGCGACAGTGGCATTAGTAACTCTCGCCATTCCATCGCGTATTTCTCAACATCCACGGTCGGTGATGACAATAAAAGACTTAGCCGATAAACTTCACTCGTCATTCGGCCTGTTGCAGCCATAGTATCGATAAGGTAGTTCTTTCCTTTGAGAATTTGTCGCCAGAACACCATATCTTTTTTGAAAAACGCCCAACCCTCTTCTGCATTTCCGCTTTCTATGTCCAGCAAAGCCTGCGCTTTCAAAGCGCCCTGCGTAAGGGATCCTGAAAAGGACCCCAAAAAAAACCAAGCATGAGGATTTTGGGGCGCAGTGTAATGGGGCAACTCCCGCGAAAGGCGATAACGACGAACCAATGTTTCGTTTGCGGCTAATGTTTTTTCGAGGCGCTCTTTCTGGAGGTGAGCGCACTCCAAGAGGTCTGTTTCTTTTCCGGATAGACAATCAAAAGGCGGTTCTGTTTTCTTCCAACGTAACTCCCCCTCATTTTTTTCTTTCTCGCCCCTAAGGATCATTCTAAACCCGGAAGGGTCTTTCGCAAGCTCTTTTTCGATTTCCTCAATGCGCTTTCGGCCAAACTCAAAAATATCTTCGCCCTCCGGCGCATTGAAACCTGCCATTGCCACAAAGATATTCTCGTTATCCGGCACATTTACCGGTTTCGTTTCAAGCAACGCACGGGCCTCATCGCTCAACGGTTCGTCGCGCAGGTTGATCAACACCGCCAACGCAAAAAGCGCCACAGTGACAAGAACCGTCCACTTGATGATTTTCCAGAGAACACGCGCTATCCGGGGCAACATATTTCCCTCCTGGCCATAGAGACGAGCCGCTTTCGCCATTGTAGCGCAGCGGCATCACGAGTATTGTGGGACGGCAATCCCCTATGAAACGGGCGGAGAAAAAACTTGCCCGGACAACCAAAGAACCCCTTCCCCATCCCCATCCCTACCTTCCCCTTGAAGGGGAAGGAGAAAGCACTGCCCCAGCCTGTTTCGTGACTCAGAACGATTCGGTGCCGCGGCGTGAAAAGCGGATATTGAGCTGTTTCAGTTTTCGGTAAAGATGGGTACGTTCCAACCCGGCCAACTCGGCAACCCGGCTCATGTTGTGCTGTTCGTGGCTCAGCAAACGCTCGAAATAGACCCGCTCGAACGCTTCCCGCGCTTCGCGTAGCGGCATCTCAAAAAACCGCGCGGTCACTTCTGGCGAAACGCCTTTTTGTTGATGCTGGTTCTCGCCCAGAACCCGGCGAATCAGCTCAGGCGTCACTTCACTCTGCGTCGAGGCCAGATTTTCCAGCACATTGGTCAAGTGCTCCAGATTGCCCGGCCAGTACGCTTCGGACAATGCCGTCAACACCGCCGGCGGCAACGCCGACAGCAACGAGCCGTTGGCGGCGTGACGGTCACGCATCTCCCCCCACATTTTTTCGATCAACAGCGGAATGTCGTCGCGATGATCGCGCAACGGCGGCAACATCAAAACGCCGGCGGACAGTTGCGAAAGCAACATCGGATCGAATTTGTTTTCGGTGGCCAGATTTCCCAGCGCTTCGCTGCTGGTGCACACCATCAGCGTTTCGTATTTGGCAAGTTTGGGAAGCAGGAAAAGCAATCCCTTTTGCTCCAGCCGTGACAACCGCCCGATCTCCGGACAGAACAGCATCCCCTCTTTGGCTTCCTCAAGCAGTTGCAGCGGTGTCGTCGTCAACCGCGCCGGAACCACCGGCACCCACGGCACCTGCGCGTTCTGCAACGCCAGCGCCACGATGTCGTGGCCGGCGCCGGGTTCGCCGAGGATAAGCAGCGATTTGCGGGTGCTGGCAAGCCGGTTCAGCGTGTTTTCCAACGCCTTGATCGGTTCGCTGGTGCCCAAACGCGCCAACGAAATGTGCCGCGGCGTCCGCGCCGCCGCTGCTTTCAGCGCCCGCTTGATCGTTGACAGCAGTTTTTGCAGACCGATCGGCTTTTCGAGAAAATCGAAGGCGCCGATCCGGGTGGCGCCGATGGCCGTTTCGATCGTCGCATGGCCGGACATCATGACCACCGGCATCGTCAGCAATTCGGCGCTCGCCCACTCCCGCAGCAGCGTCACGCCGTCGGTATCGGGCATCCAGATATCGAGCAATACCAGTGCCGGCTCCTGGCACTGCCGGTAGGCACGGGCTTCGCGCGCGTTCTCCGCGAGCACGACACGGTAACCTTCGTCAACCAGAATCTCCGATAACAATTCACGGATACCGGCTTCGTCGTCAACGATCAGGATTTCACGGGGTTGAGAGATAGTCATGGCTGCATTCTAATAACATCGTCCGCCAGCGGCAATACTAAAGTGATTTTACTGCCATGTGGCGCTTTGTTGGACAGGATCACCCGACCACCGTGTTCTTCGATGATTTTCTTGACGATGGGCAGTCCCAGGCCGGTTCCCTTGGCCTTGGTCGTCACATATGGCTCGAAAACGCGCCGTAACACCTCTTCGGAGAAGCCGGGTCCGTCGTCACAAAAACTGAGGTGAGCCTCGTTTTTCTCGACCGACAGCGAGATCCGGTACCCCGGCGCGGCGTTGTCGGTCTGAGCATCGACGGCGTTTTGCAGCAGGTTGTGAAACACCTGACGCAAGCGGTTGGCCTCGCCGTGTAAAACGACCGGCTCCTCCGGTACGATCAATTGCAGATGCGACCGCAAATGCTCGTAGAGCGCCAGCACTTCGTTCAGCAGCGCCACGATGTCGAAATCGGTCAATTGTCCGGGACGCGGCTTCCGGGCGTAAATGGCGAAATCGTCAACCATTTGCTTCATCGCGCTGACCTGCGAAACGATGGTCTGCGTCCCGCGCTTCAACACCTCCTGATCGGTGTCGCCCAATCTGTCGGCCAGCTTCATCGCCAGCCGCTCGGCCGACAACTGGATCGGCGTCAGCGGATTCTTGATTTCGTGCGCCAGACGGCGCGCGACCTCGCTCCAAGCTGCGTCGCGCTGCGCCTGGACGATGACCGAAACGTCGTCGAAAACGACGACATGGCTGACCGGCGGGCCGGGCAGACGCGTACCGCGTATCAGCAGCGTCCGCGCCGTATCGGCGATTCGGACTTCGGCCTCCTGATGCCACTGCTCGTTGGCAGAAGGAGAAATGTGATGTATCAACAAATCGGCGAATGACGTCAGCGCCGGTTGCCGCGCTGCCCACCGCGCCAACGTTGCCCCTTCGAGTTCGGCCAGCGGTGATTGCAGGATCACCGTCGCGCTGTGGTTGGCGGTACGTAATTGCAGCCGCTCATCGAAAACCAGCACTCCTGACGACAAGTTGGCCAACACGCTCTCCAGATAGGCGCGGGTGGTTTCCAGCGCCCGAAGATTGTGTTCGCGCTCCATCTGCGCCTGCTCGAGTTGCGCCGTCATCGCATTGAACGATTCGGTGAGCGAGCCCATTTCGTCACGGGAGGTGATCGGCTGGCGAATGCTGAAGTTGCCGCCGGCGACGGCCTGTGTGCCTTCCGCCAACAACCCCAGCGGCGCCGCGAAACGCTCGGAAAGCACAACCGCCGTTCCCAGCGCAAAGGTCAGCGTCAACAGCAGCGCCATCGTCAGCGTCCAGGTGTACAAGCGTTTGACGCCCTTACGCGAAAAAGAGATTTCTCTGTAATCCTGCCAGCCGCTTTGCACCGTCTCGATATCGGTCGTCAAGGTTGTCGGCACCCGGTCGATGACTTGCAAAAAATGGGTCGGGTCTTTTTGTTCGTTGGCTTCCAGCGGCAACACAACGCGCAACCGAAAACCGTTCCCGTCCTGGACAACAGCAGCACTGACCTGAAGATCGCGTATATCCTGCGTTTCCTTGGGCGAGGGCGGCGACGGCGCGGTCAGCGACGGACGCATGCCGCCGACGGCAATCAAAACACCGGCCGCTGTGTGGATGGCCGCCTCATCGGCGCCAACCAGTTCGGCCGCACGATTCAGCGTATTCCCGTAATACGATGAAGACTCATGGAGGTGGTCGGCAATCTTCCGCGCTTTGCTGACGGTGTCGGCGAGCCGTTCGTTCAACGTGCTGCGGCTGACATTCATTCCGCCTTCGAGCGCACGATCGACCCGGACATCAAACCAGCTTTCGATGCTGCGGTCGATCGACGCCACTGACACCGCGTAAACCAGCACGCCGGGCAGTAACGCCACCAGCGCGCCCATCAACATCAACCGGACCGCCAGTCGCGACCCGAACACCCCGTCGCGGCGCGCCCGCCACAATTTGTACAACTGCCGGCCGACGATCACCATCAGGGCAGCGATCAGCACACCGTTCAACGCCAATAGCCATGTGTAGTGGCGCTCGAAAAACGGGGTGTTGGCCGAAGCGCCTGCCAGCAAAAACAACGCGATGGCGGCCAGGCAGGAAACCAGCAGCAGGCTCCAGCGTTTGCGGCGAGCGGAATTCCAGAGCGTCATGGCCGGAAATCGAGGGTGTGCCAGGGCGACGCCAGGTTCCAGTCGCGCGACCCCAGCGCCGTGATCTGAAAGGGTTTGGGCATCCGCTCGGTATCGAGCCGCAAACGCACAGCGAAGGTGTACCGCTGCCCTTCTTCCAGCGCATCGCGGTCAAACAGCGGTCGCGAGGTGACCCGACCGATCAGCCGTTCGGCTTCTCCGATCGACGCCACGTCTTGCGACAACAATCCGGTTGACAACCGGTATTGCCGGGTCAGCGGCAGATACGACAGCCGGTATCGCGTGTCGCCCGTCAGCACGGTTTTGTCGAACCAGTACCAGCGCGGATAAGTGACTTTCCATTCGAGAACGAAATGCAGCGGGATACCACGCTCGGCGGCTTCCTCGAGCGACGGGGTGAAGCTGAGCCCATAATCGGCGCTGAAAACGACGGCGCTTTCCTCGACGCGCAACTCGGCACTACGCAACGGAATGGTTTCGGCAAGCCCCGTGGCTGCCACGCCCCACGCCAGCAGCAATACCATGACGCGCACAGCGAAACCTCGGCACCAACCCGAATCCCCTGCGCCCGGTTCCAACACACTGGACTGGAAAAACCTCATTCAAACCTGCTTCTTGAAACAGCCGCAAGGACGGAAACCGTCAACCACACCCTGCCCGCAAAAAACTTCAGGCGGGCTTGTGCAAAATCGCATAATACAAACCGTCCTGATTGTGACCCGTGGTGGTGCCCGAAGGCAAGAGTTGGCCGCCGCGATGGGGAATATCGGCGGCAAAAGTGGGGACTTCGTGCAACGCCTCCAGATGGCGCGCGCAAAACGCCGCGACGGTTTCTTCGTTTTCGGCACGAAACAACGAGCAGGTCACATACAACAGCTTGCCTCCCGCTACCAGCAGCGGCCACAGCGCTTCGAGCATGGCCGCCTGAGCGCGCGCCAAAGCGGCGATATCGGACTGCCGCCGCAGCCATTTCACATCGGGGTGTCGGCGCACGACGCCGGAAGCCGAACACGGCACATCCGCCAGAATCCGGTCGAACGGTTGTCCGTCCCACCAAGTCCCAGGCCGCGCTGCGTCGGCCTGACGGCAAACCGCTTGCGACCCGTCGAGACGCAGCCTTTTCAGATTCTCTTCGACACGGGAAAGGCGCATCATGTCGCTGTCCAGCGCCAGCAGCGACACGGTGGCTTGCTCCAGAATGTGTGTGGTTTTGCCGCCGGGCGCCGCGCAAGCGTCGAGTACCCGCATCCCATCATGCACATCGAGCAACGCCGCCGCCCGTTGTGCGGCAGCATCCTGGACGCTGAACCAGCCGTCGTCAAACCCCGGTAAAGCCGTAACCGCTTGCGGCGATTCGACGATCACACCGTCGTCACCAACGGCTGTTGCAGCGATACCCGCGCCACGCAAGGTTTCCAGAAAAACCGCGCGCGTCGTTTTCCGGCGGTTGACCCGCAGGGTCAACGGCGGCCTGACATTGCCGGCTTCCAGTAACGTCTGCCAAGTTTCCGGGTAATCGGCCCGAAGTCGGGCGATCCACCACGCCGGATATGAATAACGCGCCGCTGGGTCGTCGGCAATCCGCGCCAGCAGCACTTCCTTCTCGCGCAGAAAACGGCGCAGCAGCGCGTTGACGAACCCCTTGGTGGAGGGATGCACTGCCATCGCCGCCGCCTGAACCGCTTGATCGACCACCGCAAACGGCGGCTGGCGCGTGTGCAGCAACTGATACAACGCCACCGCCACCAGCGACGGCAACAGCGGGTCGCCTGCCGGACGCGCCGACAGCGCCTGAAACAACGCGTGCAAAGTGCCCCAGTGCCGCAGCGTTCCGTAGGCCAATTCGTGAACGAATCCCCGCACCGCCGGCGTCAACGCGCCGTCGTTTTCGGCCAGCGCCGCGGGAAGCGCCGCTCCGCGCAACACCTGCTGCACAGCGCGAGCGGCGAGGATTTGAGAAGATTGCACGACGGTACCCGAGAAAGAAATGACGGATTGCATTATATCGGGAAGGCGCCCCGCTTCTGTTTCGATGGTTTCGTCATCAACAATACCTTTCCGGTTGTTGCCCTCCAAATTTCCGGGATAATGACGGCTGCGCTGCCCTGTTCGAGTTTTATTTTGTCCGTCTCTTCGCCCTCTGTTCCGGATTTTTCGGCTTCGCCCCAGCCCTTGTTGCGCCAGGAATGGTTGGCTTGGGCAACTCTGGCGCTGATTGTGGCTCTGGGGATAACGCTTCGCCTTGACCAATTCATCGAGCAGGTGTTGATCGAAGATGAGTGGCATGCCATCCACCGAATCCTCTCGTTCTCATCGGCAGAAACGTTCCGAACTTTCGGCCATTCCGATCACTGCATTCCATTGACCCTTTTATACGCTTGGCTTGCCGATCACGGCGGTTTGAGCGAAACACTGATGCGCGCGCCAATGATGGTGGCGGGTGTACTCTTGCTATGCCTTTTCCCTTGGTACATCGCGCGACGACTGGGTTGGCCGACCGCGCTGCTTTTCGCGCTGTTTCTGGCCATCTCACCGTTGCTGATCTCTTACAGCCGAATGGCGCGACCTTACGGCCTGACCGTGTTTTTGGGATGGCTCGCGCTCGCTTTATTTTTACGCTACTGGACAGCGACGACAAGACGACAAGTGGTTTTGTTCGGAGCGGGTTATGTCATCAGCAGCGCGCTGACCGTCTGGCTGCATTTGATCATGGCGCCGTTCGTCGCGGCGCCTTTCATATGGGGCTTGTGGCGACTTTTCAAATCTGCTGATCGAAATCAGCGCAAAACATGGTTTCTGCGCGGTACGGCACTGGCGGCAGGTTTCGCCGCCGTTCTTGCCGCATTGATCGCCTTACCTTTCATCAACGATTTGACGTCACTGTCTTCAAAAAGCGGGGCTGATTTGCCCACTCTGGAAACGCTGAACGGCGCTTTGCATTTTTGGACAGGCTGTAGCCAAACATGGGCAGTAGTGATTTGCGTCGCCTTGATGGCTCTTGGTGTCTCCTCCGTTTGTCGGCTCCCCATCGTACAAATCGGCTTGTTCGGCATCGCTTTGACTGTGGCCGGTATTCTGTTGACCCGGCCAGCTTGGGTTTTCAACCCCGTAACCTTTGTTCGTTATTTGCTGCCGCTGCTGCCGCTGCTCTTGCTGTTTTTGGCAGCGGGATGCCTGAAAAGTGGGCAATATTTGAAAAAAAAGCTTTCATTCCTGCGATGGTGGGCTGTTGTCATCATACCGCTGGCAGCAATGATTTTGACGTCGCCGCTTCACCAGATATTGCGCGTGCCCAATTCGAGCAGTCTCGGCCTTTTCTCTTTGTTCGATTTCCGCCCCGAAAAAAATATTGTCCCCAAACAGATGCGCGGCCTTCTGCATCCTTCTCCTTTTTGGAGCCAGCACGCGGTTTGGCCTGTCGCCAGCAAACGTATTTCCGTCGCGCCTTTCTCTTTTGAAAGCGACAAGTGGCCAGCTCCCGTGTGGGAGATTTCATCGAATCAACGCGTCATCCCGGCCTTTCTGAACGGCTTTTGTAATAATGACCGTCTAGGAGAATTGCTCGATCCCAGCGATCGCCGTTTCAGGTTTCGCAATGCCGTTTTTTTGGCGGATGTTCAGATGCTTCGTGACCGTCGTGTCGATTGGATCGTTTGGCGGAAGGACTCCCCCGGGCAAAAAGCAGGCTGGGACACCACCGATATGGCCGCCTGCGAAACCAAGTGGCGCACTGTTTTCGGAGCGCCCGATTACGAGGACGATTTTTTAATGGCTTACCAAGTAAAGAATCTCTGACCCATGCTCAATCAGAAAAAAATCATCATCGTCATGCCCGCTTACCGGGCCGAAAAAACGCTGGAGAAAACCTGGCAGGCGTTACCGCACGACATCATCGACGGCGTCCTGTTGGTCGATGATTGCAGCGATGACAATACGGCAGAAGTCGCGCGCCGACTCGGCATCACCGTCATTCAACATGCCGTCAATACTGGCTACGGCGGCAATCAAAAAACTTGCTACCGTGAGGCGTTGGCGCATGGCGCCGATATCGTGGTGATGGTGCATCCCGATTATCAGTACGAGCCGCGGCTGGTCACGGCCTTGGCGGGAATGATCGCTTCCGGGGTTTACGATGTTGTGCTGGGATCGCGTATTCTCGGCAATGGCGCGCTACAGGGCGGCATGCCTTTGTGGAAATACGTCGCCAACCGTGCGTTGACCGCCTTCGAAAACCTGCTGCTGGGCGCCAAACTTTCCGAATACCATACCGGCTACCGTGCCTATACGCGAGAGGTATTGGAACGCCTTCCCTGGCAGCGCAATTCCGACGATTTCGTTTTCGACAACCAGTTTCTGGCGCAGGCCATCGTGGCTCGTATGAGAATCGGAGAGCTTTCCGTGCCGACCCGATATTTCCCTGAAGCCAGTTCGATCAACTTTCGCCGCTCCGTGCGCTATGGCTTCGGCGTCCTCGGCACATCGGTACTGGGACTTCTGGCGCGTTCCGGCCTATGGCGGCACCGTTTGTTTCGACCGCTCCTCGACATCAACGCACAATAGTTCATGATCCGCCGCCATTTCCGCAGCTTCGGTCTGCATGTGCTCACCGGTTTTATCGCGGTGGCGGCGCATTATTCGGTGCTATACGGTCTGTTGTTTCTGGCCGTGCCGCCGCTGGGCGCAACTTCCGTCGGTTTTTTGTGCGGCGCGCTGGTGCGTTTTACCCTTTCATACTTTCACGTTTTTTCGCCAACACAGGGGGTTACCGCCGCCAGTTGGCGCTTCGTGCTGGCGATCGCGTTGCAAGTATCCTGCAATGCGCTACTGGTTAAAGGCGCGATGTTGTTGGGATTGTCGATCTGGCCCGCCCAAATCCTGGCGACCGGACTTTTGACCTTCCTCAATTATCTCGTGTACCGCTGGTGGGTTTTCCGGTAAGCCCCTCCAAACGACGCCAAATTCCGGGCGAACGGGTACAATACAAGCATCGTTCTATCCTCTCACATCACTCAAGGAGCAATGCCCATGGCCCTCGTTTCCATGCGCCAACTTCTCGACCACGCCGCTGAACACGGCTATGGCCTCCCCGCTTTTAACGTCAATAACCTCGAGCAAGTTCAAGCCATCATGGCCGCGGCGCACGAAACAGACAGCCCGGTCATCATGCAAGCCTCCGCCGGCGCCCGCAAGTACGCCGGCGGCGTGTTTTTGCGCGAGTTGATCGCTGCCGCCATTGAGAGTTACCCGCACATTCCGGTCGTCATGCATCTGGATCACGGGCAATCACCGGCAATCTGCCTGTCCGCGATGCGAATGGGCTTTTCGAGCGTGATGATGGACGGCTCGCTGAAAGAAGACGGAAAAACCGTTGCCGATTTTGCCTACAACGTCGCGGTCACCGCCAAAGTCGTCGAAATGGCGCACGCGATCGGCCTTTCCGTCGAAGGAGAACTGGGCTGCCTCGGCTCGCTGGAAACGATGGAAGGGGAAAAGGAAGACGGACACGGCGCGGAAGGAAAACTGTCGCGCGAGTCTTTGTTGACCGACCCTGCCCAGGCCGCCGATTTCGTGCGCGCGACACAGGTCGATGCGCTGGCTATCGCGATCGGCACCTCGCACGGCGCCTACAAATTTTCGCGCAAGCCGACCGGCGATATTCTGGCCATCGAACGAATCAAGGACATTCACGCCAGAATTCCGAACACCCATCTGGTCATGCACGGTTCATCGTCGGTGCCGCAGGAATACCTCGCCGAAATTCGCCGGTACGGCGGCGACATGAAAGAAACCTACGGCGTGCCGGTCGAGGAGATTCAACAAGGCATCAGATACGGCGTACGCAAGGTCAACATCGATACCGACATCCGGCTGGCGATGACAGCGGCCATCCGCCGCTTCCTGGCCGAAAACCCGTCGAAATTCGATCCGCGCGAATTTCTGAAACCTGCCCGTGAGGCGGCCAGCGCCCTGTGCAAACTGCGCTATGAACAATTCGGCTGCGCCGGCATGGCGTCGAAAATCAAACCGGTCAGCCTCGACGCGATGGCTTCCCGCTATCAAAAAGGAGAACTCTCGCAAGTCGCCCGCTGACGATCGATTTCCCGCTTATTTTCCACATCCAACGATAATTGCCCGATCTTCTGACGTATTCTTTTCATCAAGGAGAAGCCCATGCATCTGTTCACCTATCACAATCCAACGACCATTTTTTTCGGTAAAGGGCAGATCATTGCGGTACGACGCGCCATTCCCGAAAAGCACAAAGTGCTGGTGCTTTACGGCGGCGGCAGCGTCAAGAAAAACAGTGTGCTCGATCAGGTCCGGGCAGCATTGAACAAACACACTTTTCTCGAATTCGGCGGTATCGAACCCAACCCCAGCTACGAAACCTTGATGAGCGCCGTCGAACTGGCCAGACGCGAAGGCTCCGATTACCTGCTTGCCGTCGGCGGCGGCTCGGTGATCGACGGTGCCAAATTCATTGCCGCCGCGATCCCGTTTGAAGGAAAAGACCCTTGGGACATCGTCGAGAAACACGCTCCGATCACCAAGGCATTGCCGCTGTCGTGCGTGCTGACGTTGCCGGCCGCCGGTTCGGAAAGCAACAACAACGCCGTGATTTCGCACAAAGCCAAAGGCATCAAACGACCCTTCTCGCATTCACTGTTGTACCCGGTGTTTGCGGTGCTCGACCCGACGACGACTTATACCTTGCCGCTCAAACAAATCGGCAACGGCGTCGTCGATGCTTTCGTTCATGTCGCCGAGCAATATCTGACCACACCGGCGCATGCCTTGGTTCAAGACTACTACGCCGAAGGGCTACTTAAAACATTGCTCGAAATCGGGCCGCAGACATTGCATCACCCGCTTGACTACGAAGCGCGCGCCAATTTCATGTGGGCCGCCAATCAGGCGTTGAACAATTTGATCGGGGTCGGCGTGCCGCACGACTGGAGTACACATGCCATCGGTCATGAATTGACCGCGATGTACGGCTTCGACCACGCCCAAACGCTGGCGGCCATTTTGCCGCACAGCCTGCGTGTGCGCCGCCAAGCCAAACGCGCCAAATTGCTGCAATACGCCAAGCGGGTCTGGCAAATCACGGAGAGTGACGAAGAAAAAGCGATCGACACGGCAATCGACAAAACCGCCGCGTTCTTCGAGGCGATGGGGCTGAAAAGCAGCTTGGCGAAGCTGGGGGCCGAGCGCGAGGTTATCGAGAAACTGCCGGCGCGGTTGCAGGAATACGGCTTGACTGCGCTCGGCGAACACGGCGAAGTCACGCCGGCGGTTGTCAAGCAGATTCTGACGGCGAGCATGAACGGCTGATCCGGTTTGGCTTCTCCACAAAAAACGGGCACTTCGCGGTGCCCGTTTTTTGTGGTTGTTTTTTCGTCAGGTTTTATCCTGAAGCCCGTATTATTTAACCTTGACCTCGGTCCACAACCGATTGGCAAGCCGCCGCTCCTTGCGCGAATAGTCCTTCAACTGATGCAAATGTTTGAAGGTTTCGGCATCGGGAAATACCGCCTTGTTGTCTTTGATGTCCTGATCGATGTATTCGAGCGACAGAGCGTTGATGCTGCCGGAACCGGTCAGATTGGAGAGTTCGGCAGTGCTTTGTTTGTCGATCAAAAAGTCGATCAGTTGGTACGCGAGGTCGAGATGCGGCGCGCTTTTGTGAATGACCATATTGTCAACGGCGAGTACCGCGCCCTCTTTCGGCAACGACGAGGCGATCGTGAACGGGCGCCCCGCCGCTCTGGCGTCCTGATCCGCCTGAAACATATCATTCGAGTAGCCGTGCGCCACCCAGATGTTGCCGATGGTCAGTTCCTTGATGTACGACGATGCGTTGAACGCCGCCCAATACGGTTTGGCGCGCAAAATCAGATCGCGCGCTTCCCTCAGATGTTCTTCGTCGCCGTCGTTGACCGAATAACCGAGGTAGAGCAGCGCCGCCGCGAAGAGTTCGCGCTGACTGTCCATCACCGTGATCTTGCCCTGAAGTTTTTCGAGAAGCTCGGGCTCGAAAATCAGCGCCCAGGAATCAACCGGCAAACCCAGTTCTTTGATTTTTTCGGCGTTGTAGCCGATCAAGGTCACCGAGTAACCGTAAGGAACTGAATATTGGTTCTCGGGATCAAACCACATGCTCAAAAATTCAGGCTTGATCTGATCCAGATTTTTGAGTCGGCTCTTGTCGATCGGCTGTATCATCTTCTGCGCCATCAACGTTTCCACAACGTTGCCGGTCGGCACCATCACGTCGTAGCCGGTAGCACCCGCCGCCAGCTTGGCAAGCATTTCCTCATGGTCGGAGAAATAATCCTGAACCATCCGGCAATTACAGGCTCTTTCAAAGCGCGTGACGGTGGTATCCGCAATGTAATTGTTCCAGTTGTAAAAACGAACAAAATGACCGGACGGCGGCGGTTTCGTCTCGCCGCTCGTCGTATCTTCTTCGGCAGTTTCCCTCGAAAGCGAACTCGGCGGCTCACACGCAACAAGAAAAACACTGAAAAAAACGCAGAAGAAACCGGTGAGTAGTGCGCGAAAAGGCATCATCGTCTGTCCCTGAAAGAAAAGTTTCGACGGTTCACGCTCTGTTTTCAGCTTCATCATTGACCATCTGCTTTTTTTGCAGGACATCAGGCGCCACTCTGGTGGCGACGATGATCAGGAACAGCGTCAACAGCATCATCAGCGTCGACAAAGCATTGACCTCCGGCGTCACCGAGATCTTGATCATCGTATAAATGGTCAGCGGCAATGTCGGCACACCGGCGCCGGCGGTAAAGAAGGTGATGACGAAATCGTCGATCGACAACGTGAACGACATCAGCGCCCCTGCGATCACCGCCGGCAGAATCATCGGAAACGTCACCAGCCGGAACGTTTTCCATGGCGTGGCGCCGAGATCACGCGCCGCCTCGAAGATCGATTCGTCCATCCCGGACAAACGCGCCCGTACAACGATGGCGACAAAACCGATACAGAATGTCGTGTGCGCGATGATCACGGTGAGCAATGACAGCGCATTCTCGCCAAACACCGAAATGAAGAAGATCAGCAGACTGACACCGAGCAGAATCTCCGGCATTGCCAACGGCGTCAATGTCATGAACGGCAAAAAACGGGAACGATAACGATGCATCGCGATCCCGGCCATTGTCCCGAGAACGGTGGCCAATGTCGCCGCCACAAACGCAATTATCAGCGAATTGAGCGCCGCCTGGATCATTGCCGCATCGTTGAACAAGACGTAGTACCAGCCAAACGTAAATCCCACCCACTCAGCGTTCAGCTTGGAGTTGTTGAATGAAAAAACAACAACGACGATCAGCGGAATGTACAAAAACGCAAAAACCAGCGCTGACGAAATCCACAGCAACGGCGACCTACGCACGGCGCATCCTCCGTTTCGCAAATGTCGTTGACAGCACCGCGATGCCCAATACCACGACAGTCAGCATCATCGCCAGCATCGAACCGAACGGCCAGTCGCGGGTGCCGAGGAAGGCTTCCTTGATCATGTTGCCGACCAGCCAGTCGTCCTTGCCGCCGAGGATTTCGGGAATCGCGAACATCCCCAGCACCGGAATGAACACCAGCACCGAGCCCGAGAAAATACCGGGCAGCGACATCGGGAACGTCACTTTCCAGAAACGGTTCCAGGCATTGGCGCCGAGGTCTTGCGCGGCATCGAGCAGCGTCGGATCGTGTTTCTCCAGATTGGTGTACAGCGGCAGAATCATGAACGGCAAATGGACGTAAACCATGCCGACGATCACGGCAAAACGCGAGAACAAAAGATCAAATGGGCCGAGGATGATCATCCAGGCATAGACCCGGACAAGAAAATTGCTGGCAAACGGCAGCACGCACAACAACACCAGCAAGTCGCGCGATTTTTTCGGACTGCGGGCAATCAGCAACGCCACCGGGTACGCCATCACCAGGCAAATCAATGTCGTCAACGCCGCCACGCCGAGACTCTTCAGAAAAATCTGGGCGTAGATAAAATCGGAAAAAAAGATCTGGTAATTTTCGAGCGTCAGCCCTTTTTCACCGGCGGGAAGGTCGCCGAACAACGGCGCCAGTCCACCGAATTCGCCGGGATAACGAAAGCTCGCCACCACCATGATGAGCGCCGGCAGCAGAAAAAACAGCAACAAAAAGACGAAAGGCGGCGCGCTGACAATGAGTTGCAGCAAGCGCTCCCCTCGAATGCGGGTTGCTTGAATCAGAGACATGGTGCCAGCGCTAGACGGTCAAGAGGTAAGGAAGGCACCGGCTTCGGCCTTCCATGAAACACGAACCGGATCGCCTAATTCAAAGAACTTGGCGCGACCCGGCGCGGAATTGGGAAGCAGCGCTTCGAGACGCGCGCCGTCCGGCAAATCGACAACGTAGGTGGTGACGTCGCCGATGTAAAGGAAACCATTGACCGTTCCAACGAATTGATTGGGGTCAGGCGACGCCTCCGAGGCGGCGCGGATGCTGACCTGTTCCGGTCGGATCACAAAAACGCCGGCGTCGCCGACCGCAAGCCCCGGCCGCGCCGGCGCGGTAATCTGACCGAGTTTTCCGAGCAGCAGCGTCAATGTGGCGCCGCCCGACTGTCCGGTCGCCTCGTGCATGTTGACGTTGCCGATGAAATCGGCAACAAAGCGGTTCTTGGGCGCGCCGTAAAGTCTGTCCGGCTCGTCGAGTTGCTCGATGCGGCCGTGATTCATCACGGCAATCCGATGCGACAACGCCAGTGCTTCCGCCTGCGAGTGCGTGACGAAAACGAACGTGACGCCGATATCGCGTTGCAGCGCAATCAATTCAATCTGCATCTGCTCGCGCAGCTTGGCGTCGAGCGCCCCCAGCGGTTCGTCAAGCAGCAACAACCGCGGTCGGTTGACCAGCCCCCGCGCCAACGCGACGCGCTGGCGTTGACCGCCGGAAAGCTCGTGGGGATAACGGGCGGCGCGATCGTTCAACGCCACCTGCGACAGCGCATTTTTCACTTTGACGCGAATTTCATCTTCGCTCTGGCGCGCCATCTTGAGCGGGAAAGCGATGTTCTGCTCGACCGTCATATGCGGAAACAACGCATAACTCTGAAATACGGTATGAACCGGTCGTTTTTCCGGCGGCGTGTCCTTGAGATCGATGCCGTCGAGAACGATGGCGCCCTCATCCGGCTGGTCGAAGCCGGCAATCATCCGCAACAGCGTGGTTTTTCCGCAGCCGGAAGGCCCCAGCAACGTAAAAAACTCTCCGGCATTGACGGAGAAATCAACATGGTCAACAGCAACAAAATCGTCGAAACGACGGCTGACGTTACGAATCTCAAGCAGCGCCATCGGCGCACTCCTCCGGGCAAAGCGGGTTAAAAGACGGGCAAATTGTACGGCAAATTGCGAAGCGCGGTACCGGAGCGGCGGCAATAATTTTTCAGCCGTGACGAGAAAGAGACACCGACCCCGCACACGCCTCCGCGTTCCTCGGGAAAACCGTCAACAAGCACTGGCGGAGAAAGCCTTCATTCGGTACCATAGCCTCCATGTCTGAACCGTTCTTGGTGCGGGCGGGTTTTTGGGTCTTTGTTTTCTAACTTTACCGTTGGCAATTCGCGACGCTCTTTCCCGAACAGGATTCTGCTCTTCCGTAACACTGGCACCGGCAAGCCGAACCTGACCTCTAGCCAGACAGGCGGAACCAGAAAACAACCATGACAAAAAAAGACCCTCGCCATACCGACCGAAAATCCTTGCTGGATGAGTTACGGATGCGCGCCGAAGGCAACACCCCGCCTTCGGAAAAAAACCGTTTGAGCGAAGCGCAGATTCGAACCAGTATCGATCAACTGCTATGGCATATTCACGCCTGGTTGGAAGAAGTCGCCCGTTACCTGGAGACGCTGCACCCGCCGGTGTCCCACGAGTTTCGCTTCGGCAACCTGATGGTCATGCGGTCGCTGACGCTGGAGCAGAGCTTTGTGTCGTATCGGCGACAACGTTTCGGTGAACAAGAACTGCTCGACCATATCGAGCTTTACTACCGGCTGACCTGTCCGAGCAGCCCCATCATCCGGGTGCCGTCACTTTCGGCCAACGATGTCGAAACCCGTCTGCGGGTAGCCGGTCTGGCGTTCGAAAGCAGCCCGGAAGTAGATGAATGGCGAGCCGTGCGCGCCGTTCAATTCAAGATTCTCCCGGAAATCAAGACAACCATTCGTCTCGAACCCGATTACGTTCAGCACAAGATAGGCGTCCGTTTGTCCAATGTTGACCGTTTCGAAGTGATGCAAATGCTGTTTTCTCCGGCACAACTGGACGAAGAAGCGCTCGAAGACCTGGTGCGTCTGATCCTCGGCGAGAGCACCGCTTTCCTGAAGCGGGCGCCATGGGTGCCGAACTGGCGACCGACGCGCCCCACATTCGCGTCGGTGCAACCGGTGTCGCGTTATATTCTGTAATGGTGTTTGTTATCTCTCGGCCTGTCACTCCGGGGCCGCTGTGGGGGCTCCACCCCTTGAATCTCTCTCTCCCAAGCGCCTGATGCAAGGGCATACGCCGCGCCGCCGTTTCGGGCAAAACTTTCTCGCCGATCCGCATTACATCCGGCGCATCGTCGCTGCCATTGATCCGCAACCGAATGACACGCTGGTCGAAATCGGCCCGGGGCTGGGAGCGCTGACCGCCGATTTGGTCGCTCGCGCCGGTCATCTTCATGCGGTCGAAATCGACCGCGATCTGGCGGCGCGACTGCGCGAGCGTTTCGACGCAGCGCAATTGACGTTGCTCGAGGCCGATGCCTTGCGCTTCGATTTTTCCCGACTCGCCGCCACGCTGTCAGCGCCGCTGCGCATCGTCGGCAATCTGCCGTACAACATCAGTTCGCCGCTGCTCTTTCATTTGGCGGCCGATACGGCGTCGCTGCATGATCTGCATGTGATGTTGCAAAAAGAAGTCGTGGCGCGAATGGCGGCGGCACCATCGACCCCGGACTACGGGCGGTTGTCGGTGATGTTGCAAGCCAAATTTGCCATCGCCCGATTGTTCATCGTACCGCCAGGCGCCTTCTCACCAGCGCCCAAGGTCGATTCGGCAGTGGCGCGGTTGACGCCCCTGGGCGCACAAGCGCCGCAGATTGATGATGACGCCCTGTTCGCACGGCTGGTGGGCGCCGCGTTCACGCAGCGCCGGAAAACCCTGCGCAACGCACTGTCCGCGTGCTGTACGCCGGACGATTTATGCGCCGCCGGAATCAACCCACAGGCACGCGGCGAAAATCTCAGCGTCGAAGATTTCGTTCGACTCGCCAATCAGGTATCACGCTTGTAGAAAGCACTGTCCGATACTGTTACAAGCACCCGCCAACAACGAGAGAGAATTCATAATACACTGGTGTTTGTACGGTTCGGTTTCATGCTCCGCATAATCGTTTGGGATTTTTTTGGGAGGGGTGAAAGGGATGCCGCTTCTTGGGTAAAGCAGGTTGGTCATTCTTTTGACGGGGAGGCTCATATGCGCACATCAATCAAGGGGGTTGTTGCCTTTGCCATTTTTGGCATGCTTGCCTCCGCGAACCTTTCCTTGGCTCAAGCACCCTCAACGTTCTACTATCAGACCTATCTGAACCTCAACGGCAATACCGCCTCCGGTTGCACCGTTACCGTCCCCGACAACTCCGGCATCCATCGAACTTTCTCGGGAGCGGACGTTTCCGTTGTCGCCACCGTCACCAACGGCGAACTCGTATCCGTTGAGCGTTTTAACTGCAGCGGCGGCACTCTCGTTTCCGCCCCACCAACGCAGCAAGACCCCGCCCACCCCCTTTATCCTTTCGGCGGTCCCTTCGTTGAATACCGGATTCCCAACGTCACGATCACCTCGCAGACCACCGTTGGTTTCGCCGCTTCACCCTCGCAGGGCTTCGACGTTCCTTCCAATGTGATGTTTGAGAACAACGGCCTACCCATTTCGTTTGGCTCGATATCCCCCTGTTCAGGAGACCCTCGCCCGGCTCCAGGATACAACCCGATTCCCGCCTCGACCCCTTTGCTGCTCCTCCTGATCGCGATTGCCTCCGGGTTGATTGCCGCCCGCGCCCTGAAAACATCGCATACCCGTCACCTGAGTTTGCTGGCGCTGTTTGTCTGTCTTGCCTCCCTGAGCGGTGCCGCCTGGTCTGCTGTCCAGATCATTCTCGATGGCGACGACAGTGACTGGGCTGGTGTTTCGGCACTGGCGACCGATCCCCAGGGCAATGCTCCGTATGGCGAGATCGACCTGCTGGCCGCTTATGGTACTTGCCAAGGAGGAACCCTCTACATCAAGCTCGACTGGGTGCAACCATTCATTGTGCTGGACAATGTTGTTTATTCCCCCAGAGCCAGTCAAAGCATCTTGACTTATGTCCCGGGCGATGACTTTTTTACTTTGCAGAAAACAAACCCTCCGGGGATGACTCAGGTTAACAACTTATCGTTGCAGTTCCATATTTCAGACGGCTCGATAAGAACGGTTCAAATCTCGGTAACTCCATATGTCAATGTGGGAGGCGGAAGCAATCCCTGGTACAACTCCTCTTACTCTGGGCTTCCTTCAGTTTCAGGGACGATGAGCGCCGCGATGGCAGATTCTTATACGATGTTCAGCAGCACGATGGCCACCGGCGGCGATTTGTGGAGCTCCCCGAGACAGATCGGAGCAACGCAGACAATCACCATAAGCGTTCCCAGTGCCCCGACGATGACTCCGCTGGTAATCGTTGGCAGAGTCATTTGATGATAAGGCAAGTTTTTACAACGTAACGGCTAAAGCATGGTCTTTGTCACCGTGTCACCGCCACTGCCGGTCGGGGCGTTTTGTCGGCGCTTCGATTCGAACGACTTTGTGGCGCGTACTTAGCCCGTGCTCCAGCGTCACGGCGCGCAGCCCCACACCAAACGCCTCGGCAAGAAAACGCCGCAACGCCTGATTGGCCTTGCCGTCAACCGGCGGCGCCGCCAGTCGCACCTTCAAGGCATTATCGTGAATCCCTTGAATCTCGGTTCGCTTGGCGCCCGGTTGAACGTGCAGCGTCAATACCAAAGCACCGCCGTCTTCACGTCGCCAAGAAACCGGCTGTTCATTCATCGGCTACCGGGTCATCGACGCCCAACTCGTCGCCCAATTCCCGCGCCCGCCGCCAAGCCGCGTGTACAGCCTCCTGAAAGGCTTGACCGACTCCCGCTTGATCAAGAACCCGTATTGCCCTCTCGGTGGTTCCGCCTTTTGAAGTGACCTTGGCGCGCAAATCGGCAAACGGCTCATTGCTGTGACTGGCCAGCGCCAGTCCGCCGGACAGAACGCTCAACGCCGTAGCACGGGCTTCTTTCTCTCCCAAGCCCATCGCAAGTCCTGCCGTCTCCATATTTTCCAGAAAATAAAAGACATAGGCCGGACCGCTGCCGGACAGCGCCGTCACCACATCGAGCGCCTCCTCTTTCAGCACCCAAACCACATCGCCGACGCTCCCCAGCAATTCGTGAACGCGGTCCCGCGCGACTTCATTCACCCCGGGCGCCGCGTAAACACCGGTAGAACCGGCGCCGACCTGCACCGGTGTGTTCGGCATCGCCCGGATCACGGCCGAATAACCGCCCAACCAGCGCGAAAGATCCTTGATGCGAACGCCTGCCGCTATCGACAATACCGCCGGAACGGCTGCCACGAACGGCACCAATTGGCGGGCGACTTTCTGCAATTGCTGCGGCTTGACCGCCAGCACAACAACATCGCACCTCTCAAAAAGAGCGCCTTCGAGACGCGAATAACACCGCAGATGAGGAAACGCCGCCGTCAACCGCATCCGCTGCGCCTCATCGGGATCGACCACCTTGATATCGGCAGTGCCTTTGCTTGCCATCCCGCCGATCAGCGCGGTTGCCATCGCCCCGCCGCCGATAAAAACACATTTCATGAATACCCCTCCGTTCCGTTTCAAGGTTCGAATCGCCATTCGCCCATGCGCTCATTCCTCCGGTCGCGGCCCGAACAAGGCGCTGCCGATACGCAGTTCGGTCGAACCCTCGGCAATGGCCGCATCGAGATCGGCGCTCATTCCCATCGACAATACCTCGGCGGACAAACCCGCTGCTCGTGCTTGCTCCTGACACTGACGCAGCCGCGCAAATTGCCGCCGCTGTTCCACCACATCACCGGTTTCTGCCGCCATCCCCATGAAACCGCACCACCGAAGGCGCGGCAAAAGAGCGATTTGACCGGCAAGGGTAACGGCCGCTTCCGGCGTGACGCCGCTTTTCTGCGGCTCGGTACTGATATTAACCTGTATCAAGACTTCCAGCGGCGGCCGGTCAACGGAACGCGCCGCCGACAACCGCTCCGCCAGCGTCAGAGAATCGACCGTTTCAACCCGGTCGAATATCCGGGCAGCAAGTGCCGCCTTATTGCGCTGCAATGAACCGATCAGCGTCCAGGAAAGATCGGGCAGATCAGCCAGCGCCTGCTGTTTGTCTCGGGCTTCCTGGACGTAGTTTTCGCCAAACCGGCGCTGGCCCAGCGCATGCAATCGGCGCACTGCTTCCGGCGAAAACCGTTTTGAAACCGCCAACAGAGAGATTTCACCAACATTTCTTCCACACCGGGCGGTCGATTCGTCGATTCGCCGCCAAATGGCTTGCCACGCTTTTTGATACTGCCCCATAATCAAGACCTTGGAAGCTATGCCGGTTACGAAAAAGGTAACGTCATGGCGCTGCTCATGAGAAGGAAAGGATTATAGATGGATATCACCGAACTTCTGGCCTTTGCCGTCAAAAACAACGCTTCCGACCTGCATCTGTCGTCAGGGTTGCCGCCGATGATCCGGGTGTACGGCGATATCCGGCGGGTCAATGTGCCGCCGCTGTCGCACGAAGAAGTGTATGCGATGGTCTATGACATCATGAGCGACTCGATCCGCAAGGAGTACGAGGAACGGCTTGAGTGCGACTTCTCGTTCGCCATTCCCAACCTGGCGCGCTTCCGCGTCAACGCCTTCACGCAACAGCACGGCGCCAGCGCCGCGTTCCGAACGATTCCGTCGAAAGTACAAACCCTCGAACAGTTGAACACGCCCAAGGTGTTTCATGAACTCATCAAACGGCCGCGCGGGCTGATTCTGGTGACCGGCCCGACCGGTTGCGGAAAATCGACAACGCTGGCGGCGATGGTAAACCAGGTCAACGAACAGGAAAACGGTCATATCCTGACCATCGAGGATCCGATCGAGTTCGTTCATGAATCAAAGAAATGCCTGGTCAACCAGCGCGCCATCCACCACCACACGCATTCATTCGAAGCGGCCTTGCGCAGCGCCGTGCGCGAAGACCCCGACTATATTCTGGTCGGCGAAATGCGCGACCTCGAAACCATCCGCTTGGCATTGACGGCGGCGGAAACCGGTCACTTGGTATTTGCCACGCTACACACCAGTTCGGCGCCCAAGACGATAGACCGGATCATCGACGTGTTCCCGGCCGCCGAAAAAGAAATGGTGCGGGCGATGCTTTCCGAATCGCTGGTGGCAATCGTTTCTCAGCAGTTGCTGAAAACCAAAGACGGCCTGGGTCGGGTCGCTTCATTTGAAGTGCTGATCGGCACCCCGGCCATCCGCAACCTGATCCGCGAAAACAAAATCGCGCAGATGTATTCGTCGATGCAAACCGGTCAATCCATCGGCATGCAGACCATGGATCAGGCGTTGCTCGATCTGGTTCGACGCAACAAGATCACCGTTCCAGCGGCTTTGCATCTGGCTCTTAACAAAGAACTGTTCAACGCCTAGCCGATACGACATAATTGTGTCGTTTGGTGGTGTTTCTCTTTTTTGATGGACATGGAAAATAAACGCGCTGTTCAATTCATCCACGACTTGCTGGAATTGCTGGTGCAGCAAAAGGGATCCGACTTGTTTATCACGGTCGGCTTTCCGCCGGCAGTCAAAGTCAACGGCAAAATCTCGCCGGTCTCGAAATCGCCGCTGGAGCCGCAACACACTGCCGAGCTGGTTCGCTGCATCATGAATGAGCGGCAGAAAAATTTTTTCGACCAAACGAGAGAGTGCAATTACGCCTTGGGTCTGCAAAACATCGGCCGCTTCCGTGTCAGCGCTTTCATGCAACAGGGCTGGCCGGGGATGGTGTTGCGTTCGATCAATACCAAAATCCCCTCCTATGAAGATCTGGGGATGCCGTCGGTGCTGAAGGATGTCATCCTCGCCAAACGCGGCATCGTCATTTTTATCGGCGCTACCGGCGCCGGCAAATCGACCACGATGGCATCGCTGCTCGCCCATCGCAACAAATTCAGCTACGGCCACATCATCACCATCGAAGATCCGATCGAGTTTGTTCACGAGCACGGCAACTGTATTTTCACGCAGCGCGAAATCGGGGTCGATACCGATTCATGGGATATCGCGTTGCAAAACTCCCTGCGGCAGGCGCCCGACGTGATCATGATCGGCGAGATCCGTTCGCGCGAGAACATGGACTTTGCCATCGCCTTTGCCGAAACCGGCCACTTGTGCATGGCAACGCTGCACGCCAACAGCACCAATCAGGCACTCGACCGGATAATCAACTTCTTCCCGGAAGAACGGCGGGCGCAAGTGCTGATGGATTTGTCACTCAACGTTCGCGCTTTCGTGGCGCAGCGCCTCATCCTGCGTGCCGATGGCCGCGGCCGTATCCCGGCAGCCGAAGTGATGCTCAACACCCCGCTGACTTCCGATCTCATTTTCAAGGGCGACATCCCCGGCATCAAGGACATCATGAAACGGTCGCGCGAACAAGGAATGCAGACTTTCGATCAGTCGTTGTTCGACCTCTATGAACGCGGCCTGATCACCTACGAAGACGCCCTGCGCAACGCCGATTCGATCAACGACCTGCGGCTCGACATCAAACTGCGCGGCAAAGAAGCGCGCAGCCGTGACGCTTTCACCGGCACCGAACATCTGAGCGTGGTCAACAGCATCGTGCCCGATCTGGCCGACCCCGAGTATGGTCTTGGCCGTTGAAGCACCATGTCCGACGATGCCCTGATACGACCGGTCGAAATCATCCTGCACAGCGCCTCCCGGCAATTGGAATTGCGTTTCGCCGACGGGCGGGAAGTCTGTTTCTCACACGAATTTCTGCGGGTGTTTTCGCCGTCAGCAGAAGTTCGCGGCCACGGCCCCGGACAGGAAACACTGCAAACCAGCAAAAAAGACGTCTGCCTTATCCGGCTCGAACCGGTCGGTCATTACGCGCTGCGCCTGACTTTTTCCGACGGACACGATTCGGGTTTGTATTCATGGGTCTATCTGGATGAACTGGGAACGCGCCAAGAAACCTTGTGGCAGGATTATCTGACTCGCTTGCGTACAGCAGGCGGCAGCCGTGAAGCGGTGACCTCCGCCCCCTCCTGAACGCCCCCCCCAATCCCGTGAAGAAAACGACCGACTTCGGCTACGAAACCATCGCCGCCGACGATAAAGGAAAACGCGTTGCCGACGTTTTCGATTCCGTCGCGTCAAAATACGACTTGATGAACGACCTGACGTCGGTCGGGCTGCACCGTTGCTGGAAAAACTTTGCCGTCGCGTTGGCGCAGTTGCCCGAAGGCGCCGCCGTCCTCGATCTGGCAGGCGGCACCGGCGATCTGACCCGCCGCTTCCTGCGCAAATATCCGAAAGCGACCGTCGTCCTGTCCGACATCAACAACGCCATGCTGCGGGAAGGCCGTAGCCTCCTGCTGAAACACGGCCTTGATGCACCGATTGTTCAATGCAACGCCGAAGCGCTGCCGTTTTCCGACAAAAGTTTTCACGCGGTATCGATCGGCTTCGGATTGCGCAACGTCACCGACAAAGAAACGGCGCTGCGCGAAATGCGGCGAATACTGAAGCCGGGCGGCATGGCGCTGGTGCTGGAATTTTCCCGCGTGTGGAAACCGCTGGCGCCGCTTTACGATTTCTACAGCTTCAAAGTCCTGCCGAAACTCGGTCGCCTCATCACCAATGATGAAGCAAGCTATCGCTACCTCGCCGAATCGATCCGGATGCACCCCGATCAGGAAACGCTGAAGACGATGATGCTGAGCGCCGGTTTCGACCACGTTGACTATTACAACTTGACTTCCGGCGTCGTCGCTGTTCACGTCGGCAGGGTTTGTTGAGAACCCCTCAATTCAGTATCTTTCCAAGACCATTTACAGCGGTTTCAGTTCAAGTGAATACATTTGCGAGGAGGCTTACAGGCGCCCCGCGTTTTTCTCCCTCCCTTTCAAGAGCCTGCCTTCGAAACGTTTTTGATCGAGGGGAAAGGCCGGGAAGGAGATGGGTTTCTTGGCTACCCATACAATCAACCCCATCCCCACCCAAACCCTCCCCTTGAAAGGGAGGGCTTTGTCAGCAACCTATCCCCATTCTGGCCAACAACGAAGCCAAGCCGAGATCAAAACCATCGCTGGGCGGCGCGATGATCGCAAAACCGCCGCATCGTTTCTTTCGAAACAATGTGGCGTTCAGGTTCAACCATGATTGTTTATCGGCGCCTCACGGCTACCATCCTATGATCTCCGTTGCCGGCACCGGCTTACGTTCTTCGCCTTGCAACAGGGTTGGGTGGCCTGGCATAAAGCCATTGGTGCACACACCTCCGCCAAACTGGCTTCTGCCGTTCATAATAAACATGTTTCCACCAAACACGTTGATTCCCCTATAGTCGCTGAATACAAAATAATAGTCGGCCAGATTTTCGTAACTGACGACCGCAGGATTATAGTTCCCCTGATAGGATGCCGCAAAAACCGACAGGCTGGTTTTTTCGTCGTCCACCAAGAAAGCGACTCTCCCGAAACGGCGTACTTGTAACGCCCCTTCTTCATTGATCCAGTGGATGGAAAGATTGCTGTCCGCCCCGCCGAAGTCAATCGCAACGTTCATGACATCTTTCTTGCACATGTCGGAGAACTCCCGAGGCTCCGACGGGCTAAGAGATTTTTTACAATCCGCTCTCAGCAGCCCCCAGAGCGCATCACTGCCGATGATTTGCTCCCTGGTGTAGCAGGTTTGGTTGAGATCGATGTAATCCAACTCGTTATATGCTGCGAAAAAGACAGGAGAAGAAATTGGTTTTTCCGAAACGATCACGGCATCTTCTTCATCTCCCAGCTTGCCGCGAAAGACCACAGAAAGCCTTACCGGAGTCCAAGCATTAATCGGCAACTCTTTCTGAAAATTGAACGTAAGCTCAATGTCCTCACCGGGCGCAAGACCGCTCAGAGCAATCGGTTCGGAAAGGATCATTTCTTCCTTATCGGTGCCTTTGCGATAAGCATCAGCCAAAGTAGCACCTTCAGAAAGCTCTCCATTCAAATCATCGGTGTAGTCTTTGTTTCTGTAAAACTTGAGCGTTGCCACCAGAATTCCATCGCTCATCGTTTGCGGATATGATTCTCCTGAAGCCGTTTCAACATCTTTTGTGGTGTTCTTGAGTTTCAACTTGATCTTGCCAAATCCCTTGAAGTCGTTGATCGGATCGGTATCTGCGAACTGTGCGTGATCAACGACGCTATAAACCCCATCCTTCGGCAAGCTGATTTCCATCCTCCCGCGGAAGAAGTAATCGATCAACCCAGCGCTGTACGCAACAGCGCGGGGGAGAAGCAAGTCGGCTTTGGCGTCGTAGTTGTAGTGATTGAGAGAATAAACCGGTTCTTTCCCCTTATCGCGCAAAAATTGATCGAACACACTGTAACCGGTCAAGGCCACATTGGGCTCGGTTTTTCCAGGGGCAAGCCTGTCGAGGACTGGATAACGCAGCAACGTCACATACGCCTCGTTATCTTTGATAAGCTCACCACTCATTCCCTTTACCTCCTCAGGCAAAATATGGTGCTGGGTTAAAGCGTTATAATCGCGAGGCGGATAAGGGTATGGAGAGTAAGCCCCCAAATTCGTTCCTGCGCTGTAAAAGCCCATATTGGTGTAGTTGGCTAACCCCATACCTGAATAACTGTCGCTTCCTGTTTTTCCTTCGGAACGGTAATAATCGTAATAGCCGTTAAAACTCGGCATCGGATAGGGATTCAGAGAGTCAACATAGGTTAGCGGCTTCGATTCCGTCGTAGGAGAAGTCACATCACCGGGCTCGTTTCTTTCAAAAAAACGCTTGGAAAGCACAAAAAAACCTTCCCCCTTCACTCGGGCTTCAATATATTTTTCATAGAAGCTGTCCTGCCCTCCAGCGCAACGATCAGAAATATTGCCGTTAATATCAGGAATGCAAAACGCTCCGGAGTGAGAATCGTTGCGCACATGCTGCGGCTGCCCCATGTCGTGCAATAAATGCAGCGCATGTCCCAATGATTTGAACACGGTCGCCCAATACGCTCGCCGTTGTAGTTCTTCGGATTCGCTGACTTTAAAGAGTTCGCCCATTTGCAAGCCCGTCGTACCGAAACCGCTAGGATCAGGCGTGGGCAATGGCTTCAACTGCCCGCTCTCCAGCGTTCGCAACGTCGCCGCCCGAAACATTGCTTCTTTCGCTGCTTTGATCGAGTAATAATTACGATGCTGTCCGCTTTTGTCTTTTCCCTCAACCGCCCATTCCGGAGTTTTAACACCTTGGTTAT